>DAOPPB010000001.1:0-59688 GCA_035358315.1 bacterium
AGGGGGAAAACACGATATTTTTTAGCTATATCATTACCGATCTTATCAAACAATTCGGGGTTTATCTGACCGACACCTGGATTTGCAAACCCGATACCATAAACTTCCCCGAAAGCTTGGGCGTAATCCTCGCTTTTTACATAACCCCTATCTTTTATGATGGAATCTATACTTTTTCCGGTGTTTACACTTTCAAATTTAATGGCAGCAAGCTGATCGGAACTGATTAGTTTTTTTTCATAAAGAACATCAGCTACAGTTTTTGTTTCATTTAATTTATCCATAGGGCAGAATTACACTTATATTATGTTAACAACTGCGAGGATCAAATTCAACAAACAAAGTATTTTTTATTTTTAGTTAATTTTAATTTAATCTTCTTTATTAAGGTATAATTCCAATTATGAATGGGTCTGTTTTAATTTTCGGTGGAAACAAAGAGGATAGAGAGAAGAAAATAGTGGATATTGTAAACAAAGAGGAAGGAAAGAATTTTGAAGAAATTCAGGAATTGGAGGATAAACCTGATATTTTTATAATCAACCGTGAAAAAGGAGAAAAATCAATCGGCATATCACAAACGAGGGAAGGAACAAATTTCCTTCGGGAGAAACCATTTTCGTATAGAAAGAAATTTCTCATAATTTTTGATGCCGAAAAAATGACCGTTCAAGCTCAAAACTCTCTTTTAAAAACACTTGAGGAACCACCATCTCAATCAGAGATAATTTTGTCCGCAAAAACATATAATTTTATTCTTAACACAATAGTTTCAAGATGCCGGTTGATAGACTTAAAGGAAAGAAAAAGTGAAAATGAAAATTACCGCACAGAAAACACCGTTATGCCGTCTCTTGAAGAAATTATAAAAATGGAGCCGGGAAAAAGATTGGATATTTGCCCTGAAATCTCCAAGGAAGAAAAAGAGGATGTTATAGAAATGCTGGAAAAATGGGTGGAAGAGAGTAGAGAAGCTATGCTCAGAAATCCCAAAAATACTTCCGCTCCAAAAAATATCTCAAAAATCATTGAGGTAAAAAACGATCTTGAAAACTCCAATGTAAATGTCAGATTATCTCTTGAATCCCTAGTTTTAAATCTCTCCTAAAATCCTTGTTAAACGCTTATTTAACAGGTAAAATATAAAAGCTATTGTAGTTTGCATTCTAAAAGTGATATCTTAAATCCTGCTCATTTTTTGAACTTATGGAAAATAAAAATAAAAATTTAGACGAATACGGAGCCGACCAAATACAGGTTTTAGAGGGCTTGGAACCGGTAAGAAAAAGGCCGGGAATGTATATAGGCTCAACAGGGGAAGAAGGTTTAAACCATCTTGTAACGGAAATAGTCAACAACTCCATGGACGAGGCAATAGCCGGATATGCTACGCACATTAAAGTTGAGTTTAACAACGATGGCTCCTGTACCGTATACGACAACGGAAGAGGAGTACCGACCGATATAAAACAAGGATACGGGGTTAGCGCGCTGGAACTTGCTTTCACAAAACTTCATGCCGGAGGAAAATTCGGAAGCGGTGGATACAAGGTATCCAGCGGATTGCACGGAGTAGGCTCTTCTGTGGTAAATGCACTTTCCGAATGGTTTAGAGTAATAACAAAGCGAAACGGAAAAACTTTCATACAGGAATATGAGAACGGGGGAAACAAAGTAAGGCCGGTGGAGGAAATAGACCCTAAAAAACCGACAAAACTGAAAAACGCCGAATGGAACATAGATCTAGATAGTTGGAATTACGAAACTATGACCATAGTTCAATTCAAACCCGACAAGAAGATTTTTGAAACTACCGACTTTGACTTTAAATTTTTCGTAAACCAGATAAAAGAGTACGCTTATCTCACAGCTGGAATAAAATTTGAGGTATTGAGTCATAAAATTGATCAAAAGTATGTTTTTTACTTTGAGGGAGGGATAAAAGCATATTTGGATGCACTGAACAAAAACAAAGATGTGATAAATCGGAAGCCCTTCTATGTTCAAAAACAATACGGAGATGTAAATGTAGAGGTAGCCATGCAGTATAACGACACTTTTAGGGAAAATGTCCTTTGTTTTGCAAATCATTTGAAAAACATAGAGGGGGGAACTCACTTGACAGGTTTCAGGATGGCGTTAACCAGATGTTTAAATGATTACGCCAGAAAAATAGGTGCTCTAAAAGATAAGGATGATAATTTATCGGGGGATGATTTAAAAGAAGGGCTGACAGCAATAATTTCCGTTTCTCTTGACTCTTCAACTCTTCAATTCGAGGGACAAACCAAATCAAAGCTGGGAAACACATCAGCAAGAATAGCAGTAGAGGCTGTGGTAAGAGAAGCATTAGAACAGTATTTGGCCGAAAACCCCAAGGATGCAAACGCCATAATAAGCAAAAATGTTCTTTCATATAAAGCAAGAATGGCCGCGAAAGCCGCAAGAGATACGGTTATAAGAAAAACAGCTCTTGAAAGCGGGGGAGTATTGCCGGGAAAATTAGCAGATTGCTCGGAAAAAAATCCCGAACTAACAGAATTATTCCTGGTAGAAGGAGATTCCGCGGGAGGAACTGCTAAACAAGCCAGAAACAGGGATACACAGGCAATCTTACCCATTTTCGGAAAAATACTAAACACCGAACGCGCAAGATTGGACAAAATAGTTGATTCTGAAAAGTTTAAGGACATTATAGTGGCAATCGGTTGCGGAATAGGGGACCAATTTGACTCTTCAAAGCTAAGGTACCACAAAATAATAATCATGGCTGATGCCGATACCGACGGAATGCACATAAATTCTCTTTATTTAACATTTTTTTACAGACATATGCCGGATTTAATAAAGAACGGAAACATTTATGTGGCCTTCCCACCGCTTTACAAGGCAGTTTGGGGGAAGGAAAAAAGATATCTTTTTACCGATAAAGATCGGGAGGAGTTTCTAAAAACTGAGGAAGGGAAAAAAGCTATTGTTCAAAGATTTAAAGGCCTCGGAGAAATGAATGCTGAGGAACTTTGGGAAACAACCATGAATCCGCAGACAAGAAGACTTAAAAAAATAACTGTGGAAGATGCCGAGCATGCCGATGAAGTTTTCACAACCCTTATGGGAGAAGAGGTGGCACCGAGAAAAAGATTTATCACCACCCACGCTCATGAAGCAAATATTGATATTACTTAGCAATTTTCTTTCATAGTAAGAAATAGTAAGAATAAGAATAAGAAGAAAAAATGGAAAAAATAGGAGTAACACAAGCACTATATACATCAGACATGGATTCCCTTGCCTGTTCCAACACCTACGCGGAACTTTTAAATCTAGAAGGAAAATACGCAGTGGCGTATGTACCGAAAGAGCCGACAAACAGCGTTACGGCGGAAATAAAATCCTGGGACCTTAAATATGAAAAGGAGCCAAAAACCGAAGAATTAGAAGAATTAAAGTTTGTTATGGTTGACACAACGGATCCTCATACATTTCCCAAATTCGTTAGGGAAGAAAAAATAATAGAAATATATGACCATCACGTGGGATATGAAGAATATTGGAGGCAGAAATTAGGAGAAAAGGCAAAAATCGAAAACATCGGAGCGTGTGCGACATTAATATGGGAAGAATACAAGAAAAGAGGATTTTCGGATAAAATATCTCAGACAAGCGCGAAACTACTTTACGCCGCAATAGTTTCAAACACCTTAAATTTTAAAACTTCATTGACATCACCTAGAGACGCGCAAGCTTTTGAAGATCTTATACCAAAAGCCGATATGCCCAAAAATTGGATTGAAAAATATTTCATAGATCAGGAGGAATATGTTTATAAAAATCCGAGGCAAGCCATTATTGATGACGTAAAGATAATAGAATTCCCCAATTTGGGTACAAAATTTACAATAGGGCAAATAGAACTATGGGAGAGCAAAAAATTTGTTGTTGACTACAGTCCTCTCATAAAAGAAGTATTAAACAATTTTGACCACCAAAGATGGTTTTTTAATGCTCCGTGCATTTCCATGGGAAAAACCTATATTTTAACGGAAAACGAAGACATACGCGAAATACTGGAACAGAAGTTCGGATTTAATTTTTCAGGCGACATCGGAACAGCCGATAAACTGATAGAAAGAAAAGAATTCGTAAAAGGCATTATGAGCCTTTAATAACGCTTCAATTTTCCCTTAAATTTGCTAAAATTATTAGGTTTATGAACGAAAAAGACAAAAAGACTGAAAATACGGAAATTACAGAAAATCCGAACATACTAAATACCGAAATAACGTCGGAGATGGAAAGTTCCTACCTTGATTACGCAATGAGCGTAATTGTTTCCAGGGCTCTTCCCGATGTAAGAGACGGCCTAAAACCCGTGCAGAGAAGAATAATATACGCTATGCAGGAGTCGGGAATGACTTTTTCGGGAAAATTTCACAAATGCGCTAGTGTGGTAGGGGGAGTTTTGGCAAAATATCACCCACACGGAGATATTTCCGTTTACGACGCCTTAGTAAGGATGGGACAAGACTTCAGCATGAGATACCCGTTGATAAAACCGCAGGGAAATTTTGGAAGTATTGATGGGGATCCTCCGGCAGCCATGAGATACACTGAATGCAAATTGGAGAAAATAGCGGAAGAGCTTTATGCTGATATAGACAAAGAAACCGTAGATTTCGAAGTGAACGATTTGCAAAACGAGGAACCCGTATATCTGCCTTCAAATATACCGAACTTGCTTTTAAACGGAGCGACGGGAATAGCTGTTGGTATGGCAACAAATATACCACCTCATAATCTCGGGGAAATAGTGGACGGCATAAATGTTTTGATAGACAAAGCGGAAGATATCGGAGAGGCGCCAAAAAAAGACGACCCAAAACAGGTAGCAACTCTAAATTTCTCATCCGACGCCAATGTAGAGGATTTAACAAAAGTAATTCTTGGCCCGGATTTTCCGACCGGAGGAATAATTTACGACCAAAAAGAACTGGTGCAAATGTACGCAACCGGCAGGGGAAAGGTGGTTACGAGAGCAAAAGTTGATGTAGAGGAAACCAAAAACGGAAAAACTAAATTGGTAGTAACGGAGATTCCGTATATGGTGAATAAAGCCACTCTCATAGCAAAAATAGCCGATTTGGTAAAGGAAAAAAGAGTAATAGGAATTTCCGATATCAGGGACGAATCAAACAAAGACGGCATAAGAATAGTAGTAGAGCTAAAAAAGGAGGCGGTTGTAAACAAGATAAAAAATCAACTTTTTAAATATACTCAGCTTCAAAACACCTTCAATTCAAATTTTGTAGCTCTTTTAAACAACGAGCCTAAATTGATGCCTTTGAAAAACATCTTAGAAGAATTTGTAAAGCACCGACAACAAATAGTAGTAAGACGAACAATTTTTTTACTCAAAAAAGCGGAGGAAAGAGCTCATATATTAAGAGGTTTGAAAATAGCCTTAGATAATCTCGATGAAGTCATAAAACTTATCAAATCAAGTAAGGATGCCGAAACCGCCAAGGAAGGGTTGATAACAAGATTTAAATTGTCAGAAATTCAAGCTCAGGCAATATTGGACATGCAACTTAGAAGATTGGCCGCATTGGAAAGGAAAAAAATAGAGGACGAACTAAAACAAATACTGGAGACAATTGCCGACTACGAAGACCTGCTTAAATCCCCGAAAAGAATAATTAACACCATAAAAAGTGAGCTAAACGAATTAAAAAACAAATATGCCGATCCCAGAAAAACTAAGGTTATTAAGGGGAAAATAGGGGAGCTTAGCGATGAGGATCTGATTGTAAATGAAAAATGTATCGTCACTATTTCTGAAGGAGGATACATAAAAAGATTAAAAGAGACAACGTACAAGAAACAGGGCAGGGGAGGAAAGGGAGTAAAGGGCCAGGAATTGAAAGAGGAAGACGCTGTTGAAACTATCAAGATATGCAATACTCATGACTGGGCGTTTTTCTTCACAAATACAGGAAAAGTCTACAAATTAAGAATATGGGAAATACCGGAATCCTCAAGAAACGCAAAAGGAACTCCCTTGATAAACTTCCTTAGTATGAAACAGGACGAGAGGGTAGAGGCCTTTTTAACCAAAACTAGTGAAGAGCTTGAGAGCAAAAACGGCTTTATTTTCTTCACCACATCCAGAGGAGTAGTCAAAAAAACTCCTATGGAAGATTTTGCAAATATCAGAACCGCGGGAATAATAGCCATAACACTGGACAAAGGAGACAACTTAACTTTTGTTGACACAACTTCGGGCGAGGATGATGTGTTATTAACTACCGAAATGGGTCAGTCTATAAGATTCAGCGAAAAAGATGTTAGACCTATGGGAAGATCAGCAAAAGGAGTAGGAGGAATAAAATTGTCGCGGGAAAAAGATAGCGTTGTGGGAACAGTCATAATACCTAAAAAGAGTAAAAATATTGAACTTTTAGTCCTTTCAGAGCTTGGTTACGGCAAAAAAACGGCAACAGAGGAATATAAAGTGCAAAAAAGAGCCGGTTCCGGAATCTTAACATACAAGGTAAAAGACAAAACAGGGCGTTTAGTCACCGCAAGGGCCATTGAGAGAGATAAAAACCTTGATGTACTTATTGCTACAACATCGGGAAAAATCATAAGATTGTCGGCAAAACAAATTCCTACTTTAGGAAGAGCCACACAAGGGGTAAGATTGATAAAACTGAACGAAAGAGATAAGGTAGCCTCAGTAGCAGTGATAGGTGAGGAAGAACAGGAAATATCCACTGAATAAAATGAATTTCCGTGAAATTACTCAATATGAAAGAAAACTTTATAACAACGGCATAAGATATGTAGCCGGAGTAGACGAGGTGGGTAGGGGACCGTTAGCCGGTCCATTTGTGGCAGTAGCGGTAATTCTGGACTTGGAAAAAATCTTCAGCAAAGATTTGGAAGATAGGTGGCCGAAAATGAATTCAAATATGGAAGTTACTGGGCGAGAAAATGTCGCAAGTAAGAGGAATAATGAAGAAATGAGTAAATTATTAGGTAATACTAAGACCGGAGATAAAAATAATGAAGAGAATGAAAGCAGAAAATATATAAATAACGACGTCGAATATGCGAAAAACCGAAAATACAACCAACAAAAGAACGGAAGGGTAAGAAGAAACGAGGAAGGGACGGAATTTTATAGGAAAATAGACGATTCTAAAAAATTATCAGCTGGAAAAAGAGAAATTTTATCCGAATTCATAAGAAACGAGGCAATAAGTTACTCAATAGAGACCTTTGAAGCGGAAGAAGTGGACAGAGTAGGATTATCAGAATTGACGCAAAGAGCTTTTCTTCAATCGATACGTGATTTGAAAATCAGACCGCAATTTGTACTCACCGACATGTTTAGAATTGACACAATAAGAAAAAAATACCAGAAAAATATTGTAAATGGGGACAGTAAAAGCATATCTATTGCCTCCGCCAGCATAGTGGCAAAAGTTTACAGGGATGAAATAATGATAAAAATGCATGAAAAATACCCGGTATATGGTTTTGATAGGCACAAGGGATATGGCACCGGATACCACATAGATGCCTTAAAAAAATATGGGCCGTGCGACATCCACAGGAAAAGCTTCAAGCCGGTTAAAGAATTGCTGGTTTAATTTCAGAATCTAGTCAATTAAGAGAAGAAACCCTATCCAAATTGTCCGAATTTTTGCCGGAATCATTATCTTCCGCAAAAATATCCTTATGGTACTTTTTATGAATATCTCTAAGCTGTTTATTGGTAACATGGGTGTAAATCTGAGTAGTTGAAACATTGGAATGCCCAAGAAGCTCCTGGACTTCACGAAGATCGGCCCCCTCTGACAAAAGACCGGTGGCATAGGTATGTCTTAGGGTATGAGGAGTAGCATCAACAGATATTCCGGCTCTTTTCACGTACTTTTTGATAAGTCTTTGAACACTTCTGGGGCTTATTCTTAAAGATTCCCCGTCGAAATCGTTTTCCTGCATTTTTTTACCTGAATATCTTATAAACAACGGGACAAAAGGATCCGCTCTGGCAGACAAATATCTTCTAAGCCACTTAATGGCTTCCGGAGAGAGATATACTGTACGAGCTTTTCTTCCTTTACCTACAACAGTAAACTCACCGGTATCCAGATTTATTTCATCACGATTTAACGCAACGAGCTCTGATACCCGCAAACCCGTACTGTATAATGTTTCAATAATAGCCTTATCCCTGATACCGGACTTTTTATCCAGATTTTGAACTTCAAACAATTTCCTCATTTGTTGAGAATTCAAAACTTTTGGAACTCTATCTTCAGACTTGCCTAAAATCACTTTTTCCGGGGGGATTATTTCCAAACCTTTTTCCACAACCAAATATTTCAAAAATGCCCTCAGAGCGACAAGAAAAGTCTTTTGAGTTGACCTTTTAAACTCCGTATTAGATTTTGAGCTTATTCTTTTATTCAAATTGATACGATATTCCCTGACAATGTCATCATTTATGTCTCCGATAGCAAAAACATCTTTTTTCAGGAAATTCCTAGACCATTGACCAAAGTCGGTCAGATAAAAGTGATACATTTTTATAGTGTTTTGGGAAAGGTTTTTCTCAATTTCGCAGAATTCAAGATAATCTAAAACGACATCATCAAAATTTGAAGACAAATCTATTTTGGACATATGTTATGATTATACGACATATTCCACATTTTCTACATTTGCTTAATTCGCGTAATTTTCTCAGATCTTTCAGACACCGATGCTCGCCCGCTGTCTGATCCAAACTTTATTTGAATACGATAAAAACATGCAGACGTAAGTGGCGTCAAAATGTGCGGAACCTTGGGAACACTCTCCAAACGATTCTGGAATGGTTTTGTTTTTAAAAATGCCTTAAAATCGATTCTGGAGCGTCGGTATTATTTTTTGTTGTCACTAAAACAAAAAACAGCATTATACCTGTATGTAAAAGGTGTGAAAATAGGAAAATAGGGGGAAATAGGGGATAGTGTAACAACCGAACGTGAATTGTGATGAATATATACCGCAAAAGGAGGGAAGTAAAAGCGGGAAAAATAGGAAAGCAAAAGGAGTACAGAAATCCGGAGAGTAGGTGTAAAAATAGATCAATTAATCTTCATTTAATTCAAATCAAATTTAAATAAAAATTATTTTCCTGTAATTGTTTTCTTATAATTATTGATGGAAATTTAAGAGGATACTTGAGCGGGAAGCGGCTTTAGTCTACAGGGGCAACGTCGTATAATGTATGTTTAACGACGTTAAGACAGAGGTAAAACCTTATTACAATAGATAAATAAAAAACCCGCCTAAGAAGAGGCGCAAGAAGAGAAGTGAAATATAAACGCGCGTTAATTTATTAATTCATATTAGGATAATTAAATGAATTAAAATAAACTAATTTCCTAAATTAAGATTTCAGAATTTACGCGCAACCTGATTTTTCTATTTATCTTTTCTTTCCCCGCAGATAAAGTTATCCACATTCCCTACTCCTCCGGAAAAGTATGACAATCCTACATTAAAATACTATGACAATATTACAGGAAGAAACCATGACAATCTTACATTAAATTATCGGTAACAGAACCCAAACATTAAATTCCCCTAAAATACTATGGGACTAAAAAATCGGGGTAAAATAAATAAGCACTCAAACCTATAGTATGACAAACGTAACTATGACAATCTTACATCCAATGTGCCTTTAACATTAAAAATTAAGCTAAGAAATTAAATATATAATGAAAATTGCACTATCCCTACCCTACTTTTCCCTAATATATCAACTTATTTACATTAAATAAAGATTAAAATTTCCAAAAAGAAATGAATTAAAAATAAAACAAGAACCAAAATAAAATTGTATGTATGCTACCGATGTACATATACGAAAAATTACGGTGCGAAAAACAGCAGGAAAGACAAAAAAACAAGGACGATAGCGATATAGCCCGTTATCATTCCCTTAGATATTTCATTCTTAAGATGAGCTGAAACATAATTCAAGAGAAAAAGGAGGACTGAAGACACAAATAGAGCTCTCAGAAAATCTTCCGAAGGAAAAAATGACACCACAAGAGAAGAAGTGAAAATAAAAAACAGAGAAAGAAAACACAGATAAAATCTCTCCCCCACTCCGATCTTTTTAGCATCAGGTTCGAATCTGTAAATCCACAATTGATAATAAGTAAATAAAAAAGAAATTACGGCCACTATAATTGATTGCACATAGGGAGAGACATTTATCTTAAAAATACCGGAAAAAAGGGGTATGGCGACAATTACCTGCAATATTTGACTCCACGTTACGGCAACCCTGTAAAGAGGAATTGTCTCTTCCCTATCCTGTACTACCAAAAAAATGTTATCTGCAAGGGAAACTAGATAGTAAACCCCGGCAAAAAAGAAAATAACCATTATTTTAAAAACATTCCCCAAATTAGGATAAAAATGGAGCGATAGAATAGCACCTCCTAAGACACCCAAGGGCATCAAGATACTGTATAAGAAATTCTCCCGTGTTACCCCCGGATAATGAGATATTAGTACTCCGGTTGTTACCAAAACCACAGAAAGAAGCGCCAAAATCAAGGGATCGACATCTAATACCCCTTGCGTAAAAATATAGATGAAAACAGCAACCAAAAAAGACTGGATCAGATATTTATTTTTCTTTTCGAGTTCAAGATGAATCTTAGAAAACATTTTATTTCTTTTTGTTTCCTTTTGGCTTGGAGCCGTCTAAAACCACCTTTTTTATATAGCAAAGGGCCATAGCAATCGCATCATTAGCATCGTCAGATGCTACCTTATCAGCAAGCTTTAAAGTTTTTTTAACCGCTTCTTGCATGACCTTCTTATCGGACCTGCCATAGCCGGTTAATACCAACTTGGCTTCCAAAGCAGTAAATTCATTCACTTTTACTTTTCGATTCGCCGCCGTTAGCATACTTATACCCCTAGCCTGACCTACAGCTATTGCAGTTTTTGCATTTGTATTAAAAAAAAGCTTTTCAATTACCATAACATCAGGATTGTATTTCTTAAGAACGGATGTAAGACTTTCATAAAGATATTTCAACCTGTTTTCAGGTTCCAAATCAGCGTGGGTTACTATAACGTCGCTTTCCAGTAAACGAATGTTCTTACCGTCTTTTCCCACTTTTATAACACCATACCCCATTCTGGCTGTTCCTGGGTCAATTCCTATTATTATCATTTTTCAGGGAGTTCAAAATTTACGTAAATATCTTGAATATCATCGTGATCGTCAAGTTCATCGAGCAAATCCTCAAGTTTTTTCGCCGAAATATCATCAACATCCACCATATAAATAGGATTATCCGGATCGGATGCAAAAATATATGCAGTACTTCCGGCAGCTCCTAACGAACCACCATGCCTACTAAATATGTTTCTTATTTCCGCAACGGTTCTGTTTATATTATCAGTAAGCGCCTTAATATAAAAAGCTTCTCCGTTAGGACCAAATCCCTCATACACTGCTTCAACAAAATTTACTGATCCCCCCTGCCCCGACCCCTTCTCTATTGCTCTCTCTATATTCTCTCTGGGCATTCTGGCTTCTTTGGCCCGCTCAACGGCTAATCTTAGAGTGGGATTAGAATCAGGATCTGCACCGGATTTTGCCGCAACACTAATAAGCCTGCTCATTTTAGAAAACAATCTGCTTTTTTTTGCGTCCGTCACTTCTTTTTTTCTTTTAATATTTGCCCATTTGGAATGACCTGACATAACAAGTATATTACCACAATTCCTGATTATTTTTATAGCAAAAATCTCTATCGGCAGGTTACCTTGACCCAAATGCCCGTTTTATAAGAAAATTCTCTTATTGACAAAATTTTATATTTTAATATGCTATCTCTTATGAGTTTAAGCCTTGCCGTGTTGACAAAAAAGGCCGTTGAGGCTTCGTTGAAGCAAAATTGGGATGAAGCGATAAAACTGAATTCCGAAATTCTTAAAATTTACCCAAATAACATAGATGCAAAAATAAGATTGGGCAGATGTTATCTTCAGACAAAAGATTTTACAAAGGCAAAAAAGCTATTTAAGGAAGTGCTGGCCGTGGATCCTATTAATTCCCTGGCGCTAAAAAATCTGGAACTGGCTAAAAACAAGAAAACCGAATCTAACGGAGAAAGCACACTAGTGAGTACAAAATCTTTGCTTAAAGAACCCGGAACCACCTATGAAACCGAAGTACCTATAACGGCGAAAGGGCTAAAAGAAGAGGATTTTATTTCCGGTGAGGAATTGGAATTTAAAGTAAGAAAGGACGATATAGAGGTCTATAAAAATAAAAAAAATCACAAAATCCTAATAGGAACAATAAAAAATGATTACGTCGTACAGAAAGTTAAATGTGTGCTGGATAAGGGGGCGAAAGCAAAGATTACATTTATAAGGTGGAAAGAAAAAGAACTTGTCGTCTTAATAAAAACGTCTATCCCTGTGTTCAAACCTGATAAAGTGGAAATAAGACCTTATTTAAGAAAGGGGACCATAGAAGAACCTGAACTTGAAATAGAAATGGAGGAGGAGGAAACGGAATAACTCCCCTGCTCTTTGCGCTAATTCTTCGTAATTATCTCAAATCGTCGTCCTCTAATGCATTGTAAGAAGCTTTATTCTTTTCCGCGGGGCTACTCTCCTCAATTATTTTTTTACTTCCGGCACTTTCGGAGTCTTTTTTCATCTTTTTATTTACTGAACCCGAAACGTTATTACTATTATTCAACTTTTTCATACTTTTCGCATTTTTCAAACCCTGCCTAGTAGTATCTTTACCACCATGTTTCAAGGTAAAGGAGTTCCTATCTGCGGAAGCCTTCACTCCCCTATCCGCATTTTTATGAACATCAGTTTTTAATTTCTTTTTTCCCTCAATCTCAACTGAACTTTTAGCATCTTCGGAATTTTTCAGAACTTTGTCTAAACAGGCAAACGGAACTTTAGTATTCTCAGCTGGTATTAGAGCTACAGCACGATCATTTAATTCAGCACTATTGAACTCTGCAGAAGCATCGGATATTTTGTAAGAGCCCACATCTGAAAGCAAATACCACTTACCTTCTTTTTTCGTCAAAACGCCTTCGATTACTCTTCTTTCTACTCTATCAATCTGCTTAAATATCTGTCTGCCTGAATCCGTAAAAACTTTCAAAATATCCCCGTAAACAAGCTTTGATTTCGCAGCGTAATTTGGAGGAACCTCAGTTTTCCTGCCATCTTGGGCTACCAGATACTGACCGTCAAATACACCTTCCGTTCCTGGAATACTTTGATAATGAGCCTTCCTTTCTTCTCTTTCCATATTATCAATGATATTCTGAATCTTCTCTATTTGGTTCAAAGCGGACTGCAAGAGATTTTTTACATTTTCATATTTTTTCTGATAAGTGCCCGTAAAATCAAATTCATCCTTATTTTTTTCCTGCTCTTTCATTTTTATTTCTCCTCTGTACTCTCAAAATTATTACCTATTGAACCATTTATGTTCTTACCGGAATATTCTTGAGCAATTGCCATCCCCTTGTCAAATCTGGTCGACAGCCACTTGTTAACCTTAGACTCTACCTTTTCTCTCGGCACACCATATTTCTCCCTGCTCCTCTGCAATACTTTTTCTTTATTTCCTGTTTTTTTAATTAAAAACTCATCATCCCAAGGAACTAATATTTTAGCTGAAAAAGGATGGGAAGTCATCCCGTCCACCATCAATTTCATATAAACCTGGAATCTCTCAAGAGAAATAATATCCTCCTCGCTGAAATACGGAGCGAATTCTTTTGCCAATTCTTTGGCATCGGGAGCACCTAAGGCAAAGGTAATTATTGTGCCCACATTTCCGTATACGGCCTTTAAAAGATCTTCCGGGAGCTGACCAGTAAACTGATGTGTCAAATTCAGACCCAATTTATACTTTCTTGACTCAGACAAAATCTCTTCAAAACTTCCGGTGGCAAAATTCTGGAACTCATCAACATAAAGATAGAACGGTCTTCTTTTTTCATTCGGAATTTTAGCTCTTTGAAGAGCATAAAACTGTATTCTGGATACGAGAAGCGCCCCCAACAAATTAGCGTTATCCTGCCCTATCTTCCCTTTTGACAAGTTCATAAGAAGTATTTTTCCCGAATTCATAGCATCCCAAATGTCTATTGTGGATTTTCTCTGACCCAGTATATTTCTAATAGTAGTGGAAGCTAAAAATCTATTAACTTTATTTTGTATAGGAGAAATTGCCTCCGTAACAAGTTTTTGATTTCCCTTCATTTGCTTAAACTCTTCCGACCAAAACTTTTGCACAACAGGATCTTTTACAAAATGCAAAATATAATTAAGATAATTTTGGTCTTCTAATAACCTGGTAATTCCAAGCATTGTAGTCCCAGGAACTTCCAACAAGGTCAGAACACAGTAATTTAACAGGTATTCTAATCTAGGTCCCCATGAAAAATCGAAATGCTGTTTTATTGCAGAAACAAGACCGGACGCCATCAAGTTCTTCTGAGACGGGTCATCAATCTCGAGCAGATTAAGCCCGACGGGATATTCCGTATCCGAAGGATCCAAATATATTACATCTTCTATTCTGTTGTCGGGAATTCTATCCAAAACATTTTCAATAGTTTCTCCGTGAGGATCTAAAATAGCCGCCCCCTCACCATTGGCTATATCCTGAGCCATCATGGTAACAAAGAGAGATGATTTTCCGGTTCCGGACTTTCCAATTACATAAACATGTCTCAACCTATCATCGTTGTCATTTCTTATACCGAATTTTACTGATTGATTTCTGTAAACGGTTTCGCCCAAGTAGGTGCAATTTTCCGTCGGCAGATTAGCAGGAGGTTCAGATTTTCTTGAATATACCCAGGATATGTTTGGCGTATCTATATGGGAAAGAGGAAAATGATAAATAGTTGCAAGTTCCTCAGTATTTAGAATAATGGCTCTATTGGGATCAAACTCTCTTTTTTTGTAAGCATTTAGTGCTAATTCTTTATTATCCTCATTTTTGCTGATTAAGCTGTTTATACTGGTTCCGGAAAATTGCTCAAAAGAAGCTATTATTCCTCTTAAATTGGCATCTACCCGAGACTCTTCCGGCGCGGCAGAAACAACTCTGATAACGGCTTCAAAACCCATTCTGGAAAGTTTATTTTCTATGGACTTTAATTCCGTTTCTTTAGCGGCGCTTATCTTAGGAGTAGTTGTATATTTACCCTTTACCTCAACTCCTTCTGCAGGGCGGGTAAATAAACCAACTATAACTCCTGTAAATATTTCTGAAATCTCTTTCTTCACAGTATCAAAAAAGATATTGAACGTACTCTTTACTTTCCCGGGATCTTGCCCCTCTCTGACTTTGTTTACATAATCAAAACCCTCCTGTTGCCATTTATCAGCAATTGGCCTGGTCAGAATTTGCAACCATACTTCTTCACTTTTGGATAAAGTAGATACCGAGGAAGACAGAGAGGACATAGGATCGGTCTCAAAATCCCTAAAACTTCTTATCGGGTAATAATCCGGCTTGGAGAAAACCAAGCTTGATACTTTATAATTTATATGAGACGGATTTATCGCAGGGGTATAGTCGGATACTACGTTAACTATAGCTGTCGGATATTGTGCGTATATCTGGCTTTCCACAAACTCGAGCACACTTAACGGAGTAGTAACATAAAATCTTATACCTCTCTCCCCAGAAGCCACCATTTCAAAAGAAATATGCTCTTGAAGATCGGGATCGGATTTTAACAATCCGTGCAGTGCAGAAAACATATTCTCCGCACTTAAAGAAGAAGCCTGTATATCCCGCTTCTGGTCTTCATTCCTACTTAGCTGTACTTCCAATATTCCCCTATCATCGGATTTTTTATCTCTCGATTTTTCGCGCTGCCTAATACGCAGATACACACCAAGCAGTATTGCTATTACAGGCAAAATTAAAATTAAATAGTTGTTTAAAGTCATTTTTTCTCCCCGTCAGAACAAAATAAACCCCCGCCCTCTGATTTAGACAAAGTCTGAATCCGAAGGGGCAAGAAAAACTTCTAAGACCTGTAAGAAGAACATTCTAAAAGCCTTCCTTGCAGAACAAAATAAACCCCCGCCCTAATTTTGGACGGGGGATAGAAAGGAGAGAGTACTATCCTTAATATTAGTACAAGTCGCCTAAAGTGTCAAATCCAAAAATTACCGCCACATCGGATCTATCTATCTCCCCCTCCAGAAAATCCCAGGCCTCCTCTTTTGAAATAATCGAATATATCCTGAAAACTCTGGACAGAAAGGCGACTGTTTGGGAATTAACGTCATCGGCAATTATTACGCTTTTATCATATATTTTTGATGTACTCTGAGTAGAAATCACCCTTCCGCCAAAATTTGATATAACCCTTGCTCCGAAGGCGGCTAAACCCGTAGAATCCGTACCATTCAGAACGGCTATATTCTTTTGCTCTTTAGCCAGAAAAGATTCGTAAGTAAATTCCCTTATGGAATTATCAAAATCTCTTGTGTTATAGAAGTCCCGTGGGCCATTCTTTTCCTCAACTACTCTATCCTTCGGAAGTGAGTAAACAAAGGAAATAAGATTGTAAAATTCACGGATGTCCAAATTTGTTCTAAGTGAGTCGCTTAGATCGGAAACATTTTTTAGACTAACCAAACTAAAAACTCCACCTTCACGCCAAATATTGTCAAAGAATTTCTCATGATTCTCATCCGTCAGGACAAATTTATCCACTTTAAAACCAAACAGTTTAAAAATAGATCTGTTTATTGCTTCGGCACCGGAAACTAAACGATCATCGGAATTCAAACCACCCAAAGCGAAAACCTTCCCCAAAACCTCTGATCCAAATTTCCCCGGCAACGAATAGCTAACATCCACGGGAATATCATACATAAAGACACGTTTGTCCGCTTTATCAAAAATTATGAAATTTACTTTCTTTACAACAATTGGGTCACTTTTTAAATCCTCTACTACAATGTAGGAAATGGTAGGAATTTGGTCATCATATATGGAATAACTAGAAGAAGACAAAGCGGAAGCGAATTTTTGATTTAAATATTTAAAAAAAGTGTAAGAGAAAAGAAATAAAAAAGAGATCAAAAATATACCTGCCACAAGCCCCATCCTAAGAAATCTTTTGCGGATAGAACGATTAATGGCAGTTTTAGAACCGGAACGATATTTTCTTCGGGCAGGAGACCTTTTCATAATTATGACTGATATATCATATTATATTTTGAATTCCGTTGGCAAGGGGGACCTGAAACGCCTAAATTTTCCTGTAGTAGGGCTAACAAAACCTAAAATTTCCGCGTGCAACATCATTCTACTAAAAAGCTTAAAGTCCGATTTGAGTAAATTTTGTGCACAATATATCTCATCTCCCGCAACGGGGTGATTAATAGCAAATAGGTGAACTCTTATCTGGTGCGTCCTTCCGGTTTTCGGAAATACATCAACAAGTGTGTAAAAATTTCCGCCTAATTCCACAGTTTTAATTTTCTCAATTACGGTAAGAGCAGACCTTCCACCGGAAACTACAGCCATTTTTAACGGATTTTTAGGATTTCTACCAAGAGGAGCGTTAATTTCAACAATTTCATCCTCTATCCTGCCATGCACCAGAGCAACATATTTTTTGTATGTTTTTCTTTCCTTAAACTGCTTTTGTAAAAAATAAAAAGATTCTGTGTTTTTCGCAGCTACAATAACACCGGAAGTATCCTTATCTAATCTGTGAACTATTCCCGATCTGCTTACAAATTCAGAATCTTCGGTATCACCAAAACAATCGGGATATCTATCACATAAAATATCCTGCAATGTTCTTTCTTTATACGTATTTGATTTATTTACAACCAAACCATACGGTTTATCTATCACAACAATATTTTTATCTTCGTATATAGTTTCTATTTCTTTTTCCATATTGTTAACAAAAGCAAAATTACCCCAATTGTAATCATGATATCAGCGAAATTAAAGTGAAAAAAACTGAAAAAACTAAGGAAATCTTCCACACAACCCGTTGTCATCCTTTTGTTTAAATTATAAATACTGCCAAAAAAAATGAGAAAAAAACCAATATCCGAAACAATGGACCTAGCAAATTCAAGAAAATATAAAACAGAAAGCAAAAGAAGAAGAAAAAGGGAAAAAACTAGATAGTACTTTAAATCAATAAAATTAGAAAACGGATAACTACAATTGTAAGCCACTTCCGTCACTGGGCATTTTTCTCCAGTATTTCGTCCTCCCTTACCTCATCAATTTGAGAGCGATCGGTTGCACAATCAATACAGGTAGTAGCCTCGGGATAGGCTCTTAATCTAGCCTTATCTATATCCTTACCGCAAACTTCACATTTTCCGTATTTTCCCAATTTCATCGCGGCCAGAGCTTTTCTTACCTGAATTTTCAAACTCCTGACGGTGGAAATTCTTGCATCCGTAACAATTTTTCCCGTATCTTCCATAACATCATCCAGCGTCTCGGCGTTGTCTGTGGCCCTTCCGTACTGCAAATAAGGATCTTCTTTGATTAATTGCTGCTGTTGTTGATCAAGTCTCTTCTCCTTAGATTGTAATTTTTTCTTTAAATTGTTCAAAACCTGTTCAGGAAATTTAGTATCGGACATATTTTTTCTACCTCTCAAATACAAATTTACCAAACCTATTGTAAACAAAATAGAAGAAAATAGCAAAGACCCTTTTTTTCTTAAAAAGGTAAGGAGAGAAAAGACAACAAAAAAGATAAAGAACGAAAAAATCTGCCCCGACATAAATTTATATCCACGATGCCTAATTACAAAAAAATAAAAAACTAAAGTAAGAATAAACAAAATCAGACAATCTGTCTGCCCCGACACTATAAATTCCCCCAAGCTCAAAATCATTAAAAGAACAGAAAAGGCCATTGTGTATATATCCAAAATTCTAAAAGCAGACCACTTAAATTTCTTTGCAAAAATAAAAATCGGTGCCAGACTCAAAAGGAAAACACAAACTCCTAAGAGAGTTGTTTGATCTAAAATCAAAAGTCTGTTCGCCGGATGGTAAATTTTCAGCCATTCCAATAGTCTATAAATGAGAAAGGAAATACTTCCGGAAAGAATAACTGAGCTGAATATTAAATCAAAAAATCTTTGGGTATTAAAACCGTCTTTTTTTGACTCCCCCCAGAGTATAAACATCCAGCAGAAAACCCCCAGGAAAAATACAATCTCCATGAGCCTAACGTTAGCTGATCCTATTTTCACAACTTCGGGAATCATCTTTTAAGCCTTTGAAATATATTCGCCACTTCTTGTATCTACTTTTATTTTGTCACCTATTCTTATAAACATTGGAACCTTTACTTTTGTGCCATTTTCAAGTTCTGCATCCTTATAAACATTCGTTACCGTGTTGCCTTTAAATCCCGGCTCCGTATATTTTATTTCAAAAACCATGGTTATTGGGAGCTCAACACTAATAGGTTCACCTTCGAAGTATTTGATCATAACCCTCTCCCCTTCTTTTAAGAATTTAGCACTACCTCCTATCGTTTCTTCATTTATTGTAAATTGATCATAAGTATCCGGATCCATAAAAACATATCCGGAATCTTTATATAAAAACTGGGCATTTTTCGTTTCCACATAAGTATCCTCAACATGAGCCGTAGATTGCCAAGACCTTTCCAAAACCTGGCCTGTTATAAGATCTTTCACTCGCACCCTAACCTGGGCGCTTCCGCGGCTTAATTTTACGTGCTCGTATTTAAGAACAATAAAAGGATGCCCATTTTCTTTGAATATTGTTCCGTTTTTTAAATCCGTAACTACCATAATTTTTATATCCTCACCTCAAAAATAAATTGGTGCCGTGGGTGGGAGTCGAACCCACACAGGATTTAATTCCCAGTGGTTTTTGAGACCACCGCGTATACCATTCCGCCACCACGGCAAATACCACGATTATTCTACCACAGAAAAACCGCAGAAAAATTCTCAATAGAGTTGCATTTCGGAAAAAGGCCAAAAAATTGTAAAATTATGAGAAAGTGAAAAATAAAAATAGGTAAAGAGTTATTAATCTTCTTTTCGTTCTACCTCGTAGAATTTCGTGTATTCTGATCTAAAGAATAAATCTATCTCTCCGGTAGGCCCGTTTCTGTGTTTGGCTATAATCAGTTTCGCATTTGACTTATCCTCTTCATCGGGATGATACAAAAACATTACTATATCAGCGTCCTGTTCAATGGAACCAGAATCTCTAAGGTCGGAAAGCTGTGGTTTTTTATCTCCCCCTCTTTGCTCAACAGCACGGGAAAGCTGGGAAACTGCGAGAACCGGCACTTTTAGCTCTCTTGCTAAATTTTTCAAGCCCTGAGAAATTTTGGAGACTTCTTGTACTCTGCTTTCCGCCTGGGGGGCTTTTACCAACTGCATATAATCCACTATTATCAGATCTATTTTGTTTTCAAGCATAAGTCTTCTTGCTTTAGTTCTCATCTCCATAACACTTATACCCGCAGTATCATCAATAAAAATATTAGCCTCGGCGAGCTCTCCTGCGGCAACTCCATATTTTTCAAAATCCTCCTCATCCAAATTTCCGGTAGAAATCTTCCAATTATCTATACCGGCCTGAGAAGATATCATCCTATCAACTAGCATTTCCCTACCCATTTCAAGAGAAAAAATAGCCACACCAAACTTTCCCTCCACAGCGGCATGCTGGGCAATATTCAAAGCTAAAGAAGTTTTTCCGACGGAAGGCCTCGCCGCTAAAACTATCAAATTTTCCTTCTGGAGACCAGAAAGCATTCTATCCAAACTTTTTAACCCCGTTGGAACCCCTCTCAAACTTCCTCTTTTTTTACTTAATTCATCAAGTCTCTCGAAAGTTACTTCCAAAGTATCTTTTACCGGCACAAAATCCTGGTGCGTTAAATCCTGGGATAATGAGTATATAAGTTGTTCAGATTTGTCCAAAAGGTCTTCAACCTCACCTTCGTCAAAAACGGATTCTCCTATTTCCGAGGCGGCAGACATAAGAGATCTTTTTATAGCATCGTTTTTTATCAGCCTGGCGTAGGCCTCAATATTGGCCGAAGTTGGGACAAAATTAACAAGTTCAGTTAAATAAGCTACACCTCCAACATTTTCCAATTCTTTCATTTTTTTCAATTGATTGGGAACAGTTATTAAATCTGCGGGCTCCCTTTTTTCATAAAGAGTCAGAATTGCTTCGTATATTTTTTCATGAGAAGGTTTATAAAAGTGCTTTGGTTTTAAAAATTCAACAACTTTAACTATTGCATCTTTATCAATCAAAATAGCTCCGAGAACAGATTTTTCCGCCTCTAAATCGTGAGGGGGTACATGCACTCCGGAATCTTCACTTTTATTTTTTGCCCTTTGAGCCGCCATTAAATTTTCCTTAACCCTAATTTTTTAGTGTGTGGGTTTTAAAACTATCACCTCAGTCTCACCGTCTAAATCACTTTTAGCGTTTAACACCAATTTATCTAAGTCCTTTTTAACGCCATTTTCAACCCCCATCTCATCCAAAAACTCATCAACACTACTCAAACCGTCAATTCCGGTAAGATCAGGTGTTTTATAATGCATAGGAACAACATAAGAAGGTTCGAGGGAAGATATAACCTTTACTGCCGTTTTTGCATCAATCGTATATTTATTTCCTACAGGAATCATCAGCACATCTACATCGGGAATCTTTTCTAAATCCTCCTGGGAAAGCTCACAACCAAGATCTCCGAGATGAAGAATATTAAGTCCGTCCAGTGTAATAAGATACATAGTTACCTTTCCTCTCTCTGCGCCTCCTTTATTATCGTGGCTGACTTCTCTGCCGTAAATAAAACACCCGCCGATTTCGTACTCGCCGGGGCCGTCCACTAAAAGCCGATACCCTTCCACACCCTGTATATAACTATGATCAAAGTGATTGTGTGTCACCAAAAGCGCGTCGCATGATAATTTAGGCAATTTATATCCTATTTTAGGATCGTACGGATCTATCACCAGAGTGATATTCTTATCCTTTATTTTAAAACAGGAATGTCCTATGTATGTAATTTCCATGAGAACAATATACCAAAGTAGATTAAATTTTGAAAGATTGAGATTGTACCCAAATTATTGGTAAAATAATTGCATTGCACACCGATATGGCACGATATGGTGGTTGTAGCTCAGTTGGTTAGAGCGCCTCTCTGTGGAAGAGGAGGTCGCGGGTTCGAGACCCGTCAACCACCCCATATAAATGTATATGAACCCGAAGTATTTGCACATACATATGCTAGGTTTTGCGGGGTGAGAATGATCCGCGACGAGCGGGAGGGAAAAGACCGATGGATACATCCACAGATACGAACAGAAGACCGGGACCTGTCAACTACTCCACTGTCCTTCACAAATTTGACGTCTCACGAAAATAGCATTAATATCAGCACAAAATACAGGGAAAAAAGGAGAAAGAAAAATGACTGAACCGGCTGAAATTAGACGTGTTGTCCTTTCCGTTGAATTTACCAATACCCAAAGTGCTGATAAAATCAACATGAATATTGGGCAATCCGCCCCCGACTTCATTCTCATAGCTTTTCAGGATAGCTCACGTGATTTCATACTTTCAACATGGGAGCCACTGGAAATGCTAAGAAAAGAGAAAGAGTTGAGTGAGGAATTACGCCAAAAAATAGGGGGAAAAGCTAAATATTTTATTGCTATAACACTAGGAATATTCATTCAGAAGAACGATGAGGAAGAGTGGCCAAACATTATATTCGATACAATGAGAATTGTATCCGAAGTGCTTAACTCGAGTTGTTACTTATCCGGTACGCTGGAGCTCTAAAAAACCAAGTCCCTGTCTGAAAGAACAAAATCTTCACAGGGACTTTCCTTTTTCATCTTTTCCACTAATAAAACATAATTAAACCCCAAACTTAAATAATTCAAACAAATCGCCCCAAAAATGTATAATAAATATCAGTCCGCTTTTTTTAAATAAGATAAAAATGGATAAAAACGCAAAAGAAAAACTAAACACGCAGCCCTATAAAGGTGCGAGAGACTTTTACCCCGAAGATATGAAGGTAAGAAATTTCATATTTGAAAATTGGAAAAAAGTATGTAAATCCTATGGTTACGAAGAATATGACGGACCTTTCTTAGAAAATTTTGACTTGTACGCCGCCAAATCCGGTGAGGAACTCGTGAATGAGCAACTTTATAGTTTTACGGACAGGGGAAACAGAAAAGTAGCTATCAGACCGGAAATGACACCTACTCTCGCTCGAATGGTTGCAAAGAAACTCAATGAACTAGCTAAACCGATAAGATGGTTTTCAATTGCAAATTTCTGGAGATACGAAAAACCTCAAAGGGGACGCGGAAGAGAGTTTTTTCAGCTTAACGCCGACATTTTCGGATTTGAAGGAATAGAAGCGGATTTTGAAGTAATTTCCCTTGCGATTGATTTAATGAAATCTTTCGATGCAAAAGAGGGGATGTTTGAGATAAGAATAAATGACAGAAAACTTATAGACGATTTTTACAGAAAACTGAAATTAAATGAATCTCAGATAAAAATAGTAAACAAGGCAATAGACAAAAAAACAAAAATATCAGAGGAAGAATTTGAAGAATGGCTTGCAGATGAAGCAAAAATGAGCAAGCCACAGCTGGAAAAACTGGTTAATTTCATGGAAAATCCCTACCCTACTTTAGAAGAATTATTAAATGAAAAATCAGAGGGAGCTTTAGAATTAAAAAATATCTTGAATTTAATTGATAAGTACAAATTGAACAACTTGGTAAAATTCAGCCCATCGGTAATAAGAGGCCTCGATTACTACACAGGAATGGTATTTGAGATATTCGATTTAAATCCGCAAAATACCAGGGCTATTGCAGGAGGTGGAAGATATGACAATCTTATAAACCTATTCAGTGAAGAAAATCTTACAGGAACAGGATTTGCCATGGGTGATATCACTCTTCAGGATTTTTTGCTAACATGGAATCTTCTCCCGGGTTTTGAAAGTGAATGCGAGTACTTGGTTACCTTATGGCCCTCTGAAGACACAAAATTCCTTGAAAAAACGCTTGAAGTATCAAATATTTTAAGAGGTAAGGGTAAAAATGTTTCAACATGGCTTGAAAAAAACACAAAACTGGATAAGCAACTAAAATACGCCGATAAAAAAGGATTCAAATATGCCGTTATCATCGGAGAAAATGAAATAAAGAAAAACACGATAATGATAAAAGATATGGTAACAAAAAACCAATCCGAAATTGAACTTAATGATGAATTTTCAATATAAGATAGTTGCCGATGCGTAAAAACAAGCTGCCCGACAATCTGCTAAAAGGTTATGTTTTCCTTCTTATAACAACAATACTATGGTCCGCCGGAGGGCCGGTAATAAAGTATACTCTTTCCTACATACCTCCTTTTACATTCCTTTTTTTAAGATTTCTAATTGTCTGCATTATTTTGTTGCCTTACACAATATACGAGGTTCAAAAGGTAAAGGTGGATCCGAGGGATTATCTCAATCTCTTTCTGCTGGGTGTATTTTCTCAATCAGCTATAGCTCTCATTTTTGTAGCCCTAAAATACACAACCGTAATAGACGATGCCACTATAGGAGTGCTGGGATCCATATTATCCGTCGCTGCCGGAAGCTATTTTTATAATGAAAAAATAAGCAAAAATCTTAAAATAGGTCTGGTTTTGTCTTCCATAGGAACACTGATTATTGTAATAGAACCTCTTTTCACCGGGCTTGGAAAAACCGAAATCACCGGCAGAATATTCGGAAATATCTTACTTCTTTTATATAATTTCTTTTGGGTGGTTTTTATTGTATGGTCAAAAATGGATATGGGTGAAGAATCCAAATTACTGAAAAAAACCCTAAGTTTTGTTCACATCAAACCGATGAGAAAAAATTATCCCCCCACTCTTATAACTGCCATATCAATGTTTGTCGGTCTATTTACAATAGCTCCTCTTTCCGTTTTTGAAATGACGGGAACTTTCGGAGAAATTAATAACTTTAATATAATGGAAATAGACCCCAAAGGAATTTTCGGATTGTTGTATATGGCAATATTTTCATCCATAGTTGCTTACGCTCTTTATCAAAAAGCCATATCCATGGTAAGAGTTTCCGATTTAGCTTTTTTCCATTACCTAAGTCCTGTGTTTACTATTCCCTTCGCGTACCTGCTTTTAAAGGAAATTCCGACTCCTTTAGTCATAATCGGTTCAGTATTTATAGCAATTGGTATTTACATAGCCGAGAAAAACGGTTCAGATTAATTTTCAATTAACGCTTGTTGAATGAAGAAAATCCTGTTATACTCCCTGTCGTTATGAAAAAGGACATACATCCAAAACTAAACAAAGAATGTGTAGTAACCTGCGCTTGCGGGAATACATTTACCACCATGTCTACCCTACCCTCAATAACTGTTGAGATATGCAGTGCGTGCCATCCGTTTTATACCGGACAAGCTAAATTTGTTGATACAGAGGGAAGGATAGAAAAATTCTCCAAAAAGCTAAAAGTAGCGGAGGAGAAGAAAAAGGCAGCCACAGAGCTGGAGCAGATAAAAAATGCAAAAAAGAAAAGCACCGAAGAATACAAAGAAATGTCACTGAAAGAGATGCTTCAAAAAGCTCAAATAAAAGAAAAAGACGTTGATGAGCCTGATAAGATTTAAGTATGAATCAGGAATATCTTAAAAACGAGATTGATAAGTTAGATGGGGAGGTAAAAAAGAATCTTGATTTGTTGGAAAAAGAAAAAGATGAAGAAATGAAGAAAATGATTGAGGAAGAGATAGAAACATTGAAAAAACAAAAAACAGAATTAGAACAATCCCTGAGTAATTTTTCCGACAGCTACCACCAGAAAGACAAAAACTCCGAGGAACAGGATGAAATACCAGCTATTGATGAAAACACGGCTATACTGGAAATAAGATCGGGAGCTGGTGGAGATGAGGCAGGTCTTTTTGCAAGAGATTTATATAGGATGTATTCAAGATATGGAGAAAAATCCGGGTGGAAAATAACGGAAACCTATGTTAATGAAAACGAGGCTGGAGGTATAAAAACATTAACAGCTGAAATAAAAGGTCAAAATGTATATAACCTGCTCAAATACGAGTCAGGAGTTCACAGGGTACAAAGAATACCTATAACTGAAGCCGCAGGAAGAATACATACATCAACTGCTACAGTAGCGATTCTCCCAAAATTCAAAAGAATAGAAATTGAGATCAAACCTGAGGACCTGAAATGGGATTTTTTCAGGTCGGGTGGAAAAGGAGGACAGAATGTAAATAAAGTATCCACCGCCGTCAGATTAACGCACATTCCGACAGGAACCGTAGTTGAGTGCCAGGAAGAAAGATTTCAGGGAAGAAATAGGGAAAAAGCTTTGGAAATACTACGCTCTAAACTATATTCCGAAATGCAGGAGCAAAAGGTTAAGAATATTTCGGATTTAAGATCGTCCCAGGTAGGTTCGGCAGAAAGAAGCGAAAAAATAAGAACATACAATTTCCCTCAGGACAGAATTACCGACCACAGAATAAATAAAACTTGGCACAGTATTGAAAAGGTTATGGACGGAGAAATAGAAAATATCTTAAAAGAAACCAGAGAGGAAATGGAGCAGGCGGAGGCAGAAAGAAAATAAGTTCTTAATCGTTGGGCATTTCAGCAAGTGTTGCACTAATTGTTAGTTCTTTTCCGCTTCTATCTATTGTTAAAGTTACTTTATCCCCAACCTCCAAAGTACTTATAACCTTTGATAAAGTATTTTCACCTGTAATTTTTTCGTTGTTTACCTTCAAAATTATATCTCCCCTCTTCAAACCGGCTTTATCTGCAGGAGAATTTTGCATAACAGAAGAAACATAAGCGCCTTCAGGCATATTCCTGGATTTGGCCAGCTCCTTTGTGATCAGAACGTATGAAACACCCAAATAAGGTCTCACTATTTTTCCCTTTTCTATAAAAGAAGCCAAGATGGGTTTGACAACATTAACTGGAATCGCGAAACCAATATTTTCCGCGCCTAGTGTCGTCGCTACATTAACGCCTATTACCTGACCGGATGAATTTAACAAAGGACCACCAGAATTTCCGGGATTTAAAGCCGCATCCGTTTGAATAACATTTTCATATGTTTTCCGCTGTCCAAAACCCGAAGAGGCCTGCACTTCTCTGGCTGTACCTGATATAACACCTACCGTAACGGTATTATCAAATCTCCCAAGAGCATTTCCTATAGCAATAGCTTTTTGCCCGACTTTCAGACTATCGGAATCACCGAACTCCACTGTAGGAAGATTTCTTGCGGTTATTTCCAAAATCGCGATATCGGAATACTCATCCAGATGGATCTTATCAACGGAGTAAGTCGTTCCATCCTTTAACACAACCGAGTATTCCCCGTTCGGATCATTTACTACATGACTGTTTGTAATTATCAAACCATTGGAATCAACAATAAAACCGGTTCCTATTCCCGATTCATACGTGTCGGTAAATCCGGAAAAAATATCAAAATCTGTAGTTTTCACAACAATAGAAACAACAGCAGGAGAAACTTTGTCGACAACACTTATAGTTTCGGACTCTTCCTGCACTATTTTCTGATTAACAATTTCAACCGGGCCTTCATACTTCTTCTCTTTTTCTTTGAATAGACCTGATTCTCTGAAAATTCCGCTGAAAATCTCAGAACTTCTTTCCCTTAACAGAGACCAATTGTATTTAAAAACAGGAAAAAATACGAGTATAAAAATCGCTATGGATACAAAAAGTATTATTCTTTTCTTACCTTTTGACATATATCAGCGCAGATTATAAACAGATTAAAATTCTTTTGCAAGTTCAATTGCTTTATTAAGCTGAGCATCAACACCGTTACTCAAATCTTCGTCTGTTATTTCAACTTTAATATCCGGCTCCAATCCTTTTCCATGAACCCATTCTTTTTTGGGAGTAAGCCATTTTGCTATTGTTATGTGCAATCCAGAATTGTCATTGAAATCCTTGGCATCCTGTATAGTTCCTTTTCCGAAAGATTTCTCCCCGATTAACTTTGCTCCGATGTTATCCCTAAGAGCCGCTGCCAATATTTCAGAAGCGGAAGCACTACCCTGGTCTATCAACACAAATACAGCCGGAACATCTTTAAACACACCAACTTTAGAAGTTTTAAATGGTATCTGTTCCCCCATTGATGTTTCCTCGTATAAAACCGTTTTATCACGGAAAAAGTCTTCTGAAATATGAATAGCCGACTCAAGATAACCACCCGGGTTTCCCCTTACATCTACGATTATTGCATCTAATTCCGGCATTTTCACATTTACTTCGGAAGCCACTCTATCCCATTCCGTATTTGTATCGGTTCCGAATCTACTAATTCTTATGTAAGCCGTCCCATCACCCTTATCTTCCCATGTTACACTGGAAACGGTAATTACTCCCCTGGTAACTATAACTTCCCTGGGAGCTTCCGTGCCGGTCTGGAGAACTAATTTAACAGTTGTTCCGGAATCTCCCCTGATTAAAGCAACCGCTTCACTGACATCCATTCCCGCAGTACTTTTGTCATCTATCTGTAATATCTTATCACCCGGTTTTGCACCCGCATTTTTGGCGGGAGACCCGTCAAAAGGGGAAACAATTATTAGGTTACCGTCTTTTAAACTAAGTTCCGCTCCGATGCCCTCATATCTTCCCCCCATTGAGTCCATAAAACTCTCATTAACATCGGGAGGCAAAAAAGATGTGTAGGGATCACCTAAGGAATTAACCATACCGCTGATGGCTCCGTACATCATCTTTTTCTGGTCAATCGGTCTTTCCAAATATGTCGAATTCAGAAGATCCCATACTTCCCAAAAAAGTGAGAAATCTAATTTTCCGTCCGGAGGAAATTTATTGGTTATCTCAATTTTTGGTGGATCTTTTCTTACTTCAAAAACAAAACCTCTCTTACCGAAGTAATACCCCCCGTAAAAAAACCCGATGGCTATCAAAACAGTTATTAAAATACGTTGAAATTTCCTAAATTTCATAAAAATCTACTCAACTATCAAAAAGTTCGGGGATTTTATCTCCGCGCTTTTATCATTCAATCCGAACTTAACAAATATACTAGATTCGGCAACTCTGTCAACCACCCCGACCCACCCAAAGTACGGCTTTTGAAGAACCTGAACACTCATGCCACTTTCTACATTTTTAACATACTCGGGATGATCTCTTTCGTCTCTATTTTTACCTGAAGTTTTTTTATCCGATTTTGCTGAAAATCTACTTAAGTCTTCCTTTCTTACAGGAACTCTCAGAATATTTTTTTCACCTTCAAAAAAGACATATCTATAAGAAACTGAGCTTAAAAACTTATAAACATCTTCGGGAGTTCTTATTTCCCCAAATCCCGAAAATACTCCTAAAGCAAGGTTGTACTTTTGGGCAAGTTCAAAAACCTCGCTGTGAACACTTCCCGCAATAACGGCGGATACGCCCAACTCATAAGCCCGTTTTGCAACATCCAAGCCTACGTTGTTTCCGATATAAATTATCTTTTTCCTGGAATCTTTTATGAATTTCTCCAAATAAGAGGTTTTCAAAACGTCGGAAGGATTAGGAAAAACTACCAACTCACCTGATGTGTACACATTTGTACTAGCTGAAAAAAGAATATCTTTAGACTGCGATTCTATCAACGCGGATTTATTCTCAAAAAGAGATCTGATTTTCCCCCAAACACCGGACAGTAATATGTAATCCCTCTCTGCTTCCTCAAAAATATATCCCTTTCCCCTTGTTTCCACTAAATTGCCATCATATGGAGCATAAAATTTCTCTTTTCCTGTCTTTCCGACAAGACTACCCGCATAATAAAACTTTTTGGGAGGGTTAAAATCAACGGGTTTAAATTTCCCGGGAAGAATTTTTGAATTTTGCGAGAAACGACACTTGCCCAAAGGGCTGAAGGGCTCAACGAAATCCTCCGGCTTAACAAGCCACTCACCATCAACGGGAAAAACCCTCTCTACCAAGCAATTATTTTCGGTTATTCTCCTTAGAACGGGAGCCAGCATATTATTTTTTATTTAAAATTACCTCAAACTGCTTCATACAATCATTTAATAATTTGACATCAGAATAAATACTTTTATTTTCCACTCTAGTATCAAAAATCAATCCGATTTCTCCTCCCATTGTTCTGATATCTATAGTTCCAAGACCGTGGCTCTTAACTGATAATCTAGCCGGATTTTCGAGCTTTACCGGAAGAACAAAAATCTTGTTTTCTTCAATTTCAATAAACTGGTCGTCACCTAATCCCGTACTAAGTAGACATTCACAAGCCCCGCCGGTACGGATAAACAACCCAGATTTTTCAAAATATTTCCAAATATCCTGGACTAAACTTCTATCGTACATTTGAATTGTCTTAGAGAGAGCAAAAGAATTGAATTTATCCAGATAAACCTCAAAAATCCCCAAACCCCGTAATATTTCCAGTATAAGAATGTAATCTGATTCTCTATACGGAATTTTTTGAGAAAATCTTCCGCCAGTAAAAACCAACTTACGCCCAGATTCGAAAATGAATTTTTCGGGAATTTTCTCGCATATTTGGGAATCAACGCTGATCTGAGAAGAAATGTCCTCAGGAATTATTTGCGGATAACAAAAAAAGTTAGCCTCATCATCCTGCTCTCCAAAGGCCTCTCCCTCAGAATAGCGTCTCTCCCCCCAGTATGTTTCCTGCGAGCTGATTATTCCTTCGGTCATAAACGCACAGTTATTGACAAAAACCGGAGTCATTTCGTTTGAATTTTCAATTAAAGAAGACACCCCAACTGACAGTTTGGTTTTTATATCGAGTTCGAGAGGCTCAAAAAAACTACTGATTAATATGCTGCATAAATTCGGTTTAACCCCCCTGTCAAGAAGAACCTTTTCAACCAGATAGGTATAAAATTGCTTTTCATTGCATTGGTTAGAAAATATCCCTTTGGAATAAACATACGGAAAACTGAACAACTCAACATCCTTCTTGCTTTTTTTAAAAAGGAAATCCACACCGGAAACATCAAAATGAGCAGCTAATAGAGACATGAATATATAATACCATCACTAGAGCGCGTGTCTATCGGTATAAGGAAGCAAACCCATGTATCGGGCTTTTTTTATCTCTTTTGCAAGAAGTCGTTGATTTTTGGCTGTCAAGCCGCTGTACTTTTGAGGAAGTATCTTTCCTCTCTCGTTTATAAATCTCCTCAAAACAAGAACTTCCTTATAATCCGGCTTGGTTCCGGTTTCAGTAAAATAGCAGTTTTTAACTACTGGGAATTTTCTTTCTCTTCTTATTTTTTTATCCTTGCTATTTATCATAATTATCTCCTAATTAATTTCGACTACTTGATTCCCAAAGTATTTTAGCAAAAAAGGCGGTGCAGGAAAAACATTCGACCAAACGGACGCACTACGACTCGTTCATGAACATGTACAGACAAACGCATAAGGCTGAAGGAGGGCCGCTCCGCCTCCGGCGGAGCGGCCACAATTATACTTAAACTCCGCTTATTTGCTTTCCTCCGAGGCGCTATCTAAATCCCCAAGATCCAGATCATCAAGATTTACTTCCTCTTCGGGACCAACCTCCTCCGATTCATGGAAATCAATATCCTCTATTTCTTCTTCGGACTCTTCTCCTGCTTTTTTAGGAGTCAGGATTATCATATCGTCTATAATAATTTCGGTTTTGTACCTTTTTTTACCGTCTTCTCCGACCCAATCTCTGGTCTGAAGTCTTCCCTCCACAAAAACCTTCATTCCTTTCTTAAGAAGCTGCCCGCATATTTCAGCCAATTTATTCCAAGCAACAACGTTATGAAAGTCAACAGATTGCTTTTTTTCTCCCTGCGTAACCCACTCTCTGTTAGTGGCTATTACAAAACTTGCTACTGCATTCCCCTGGGGAGTGTATCTTACCTCAGGGTCTCTTGTCAGATTACCTATAAGCATTACTTTATTCAGATTCCTGGATGCCATAGTGTCTCCTTGCCTCCTCTGCTCATTTCTGAGCAGTAACTAGATACCTTACCAAACCGTTTATCAGGTTTAGTTTTTCTTTTAAATTTTTGATAACAGAAGAATCAATTTCAAAAGTAAAAACATCATAAAATCCTTCGGTGTTATGATTTATTTCGTATGCAAACTTTCTTCTTCCCCAAAAATCGTTTTTTACATCCTTTGCTCCCATAGAGCTAAGAATTTCCGATACTTTCCCGGAAAGCGCCTTTGCCCCTTCCTCACCGAGCTCGTTTTTATAAATTGTCATCATCTCGTATTTCATTTTTAACCTTTATCTAAAACTATAGTCAAATTATATATTTAAAACTACGGCTGTCCATATTTGTTACTCTACTTACAATAGAATAACAAAGGACCGAAAAATGTTATCAAAATTCAGAAAAAAGGCAAGTACTACCGATTTTATACTAGAAATTAGTGATAATGGTCTTTGATAAGAAAGCTGCAGAGGAAGAGATAGATGAAATTAAAGATTTTTATGAGGACTATACAAAAGTTGTTATTGACATAAAAAGATGGACTCTAGCTATAGAAGAAAGACATTAGGTTGATCAAAGATAAATATTCTCTGAACTGCGGCATCCAGGTTAAGTGAGAATTAAAAATTTAAACACTGAATCTAAAAACTGCCACATCTCCATCCTGCATAACATAATCCTTCCCCTCAAGCCTTATCAAACCCTTTTCTTTAGCGGTTTTTAAGCTTCCTATTTCCACTAAAGTTTCGTAATTTATTATCTCGGCGGATATAAAACCTCTTTCAAAATCCGTGTGAATTTCCCCAGCGGCTTGTGGAGCTTTTGAACCTTTTTTAATTGTCCATGCCCGTACCTCTTTAGGACCCGCTGTGAAAAATGTATTCAATCCTAAAATTTCGTATCCTTTTTTTATCAATTTATCCAAACCGGAATATTCAATCCCAAGTTCTTTTAAGTAACTTTCCCGTTCATTTTTATCAAAATCAGCCAGTTCGGCCTCTAATTTTGCGCAAATTACTATGGCGTCTTCTAAACCTTTAGGAAGCTTTTGTTCACTTTTTTTACTCAAATATTCCTCTTCTACATTCAGAACGTAAATCTGGGGTTTAAGAGTTAACAAATTTAATTCTTTGGAAGATTCTAATTCTTCTTCACTTAGCTCCAAGTCACTCGCAAAAACACCGTTGTTTAACCCTTCTAAAATTTTCTTTGCCGTTTCGTATTTTAATTTTACTTCCTTATCCGCCGAACCTTTAACTTCCTTTTCCAGTTTTTCCATTACTTTTTCAAGTGATTGAATATCCGCGAGCATAAGCTCCGTATTTACGGTTTGTCTGTCATTTTCAGGATTCTCCGAACCTGCTCTTACAACATTTTCATCTTCAAAAGCCCTGACAACATGGGCAATAGCATTTACCTCTCTGATATGCCCCAAAAAGGCATTTCCAAGCCCCTCTCCTTTTGACGCTCCTTTTACCAAACCTGCGATATCATAGAACTTTACCACCGCAGGAGTTACTTTTTCCGGTATTTCCCTGCCCTCAAAACCTCTACCGTAGTCATTTACAACTATTTTGCACAATTCTTCCAACCTATGATCGGGAACATCTACAACACCTACATTTGGCTCAATGGTAGCAAATGGATAATTTGCGGCTAAGGCGGCCTGGCGTTTTAATAATGCATTAAAAAGTGTGGATTTACCGACGTTTGGGAGCCCGATTATTCCTATTGATAGTGATGACATAGAGTTATTTTAGCAGTGGGGGAAAAAAATTAAAATGAAAACCTTAATTAACTTTCATCACAAAGACTACCCACATGGTTAAACCTATCTCGGGTTTACCTTAATTACATCGCCCAATTTGTGCTCAACACTATGTGTCACAACACATATAAAACCTACCCCAGGCTGGTAAAGATAGACTGCGGGCACGATATGTGCATAGGACAACGCTATTTCTGCCGAAGCCCAATTAGATGTTTTACCACTCAAAAAAACGGGTTTACCAGGTTCTGTTTCCGGCGGGATAATCTCACCTAAATTTTTACTATCAACTATTGTAAACCGATCTTTAGCATACTCAACCAAGGTTCCGCCTTGAAAGCCTTCTGTAACTTTCCAAGGTAAGGGCCCACTACCATTCCCTTCGGGGCAATTGCTTCCCTTTATTCCGATAACACCACCTTTAATTTTACTGTCCGCCAATGCCACCTCACTCGGATGCAAAGCATGTAAAATGTTAATAATTAAAAACTGGGGAGCTCTGCCATCAATAACAAATTTTCCCCCTCTCTCTGCCATTTTCTGCAAGGCACTATAAACTGCAGACAACTCTTCCGGCTTCCAATCTAACCCTTTTATAGGCTCTCTACCTGGTAAAAAAATTTCCTCAGGTTTTTTACCAATCATCTCTGCTATAGATTCTATACTGATTTTTTCATACTCTGACATGATTACTTTTTCCTCCTTAGGAGGTACTCTTTCCAAAAGATATGATGCTAACTCTCTCAGTGTTCCTGAATCTTTAAATTTCCCCCTATCAAGCCCAACTACAACTCCTTCCGTTTCCCAGTCCTCACCGGGTGTTCTTATAAACGACTCAGACTGGGTTCCGTCTAGTGTTGAATGTAGGACGGCTAAAATGTTTAACCCGGTTCTATTTGCAAGTTCAACCCATTCAGTAATTTTTCCGGGGTCGGAAGAAATAACAATCATGGAGTTAGCTTCTTTACATATTTCTTCATTTTCAGGGCTAACCACACCACCAACGTCAACCAGGGTAAAACGGCTGTTACTATTTGCAACCTGTAATTTCCAGTGGCCAACATTTTCTGGTGAAAAATCACCTTTATTTCTAAGTTGCCGTGCTAAATCACTATCCTCCCCATATAAATTCTGGGTCCAATCTCCCTCCCCATCGGGTTGCGCCGCCACCCGCATCGTATCCTCCAAAGGTAACATGCTTCGAATAAATCTCTCGGCTATAGACTTTCCGGAGTGTGGGGGACCCACAATTACTATTTTGGCCTCGTTGCCAATTTCCTTCTTAGCGGGTATTTCATCTTTAGGAGCCTCGTTGGAATTCACGGATCCCGAGCCAGATTCACTCGATTTCTCAACAGAAAGCGATAAATCATTTTTATTAGGGTCGATCTCAAGCATAAATTTTCCGTTTTTAAAATAAAAATTCGTGAAAACTCTACTTCTGAACAAATGATAGCATTTTTTATAACAAAGAAAGAAAATGGAAGTAAAAAAAGCCCGGACGTTAAATATATGATTAGATTACAAAAGTGTCCTACCAACACTTGTTATCATATGCAAACATCCGGGCTTTTCTCCCCTCAATGGAGCTACACATTACCCATTAAGCTCTATGCAGGGTTTAGTTTGGCTTAACATTTGAATAAAATGTTATCTCCTTACCGATTGTTCGGTAATAAAAAACAAAGTTAAAAATATAATTTGGTTTTTTACCACAAAACAAAAAAAGATGTTGCGGAGAGGCTCACATAGTTGCATTGAAATTTTCAATGTTAATATATGTGTGAGCCTCTCCTTTGATTGCTTCTCTTACTCTCTCAGCTGCAGGTTTGCAGCTAGGATTTCGGAAATCTTTGACCTTTCCCACGCCTCAGCCATCTCAGGTGTGGTTCCCACAAACATGACCCCCTCGCCGTTATAATTAATTACCAAAACCTTAAGACCTATTAATTCGTAACCCCCTCCGTCAACCAGGTCAACCAGGGCGTACACTCCCCCCCTATAGTTATTATTTATCAATACCTCTCCCTGATACGGGGGTAACAAAACGTCACCCTTCTTGTGTTCGGTCACGGGATTAAAACTGAAATCCACCCCATATAGGTCATAATAGACCCATTCAGTTCTATCCCTGTTTCTCTCTAGCCACCTCAAGGCTTCTTCGGCGTCCTTTCCGAGGACGTCAGAATAAGTCCTCCACCCATCCTGGGTGGCAATGTACCACCCCCCTGGTTCCCCGAATAAAGTCCCTTCGGGGACTTGGCTGACCACCGATCCTTCTACAAGAAAACAGTTGCCGTCTGGCAACTCTAGTAACTTGTAACCACTACCCACGACAAAAATATTTGAAGCAATTGCTTCAAATATTCTTACCCTATCCAGGCGTCCCTCAGGTTTAAAAAATAAAGCCTCCTCCCAGAAGGCCCTTTCATAAACCACGTCCGGATCCCCCTTTAGGATTTCTTCGACTTTTCTGTAGAAATCCCTCTCATCATTCCAGCTCCAAAGGCCATATTTGAAATCAAGCCCGAGGGCCTTCTTCCCAACTTCAACTACAAAATCCCCCGGGACATTGCCCCTTTGAATAAAACACATCAGCTCAAAGCTGATTTGCTTTGCGTCTTCCATGGCCTTCGGGATCAATTTGACCCCACATCCAAGATCAAGAGCTCTATTATAGAGCTCTTTAACAACGCTTAACTCCCCCCTCACTTTGTATTTGTAATCGATTGGAACATATGGGTATATTTTCTTTGCCATTTTTACCTCCTTTACGGGGTGGCAGACCCCATGTTTTATTTCTATTAAGCTAATTTTGCTCAATAGCTAGTACAGGCATTCTTTTGGTAGGCAGGATTAAATACCTGTACATAGTTATTGAACAAATAATTACGACGATTTTTGAATTTTCATTGATATGACTTAAATTTTCAAAGTACCCTTTCCTTAACTTTTTCCTAATCTCAACCCTGATTTTTTAAAAAAATAAGAGCTGAGTTAGGAGATCATCCTACAAAAGCAAGATGATGGACTCTCCCTTTTAGGTAGTATCCATAAACCTATTTGGCAGGATACTTTTGTCAGGAGTAAACAGATTAATATTTACCACCCTTTAAAGTTCTTGTAATATCTGAACTTTTAAATTCTTCTTAGATCTTTTAATTTAAAATCTCTAAGAGCGAATATTTAAAGCAATCAATTTTTGGGCCACTCTCTTTAGACGGTAAACCGTCGCTTGCTTTGCAAGCTAAAAGCAGATTCCCTATATTTGTTAAGATTTTAACCTAACTTCTGAACAATTATTCATTATCCAGATGAGGTCTTCCTAATCCTTCTATTGTGGGGCCTTTATAATTTGGCAGGTTTGCCCAATCAATAACCATTATTTGGCGATGAAAGATATAGGTGACTATATTTTTTTGTGTTTAAAAAGATTCAATTTTATCTTTTAAACAGAAATCTGTCCGAGATACCGGAATAAATTAGTACTCTCCCCGTTTAAATTAAAAAGATAAATGTTATCTTGAAACATGGGAATTTTGTTCGTGTATCTCAGGCAAGTTTTTGCTTAAAAGATTTCTCCGGATAAAAAAGCCGGGACCTAATGAGAATTATATTTTTTTAATTCTCACCAAATCTCGGCTTTTTGTTTTTTAAAAGAAAATCTTCTTTGGCAGGCCTTTAAGATTTGGTAGGTTCTTTTTTGCTTCTTATTTTTATATAGTTTTTAAAGTACCCTTCTGCCTTTCTCTTTTATCTTCCTTGACCTTGAACAAACACATTATAACTTATAGTTTTATGTTTGTCAAGTGCTTTTGATAATTAATAAATAGTATAACTAGCTATTTTTCTCCCTTTATTAGGGATAATATACTATAAGTTTTTATATTTGTCAAGTATATTTGACAAAATAATAATTGACATAGTATTGGTCTTTTGGTATCTTCAAGAAGATATGTATTCAAAGATTTTAAAAGAGTCGGGATTAAAAGATAAAGAAGCAATCGTTTATGACATATTATTAGAACACGGCACATTACCCGTTTCAGAAATCATAAAAAAATCAGGATTAAAAAGAGGTATAGTTTATAAAACACTTTATGATCTTCAAGATAAAGGTTTGGCCTCTCAAAAAATAATTAAAAAGAGGTTACATTTTAGTGCCGAACACCCATACAAACTCTCGGACCTTATTGAAGAGCAGTTAAAGGAAGCACAAAACCATCAATTAACGTTACAAACCTATCTACCACAACTAATATCTGCCTTTAAAACCGGGGATAACAAACCAGGCGTGAAAATATACGAAGGGTTAAGCGGAATCAAAGAAGTTTACAACGACACATTAAAAGAGGGTAAGGAAATTTTGGCAATATTACAAACTTCGGAAGTGGAACCAAAAATTTACGAGTGGTTAACACACGTTTACAGCAAAAAAAGAGCGGATATGGGTATTTGGGCGAAAGTTATAGCAGCAGAGGACGTTAAAACGAAGGCGTATGTGAGTAAAAACGAGGCTGAAAAACGTGAAACAAGGGTTGTTCCCAAAGATAAGTTCCCTATTGGTATTGAAGTAGATATCTACGGTAACAAAGTGGCCTTTATAAACTTCCACAAAGATGGGGATTTAGTAGGCATTATTGTTCAAAACGAGCTTATTGCCAATACAATGTGTGCCATGTTTACATTAGCATGGGAAAAAGCTGGCGACTATGTCACCCAGCTTCAGTAGAAACTCTTAATATCTTCTAGAAGGTCTATGCGAAATTTCAAAATAAATCGTTCCATTTTCCATTTGTGTTCTTACCTCGCCTAATCTTCCTTGCCTATAGGATTCGCGCATATCCCAAAGTGCATCAGGTTGCCCCCCTCCCATATACATTATTGGGATACCCATTGGCAACCCCCATGCATCCACATACCTGTTGTAGTCTATACCCGGGTCAAGTAATCCTATGGAGGCTACAGCGTAACTAAATTCCTGAGGGTCAATTTCATCTACAACAAAATCTGGGTCTTTTTCTATAATGTAGTAACTATTATTAAATAGATTACTATCTCCTATTGGTGCCTCTTCTACTTTGTTTACTTTAAACCCAAATAGCTTTGCATACGCCCTAAATTGAGAATCGGTCATAGTCATCCTGTTAAATTTGTGTTTTTCATCAGGACCATCAAAGATGTTTCGCGTTCTCCCCGGTTCTACACCTAGTGACTCCAGATGTCTGGCATACCTGGTTATTTCCTCTGCATATTGATCCCGTACTTCTGAAACTCGATCTTCCGGTATTTTCGGAATATCTATAATACCAACGCCATTGTATGTCAGTACACGTTGCATTTCATCAAAGAAATTAGCCATTTTTTCTGGAGTATTGTTATGCAAAATAGTTCTACCCAAACAGTAAAATACCTCAGGAGACAAATCATCAAAGTAATTTCCATCGGGAAAAGGCATGTGATGCCAATCTGTCACAGCAACTTTAATAGAAGGGTCTTGTTCCTTAATTTTCCTGGCGTGATGCTGTTCATACTCCAAAGCCGTAACATCGTAACCTAATTTATGTAGAGGAACTGCATGCCTGCCTGTCCCGGCACCGACATCTATAATTCTTACCTGTCGTGCGGTCTTTCCAGTTCTCTCAGCAAATGCTTGTATTTGTTCTTGCACAATTCCTAACTCTCTAGTAGTTAATTCGGGATTATTTAAGACATACTGGTGAAAATCTACTGATTTATATATTTCGGTTAAGCTAGTCATTACCTGCTGAATATCTTGACCCTGTAATGTCTTGTATAAACGTGTTAACGCCTCGTTATTTCTGCTATGACTAGCTATTGACTCAATAGTAGGAACAACACCAAAAACATTCATTTCTTGAACAGCTAATACAAGTCTAGCGCTATCACTTAACCCTTCAGAAGTAAGTAAGTCGGTCGCAACCTCTAATTCTTCCATTGTTTCTAGTTTTTCCAATACTTTTTTTACCGCATGATTATTGCCTTCTTCAGCAAACTCCCGAGTTGCACGAACTACAAGAGGTAATAAATGTTCTCTCTCTTTATCGTATTCTCCCTTATTCCGTTGATAACTTGGTCCGAATTCTTCACCTAGATAAGGACTGGTCATTTTAACTCGATTGTTCGCAACCCATAAGCGATATGTTAGGTATTCGAGCAATACCTCCCTCTGTTCAAAAGATTTATCAAAAAGTAATTGCTCTATTTTGGAAATACCAGAAAAAGCCGTTGTCTCCTCACCACTAAGTCTGGCCAATAAATCTCTTTTTCCTGGGTCTAATACCATTTCCATAGTCCGATGGTAATTCATTGCTTTACTATCCCAATAATCCTCAATAAATCTGTTCTCCTGGGTTGGCTTGCGGTAGAGCCGTTCAAACTGATTGAAGGAGAACCTCCACGCAGCTAAAACATGGCCAATATCTTCTTTTGTTCCCCCTGTTCTGATTATATTCCTGTGCGATTCCCAGGCGACACCGTCAATAGGTGCAAAATTTTCTATAGGTGTATATTCTTCGGCCACTTCGGGAACTCGGCTAATAATCTCAGCAAGTTGCTCGTGAGAAGTAATATTGGCTTCCAAACCCCATACAAAAACCGGCGATTCCTGATATTTTTTCGGGGATCCGTTAGTTTCAGTTGGTTCAGAAACTTTTGCATCGGGAAAAAACTGATGTACTAAATCTTTATCAGCTTCTTTGTCCGGTGTAATGCTAACCACCTCTTCTTTTAGTTCTTCCGATGTAATGGGCATAAATTTATTATATTTCAAAAATTGAACAAAGTCGTTAGTTTTATAAGTGCAACGGGGGGCTTAGAATGTACTATTCTCCCTTCATGGTCCCGCTACACGATTACCCTACTCCCCAGCGGCTCCGGAAGTCTAACTTTTATTTGAAATGGGATCTTTTTCATGAAGTTACCAGGGAATAAATACTTCACCACGCTTAATTTATTCCTGTTGGAAGCGACGACATAGGTTTATTTTAGCAGTGAGATCGAAAAATGAAAATGAAAAACAGAAATAGCGGAACTTTTTAAACATCTGCATTATTATATTTCTTTCTGCAATCTCTCCACCAGCAAACTATAAAATCTAAGATTATGTATGGTAGCCAACCTTAAAGATGTAGTTTCATCATTTTTAAAAAGATGATGCAGATAAGAGCGGTAATATCTTCTGCATAATAAGCAGTCACAAGCTTTACTCACGGGTTCTGTATCACAGTAATATTTTTGCTTGCATGGGTCAAAAAATGAGTAAAAATTATCATCTCTAATGTCTATTTCGTTAATTGACTTAGCATTATAAACATATAATCTGCTATGACGAGCATCTCTAGTTGGAAGAACACAATCAAAAATATAAAATCCTAAATCAAAACACTTAACAATCTCGTCGGGCTTTCCTACTCCCAGCCCATAAAGTAAATAATTTTCGGGCGAATTTTCCGCTATTATTCTAGGAACGTCAAAATTAAATTCCCCGTTTTCTCTTATCGGCCAGCCTCCGTACCCCAAGCCGTCGAAACCTATCTTTACCAGCTCTTTCGTGCAGTATTCTCGGAGATCTAAATACTCTCCTCCCTGCACCACTCCCAAAATATAAGGTCTGTCTTTTTCATTCAGTTTTTCTTTTTCACAAATTCTTAAAAACTCCTCTTTTGATCTTTTTGCCCAAACAATCGTCCTTTCAACCGTTTCTTTCGCTTTTTCGTAAGTACATCCGGGCTCTGTAAAATCGTCCAAAACAACCACCATATCGGTTTTTAAAAGCATCTGAAACTGAATAGATTTTTCCGGGGTTAATTTTATCTTTTCCCCACCTTGAGGTTTAAATGTGACTCCCTCGTCTGTTATTAAGCCCCTTTTTTCGCTGTTTTTTGCCAGACTCATAACCTGAAAACCTCCCGAATCCGATATAACAGCGCCATTCCATGACATAAATTGTCTTATTCCGTCGTGTTTTTCAAGAACTCTTTTGCCCAAATCTTTGTACAAATGGTAAGTATTAACCAAAACCCCGGGCGTTTTCGTACTCTCTATGTCGGATGAATCTAGGGTTTTAATCACTGCCCTTGTAGCATCAGGAAAAAACACCGGTAGAGGTATATCACCGAATTTTGTTTTAAATTTTTTAATCGTTCTTTTTGGAACCACAGTTGAATAATACACATTAAATAAATCTTTCCAACACTCTCTTACAGATTAATTATGGAAGTAAGAAAGGAAATGTCGTAATATTGTCCTATGCTGGAAACATTAGAAAGAACTATAGATGCAACAGAGAAACCACATAATTTTTCTTCAAATTTACCGGAGAAAAATCAGCCGGAAACAAGAAACGAAAAACCCGAAGATGAGTTCGTTAAAATAACCGATCCGGAGGAATTTTTGGAAAAATTCTTTGAAAGTGATGGGTACAAAGAGGCTTACGATAATTATTTCAAAGGAAAGAAACTTGATTCTGATGTGACAGAAGAGGAAAAAGCAGATTCTTTTAACAGTTCGGATAATGCAAGAATAGCTCTCATAAATTTCTCCAGGAATAACAGAATCATAATTAAATACGATCGGCGTATGTATTCGGAAGAGTTCAACAAGAATTTCCAAGATTATGTACACTCTATTGGGGACGTGAGAAAAAAGACAAAGTGGGTAGATGAAGACAAAATCAAAGGATGGGATCAAGACAGAAGAAGTTGCCACTCAAGATGTTCGGATACGCTAGTAAAAGATGGGGTTGTAAGATATAAAAATTTGGCCGAGGGTTTGGTACAATTACTTTCCATAGAAAAGGGTCTAGAAACTTTCGGCAACGCCGAAGAACCTACATATGAAAGAATTAGACGCTCTCTCGTATAGTAATAGGATCTACCAAGAGATAAAAAATGTCACATAAGATACAAAATATCACAAACTCTTTCCTCCAATACACAAATGCTTGTAAAAACCTTTATCAGTGCTAGAATCTCCAAAAATCAACAACAAAGGAGAGAAAGATGGGAGATTTATTTTTGGAAGTCAGTGATCTTCTACCAAAAACGGATCGGTGCCAGGTATTTCGCATAAGCCTTGAGAGTGACGAAACTTTGATAGAGGTGCTTGAATCGTACTTTATTTTGATTACAAGGAAAGATAGCGGGGAAAGTAGTACAGAATATTCATCTAAAATCCGCAGGGGGAACGATGTAAACATAAATATTATAGGTACTGCAAAGTCGGAGAATTTGAGAGATATCATCCGTATTTCTCTTCAGATTGTTCTTGACTACTTGCTAAAGGACAAATTGGCTTTAGAAGAGCTTCTAGAGTCGTTCAAATAACTGCACTTAAAATAGTCCAATTATCCCCCGCCGGAAACATTGGACTATTTTTTTAAATCATTTTATTCGTGACTCCATTTTTACACCATTGGTATCAACTATGAGCACCAGTTCTTTAAAATATAAGAAAAATCCTCTATGATATAAGCAATGCCCGAAAATAATAAGTATCCAGGAAAAATTTTAAGGTGCCTGTCTCTTCTGGTTTTACTAGTTCTTCCGATTAGGACATTTGCTGATACAACCCCTCCTGTTACAACTATCGAAAAATCCCCTCCTACTCCTGACGGAAAGAATTTGTGGTACAAGCAACCGGTAAAAATTACATTAATCGCAACTGACCTTGAAAGTGGTGTAAAAGAGATAAATTACAGAATTGATGGAAAAGTATGGGAAAAGAAAACTTTCTCCGATTCCCTTAATCTAGCTCCAAATCCGTCTTTTGAAATAATCGGTATGGACGCCCCTTTATACACACAAGACTGGAAAATAAGCAATTCGAGCCCCGGAGCAACTTACTCCAAAGATAGCTTAATTTACCAAAGTGATTTTCCAAACACTTCAATAAGGATAGAAGCAACAGAAAACAGTTGGCATGCCATAGATCACTCTGATATGTTTGCCGCCGCAAATTCATTTGACAATATGAGCGCCTATGTCTGGCTAAAAACATCCAGTGTATCGGGAAATGCATTTTTCAATGTTTACTCAATTTCTCAGGATGCTCTCGGACAAAAAACAATTTCCTTTATTAAATCCAGTCCTGTTTTAACAGGAACCAATGATTGGACAGAGATTTCAACGGTCTTTACACCAACAGCTGAAAATGTAATAGGAGTTTACTTAGAAATAGGTATTTACGGAACTGGAAAAATTTGGATTGACGCCGTAAATATAAGTAAATCGGGAAATCCGACAACCTCTTTTTATGTAAGTACAGACGGGAATCACACTGTTGAATATTATAGTATAGATAAAGCAAACAATACGGAAATAACAAAATCCATTGATCTCAAAATAGACCAAACTCCTCCGGGAAATTGGAGAGAATCAGGAGCAGTAAGGTCTTTATTCGGAAATGACCACCAGCTATATGTATGGACTCATGTTGATGATAAAACCTCAGGATTGTCAACATTAACGGATAAATTTCAATATTTTGTACCCAGAATCAGTACTGAATTTGGAAGATTTCCCAACTTAAGCAGATGCGCAGGAACGTGGGAAGTAGACGGCTGGGCTATACTTGCCAGCCCGCCTTTTCTTCCTGGTGTCAAGACAGCTTATCTAATAACTCCCATGGTAGACTTTTGCGACAGCGAGTGGTCAAAAAATTGCCACTTTATTAGGTTTTACGCGGAGGACATGGCAGGAAATTCTTCCACACGAGACATGTGTATTAACGGACCATGGATAAAAATCAGGGGGAAAGGGATAGTAAGATCAAATCAAAATATAGATATGATATCGGAAGCTTACGAGGACAACACAGATGGTTTGGTAGAAACAGGCGGGCCATCAATAAATTTTTTCAGGTCCAGTATTGGCGCTTACGTCACCAACTCTCCCACTCCCACAGATTACACGTATCAAAAATTCTTTGACGAAGTAAAAGGGACAAAAAATCAAATATCAGCAACCGGAGATCTTGTTGCATCTTCAGGAATATACTTCATAGATGGAGATTACAATATCACTTCGAATAAAATCCCCAGCAACTACGATGATATTTCATTCAATCAAATAGTTTTTGTGAACGGAACTTTAACCATATCAAGCAATATAGAGATAGGAAATAATTCTACGGCGCTTTTTATTGTAAAGGGGAAAGAAGTATCGTCTGTCCCGATAGGTGTAAACATAGATAAATCGGTTTCAAACATTGAAGCAGGAATAATTACCGATGGAAACTTCTACACAGCGTACAACGCAGAAGAAGGAAAATATACATCAGATATAACACTAAGAGGAATTTTTATAGCAAATAGATTCTATTTCCAGCGAACTCTTCAGGGTACCAGAAATGAAAAATATCCATCGGACATAATAATTTATGAACCCAAGTATGCAGTCAATCTTAATGATTATCTCGGAACGAATACGGTAAAATGGGTTTACTCCGATTAGAAACCATTGACCCTAAAATTTCTTTTTTAACTTAAATTCTCCGTTAGAAAGGTCTTCAATGATATATCCAAGACCTTCTATCTGCCTTCTTAAAACATCTGCTTTATCCCAAATACCGTTTTTTCTGTACTCGCTTCTCATTTTTGCCAATTCTTCCACATTTTTCGGCACTTCTATTCCCACATGCTCCTGAAGTTTTAAACCTAAAAAATTATCCATTTCTAAAATGGTATTCAATTTAGAAGCTTCCGATATGTTGCTTTTCACTAATTCCCAAAACACAGCTAAAGCTTCCGGAACATTTAAATCCTCGTTTAATCTTTCCAGAAATTTTTTAACATATTTATCGGACGCCTCTGCTTTCGGGTCATATTCATAGCCGGAAACCACTTCAAATATCCTTTTTAGGGAATTTTGAGCACTTTGCATTGCTCCCCAGGTAAAATTCAAGGGAACTCTGTAATGAGCTGTCATGAAAAAATACTTCAGATCAAGAGGACTAAATCCTCTTTGTTTAATATCCGAAAGCGTATAGAAATTACCTAAACTTTTGCTCATTCTTCCGCCATCAACAGTTAAAAAAGCTCCGTGCACCCAATAATTTACAAATTTCTTACCCGTTGCGCACTCACTCTGAGCAATTTCGTTCTGATGATGAATCATTTTTAAGTCCTCGCCACCGACATGAATATCTATCGAATCCCCAAGCTCCGACAAAACCATCGAAGAACACTCTAAGTGCCATCCCGGAAAACCTACACCCCAAGGAGATTGCCATTCCTGCTGTCTCTTTTTATCTTTAGGCGAAAACTTCCATAAGGCAAAATCGGTAGGATTTTTCTTTTCCGGATTAGGATCTATTCTCGCTCCTTCTTTTATACTCTCAACTGTAAGACCAGAAAGCGCCCCATAATTCGCAAACTTGGAAGTATCAAAATATATTCCGTCGGAGGTCTCGTAAGTAAAACCTTTTTCCTCCAATGTAAGAATTAAATCAATTTGCTCATCTATGTACTCTGTGGCTTTGGTAAACTTTCTTGGCTCCATAAGATTCATCTCGTGATATTCCTGCAGAAAACTTTTTGCATACATATCAACTATTTCCCGGGCAGATTTTCCCTCGTCGGAAGATTTTTGCTCAATTTTATCTTCCCCGCCCTCAGGATCCCCCCCAAACTCATATAAATGACCGACATCGGTCATGTTCATTATGAAATCCACTTTGTAACCATTCATTTTCAGCACTCTGTATAGAAAATCGGCGAGGGTAAAGGTTCTCCAATTTCCGATCTGCGGATAGTTATAAACCGTGGGACCACAGCAATACATCTTAACAGCATCCGGTTCAATAGGTTTAAACTCTTCCACTTGTTTGGTTAAGGAGTTGTATATCTTCATATCGGGTTGAATTTTACCACATTAAAGCTTTGAACGCCCTTCTAAAGCCCTGGTCAAAGTGATGTCGTCGGCATATTCAATATCTCCGCCGACGGGAAGTCCTCTGGCAATCCTTGTTATTTTTACCCTATCCTCGCTAAATCCGGAGTCTCTTATTAATTTTGATATATACATGGCCGTTGATTCCCCTTCCATACTGGTATTAGTTGCCAGAATAATCTCAACCATTCCAAAGTCATCAGAGTTGTCCGAAGATTCTTCATTTGTTTGCTCGTTTGGTTTTTCACTTACCAGAGTTTTAATCCTCTCTACAAGCTCTTTAATAAAAATGTCGTCGGGACCGATATTATTAAGCGGATCAATTATCCCGTGTAAAACATGATAAACGCCTTTAAAGTTGGTCTTTTCTAAAGCAAAAGTATCTAATGAGCTCGCCACAACAGCTATTGTCCTTTTATCGCGCATAGGATCGTCACAAACCGAACAAATGTCATATTCCGTAACATTTTTACATATAGAACAAAGTTTGGTTTCTTTTTTTAGATTCATAAGATAACCGGAAAATTTTTCAAGCTCTTCCTGAGGAAAATTCAAAAGAGAAAAAGTCAATCTTTGCGCAGTCTTAGGCCCGATTCCCGGGAGTCTTTCAAAATAGTCTATTAAATTGGATATCGGCTTCGGTAATTTCATAATAACAGGAATTTAAATTTCAGCTTTTCAACTCATTATAGGCAGACCACCATCAAAAACATCTAAAATTGATTTTTCATTTATATCCTTAGGGTTCACCACATTCAAATCTGTCAGTTTATCAGTATCACCATTGGAAAATTTCTTTGGTTTTTCCTTACTCAAAACACACTTGAAATTCAAATCTACACCGAAAACTTCTTCGCTCAGGCCGGCAATTAATCTTCCAATACCCGCACTTTCAAGTCTTTCTTTATGAAAAGGATAAAAAACCTCTACTATTATAGATTTTCCTTCTACTCTAATCGGTTTGCATAAATTCAACAAGGCGGTCAACGAGTGATTTAGATCTTTGCTGCTTCTTACAAACTCGTTCCAATTTTTTTCTACTTTTTTGAAAGAAATCGCAGGTTTCTCACGCTCTTGAACCTCGTCACCCCTCTCCTTAATAGCTCCCTTTTTCTTCGCCTTTGATGGGCTAAACCCTGTTTTATGTATATCCAAGGTAGAATTTTCCTGGCGGCTATCTTCAACACTCTTACCGAATCTGCCGAACCCATCACTTTTTTCTTCTGCCTCACTACCCGCTATGTCCGCATCAAAATCCCCCAAACATATCCTCACCACAGCCATCTCTACCGGCAACTGTGGAATAAAAGAGCTTTTTATATTTTTATGGGCTTCCAACAATATTTCAATAGTTCTATCCAACCATTTCACGTCTACCTTTTTTGACTGTTCTTTTATTTCATCCAAAACTTCCACGGTAGCATCAGTTACAATATCTGAAACTCCGGATTTGACAAAAAGCATGGATCTCAAATATTTTAAAAGCTCCCCCACCCAGACATATAAATCTATCCCTTCGTTGTATACTTCCGAAACCGTATTTAAGGCGCCGGAAACATCCGAGTTCAACAAGAAATCTACACATTCAACATATTTCTTTTTGGAACTCAAACTTAAAAGAGTGTTTACATTTATATCCCCTTCATGAACCTGTTCTAATAGAACGCATGCACCTCTGTAATCTCCCATAGATGCTTCTGCGATTTTTACCAAATCATCGTTCGATATTTTTATTTCCTCACCTTTCGCCACACCCTTGAGAACGGACACAATTTGCTCTATTGTCGGTCTTTTGAATCTGAGAATCTGACAACGCGACTTTATAGTTGACGGAACCTTGTGGTCTTCCGTCGTACAGAGAATAAAAACAGTTTTTTTAGGAGGCTCTTCCAAAGTCTTTAAAAGTGCGTTAAAAGCCTCGGGAGTGAGCATGTGAACTTCATCTATAATATAAACTTTCATTTTTCCCATCGTTGGAGCCAGTTTTATCTTATCTTTTAGTTCCCTGATATCGTCAATTCCCCTGTTACTGGCCGCGTCTATCTCCACTAAGTCTATAAAAGAACCTTCCTTTATGGAGAGGCAATTTGCGCATTTATCACACGGGTCTCCGTTTTCCTTAAGCTTCTCGCAATTAAGGGCTTTTGCCAATATCCTGGCAGTAGTGGTTTTTCCCGTTCCTCGTGGACCGACCATGAGATAAGCATGAGCGGTCTTACCTGTCTGAACTTGCTTTGCAATAACGCCTGCAACATCACTGGTTTTGCTCATTTCACTGAATTTTTGTGGGCGATACTTGGTGTAATACATAACTGCCTCTGAACTTTAGTATAGATTTCAGAAACGTGTAAACCCACTAATTTACATTGGATATTTATTATTTGATTCTTTTAATTAATCAAGGAAACGGTACGAATTTTTTATGTATTAAAGGAAAAAAAACAGTATTAAAGCCCAGCTTTAATTATTTTGATATTAACGCAGATATCAAATCTAACCTAGTTATAACACCAAGTTCATTCTCTCCAAAATCCTGCAAAACCCACTCGTCAACCGGAATGTTTTTATCTTCAGGCTTCCCTATTCCAACCCTAACTCTCCAAAAATCTTTCGTTCCAAGTTTTTTAATTATATCTTCTACCCCATGATGCCCCGCCGAATTTTTTCCTTTTTGTTTTTTTATACTGCCTAAAGGAAGATCAACATCATCATGAACAACAATTAAGTCATCGGGAAAAATTTTGTAAAAACTCATTATTTTGGAAACAGCATCTCCGGAATTATTCATAAAAGTTTGAGGTTTAACCAAAATTACATCATTGTATTCCGCAATTTCCGAGCCAAATCTTGCCGAATTTTCCCACTCTAACCCTCTTTCTTCAGCCAACCTATTTAAAACAATAAAACCAGTATTATGCCGGGATTTCTGATATTTTTCACCCGGATTTCCGAGACCGACTATTAATTTCATAATCCCCCATCCTCGGGATGATGAATCCCCAATAGATGCAAAACACCGTGGCCAACCAATTCCGATATTTCCTCCTCAAAACCATTTCCATATTTTCCCGCCTGTCTTTTGGCCTGGTCTTTATTAACAACTATATCTCCAAGATAAAATGAACCATCTTCCTGTTTTTCCCTAATTTCAAAGGACAAAACATCCGTGGGATAATCCCTTCCCATGTATTTTTTATTCAATTTCTTCATCTCCTCATCATTTGTTATAAAAACTGAGATGAAAGTGTCTTTATCTAAAATATTTCCGGTGTTCATATAAGCTTAAACCTTTTAAAACAATAAAACGTATGCAAATTACTTTAATTTCCAATCTTTGGATTTTGATTATTCATAGGGCGGGGTGTGTCCAACTCAAAAGGAAAAAGCTTTGCAAATTCCAGATAAACTTCCAATTCTGCCTTTTCCTTGTCCAGTAAGTCCTTTCTTCCTATTTTCTCATACAACTCAATGTTTTCTTTCCTATTTTTTACTTCTTTCTTCAAAACTCTAAAAGCATCTTCGTCAGTCAGTTCTTTATGAGAAGACCTAAGCTCAATTTCTTTATTTTTCACCTGGGAAAGATAAAACCTCAGTACACCAACTCTTAAAGTATCATTGGCTTTTTGAAATTCAAATAATTTGGACCTCAGTTCATCTATTATCAATATTTATTCCTCTCAAGATAAAACTTTCTCTTAAGTTCTTTATTTTTTTGCCTTTTAACCTCACTGGGCTTTGAATAATGCTCCCTGTCTTTCATCTCCTGAATAATCCCGGACTTCAAAACTTCTTTATTAAACCTCCTAAGAGCCTGGTCCAAACTTTCTCCGTGTCTGACTTTAATTTTTGTCATATTATTTCGCTAAGTCTTGGCTTATTTTTATCAAACTACAAGACAATATGCTAATCCCAAAAACGGGATCCTTAAAAACACCTCCAAACTATCTATTTTTTAATTAAATACACCACAAATTCCCAAAATAACATCCTTATGCTACCTCACCACATTGTCATAATTTTTTTGGCACTCAAAAAATATAACTGACAATAATACTAACATTTAACAATCTGTTAGCCTTAACATAGTGCACATTCTTATAACATATTAATTTTTCAAACCAACTTGACATTTCTAGTATATACCCAACACTTAAAAATTTGCAAAAACTTATACCACAAACAAATAGTTACAGCAATGAGAAAAAGTCGGATTGAGATTTTATTCTTAAAACAACAAAGAAACAGGATTACCAGTTTCTTATATCTTTAAATGTAATAAGGGTGATTAACAATAGCAAAATCATCATACCGAAATTATGAACTCTTGATTCAAAATCAGGATTTACTCGTTTTTTTGTAATACCCTCGTATATCCTAAAAACTACTCTCCCGCCGTCCAAGGCCGGGATGGGTAAGATATTGGTAAAAGCGAATCCTGCCGATATCACTGCAACTGTATCCATTAAGATAAGAGCTCTCTTTTTACCACCTTCCTGAACTATCATCCCTAAGATATTAACCAAACCTACAGGACCGGTCATGCTGCTCGCAACCGGCTCAATATCCTTTGTTTTTACGGATATACCAATAATCTTTCCCAAAGAGGAAATGGAATAAGATAGCATGTTATAGGTGTGCATCGGACCGGATAGTATTTTTTCAACCGGCTTTTCATAAACTATGGATTTTGCCTCTCCCAAATAAACACCGATAATAGCATCCCCTTCATCCGGACTCTCGGGAACATAGGAATCAGGTACTAAGACATACTCTTTTTTCCCTCTATCTAAAGCTTCATTAATGTTAATTGTTTCCACTTTAACCTCAATTCCCGCTTTTCCATTCAGAGCTTTCCTCAAATCATAAACATTTTTTATATCATTTCCATCAATTTTCAAAATTACCTCTCCGGGCTTTATTCCCGCTTTATCTGCCGGGGATTCAGCTTCCACATCAAAGATTACCGTACTATAAGAAAGTTCTTTTCCGAATTTAAAATGGTGATCAAATATCATCGGGGTGTAAAAACTTCTAAAACCAGTGAAAAAGAAAAATATGTAGTAAAGAAGAAAACTCAATAACAGATTCATAAAAACACCTGCGATCAATATCTGTGACTTCTGCCACGGGTTTTTAACAGAAAAACTGTGAGGGTCAAACTCTTCTTTTTCACTTTTTTCACCTTCATCTTCACCGGTTATCTTTACAAAACCCCCAAAAGGAATCAAATTAATGGAATAAACAGTATCTCCTATTTTCTTACCGAAAATTCTCGGGGGGTAGCCAACACCAAATTCCTCTACTCTTACACCGTTTCTCTTTGCAGCGCAGTAATGTCCAAATTCATGAACAACAACGAGAATAGATATTATTACTAAAACTATTACAACGGTAATAAGACTCATAACAAAAAACTAAATAGTCATTAGCTCCTTCTTTTTTTCTTCTCCGATTTTATCCGCCTGATCAATAAAATCCTTAACTATTTCCTCAATAAGCTCCTTTTCTTTGAATTTTTCATCTTCTGAAATAGATTTCTCTGAGAACTCTTTTTCTATTTCTTTCATGGCATCCTGTCTGATTTTTCTAATGGAATTTTTGCAATTTTCTACTTCTTCAGAAACCTGTTTGGTAAACTCAACTCTTTTCTCCTCAGTTAAAGCCGGTACGCTAACTCTTACTCTGTCAGCTTCCTTTACCGCACTGACTCCGAGTCCGCTGTTTCTTAACCCGTTTACTATCAAGTCCAAGACAGTTTTATCCCAAGCCATAATGGCAAGATTATGCGGGTCCATAACTGAGATAGAACCAAGTTCCTTTATGGTCAAAAAAGATCCGGGGTATGCCTCAATTGAAACATCGGAAACAAGAGCAGGAGAAACCCTTCCTGTTCTTATCTGATTTAATTCCGACACAAGGAAATCAATAGATTTGGAGAGTTTGTTTTTTAATTCGGAGGTATTCATAACAATGATGATACCAAAAAGACTATTTATTCTCCAACAGTAAACTTAGCAAATCTTCTGATCTCTATCTTCTCACCTACTTTTGCAATAGTTTCATTCACTAAATCGCTGATTTTTTTTGATGGGTCTCTGATATAATCAGAGTTTAGAAGACTTTCAACATTTTCGTAATCTTCCGTGCAAACCTGCATTGCCACTTCTTTGCAAAGTTTTTGAAAATCGTCTGTTCTTGCCACAAAATCGGTCTCACAACTTAAAAGGACCAAGCTGCCTACCTTGCCACTGCTATGTATATACGAATAAACCAACCCGTCTTCAGCAATTCTATCGGATTTCTTGGCTGCTTTTGAAGCTACCTTTTTCATTAGCTCTTCTTTTGCCTTTTCAAAATCCTCTCCCGTCTTTTCCAAAACATCTCTGATCTCCAATATCCCCGCTCCGGTTTCATCTCTTAATTTTTTTATTATTTCTACATTTATTGCCATATTTTTTTATTTAAGCAATCTCTCTAAATCGTTAATCATTTTTCTTTTCGCTCTTTTCATCCTCTTTATCCGTGCCAACCTCCTTAATTGCAATTTCGTTCTCCTCTTTTACAGCTTCCTTAACCAACTTCTCCTCTACATCAACAACTACTTCCTCAGGAACAATCTCCGTTCTCTCCTCCAGCCGATTTTCTTTTTCTTTCATCTCCTCAGCTTCCTCTCTTTCCTTCTTCTCTTTTTCGGTCTTACCAAATTCCTTGTACCCCTCTTCTACTGCATCCGCTATAGCTCTAACAATTAATGCCACAGATTTTATAGCATCATCATTGCCCGGAATCGGATAATCTACTTCTGCGGGATTAGCATTTGTGTCAACAATAGAAATTATCGGGACACCTGATCTTCTTGCCTCTCTAACGGCCGTTTTTTCTCTCTTCGGATCAACAACAAAAAGCACCTCGGGAGCTTTCTTAAGAGAAACTATTCCCCCATAAGCCGCCTGTAGTTTCTCTATCTCCCTATCAATCAAAAGTCTTTCCTTTTTGGTATAAACCGAAAATTTTCCTTCTTCCTTTCCCTTGATGTGATCAAGAAGTTTATCAATATTCTTTTTTATTGTTTCAAAATTTGTTATTGTACCGCCCACCCATCTTTCATTTACATAAAGAGCTCCACTTCTCTTTGCCTCGCTCTCTATAATATCCTTCGATTGCTTTTTGGTACCGACAAAAACAATAGTTTTACCCATAGAGGCTTGCTCATACAGAAAATCACAGGCCTTTTTAAGCATTTCCTCGGTCTTTTCCAAGTCTATTATGTGGATTCCTTTGCTTACGGTGTATATGTACGGCTCCATTTTAGGATGCCATCTTTTCGTCTGATGCCCGAAATGAACTCCGGCATCAATCATCTCCTGTATTTTCGGTAACTTATATTTTGCCATCTTATTTTTATTTTATTCCGTTTATTTTGAGGGAATTCACAAAAAGATTTTTGGGTTTCCCTCTTTTACTTTTGAAATTAATTTTACTTTAAATTTCTCACCCGAGCCCATCTAATTGGGAGAGAGTTTCGGGACATTGGTAAGTTACCACAGGAAGAAAAACTTTGCAATAGTATATGCAAATCTAAACATCTTTACATCTTATAAATGTCTAATTATAAAAAATGGTGAAAGTAAATAAAAATTAAAACCGGTGCAAAAATGAAAATAGAGATATTTTGTGCTATCATCACAGGTATAAATAAAGAGGCGGGATCTAGAAGAAAGGGAGAGATGAAAAGCTTCCGTATTAGATTTTTTAAAAAAACTAAAATAGAAGATTAGGAAGGAGGTGATCCGATTCTCTGTTTTTCTGTGCGATATGTGTTCAACGGGAACAAAACTATCGCATTATAATGAAAATATATAGAGAAAGGAGGAAGCCATCCTATCATTAAACAAAAACCCGCCTCTTTTTTCTTACATATATCTACCGACTTGTTGCTATATCAACGATCGCATAGTTTCCCTTTTGGTCTCATGTTTTTCTTTTGATGAGGGATTCGCCCAACTGCTCCATTTACAATCCGGATATCTGCTGCACCCGTAAAACACTTTGTTTTTAGCTTTTTTTACAACAACATCACCCTCTCCACACTCGGGACATTTCATACCAATTTTCTCCAGATAATTTTTTGTAGTTTTACACTTGGGGTAATTACTGCAGGCTAAAAATTTTCCAAATCTTCCTTGTTTCAGAACAAAAACACCACCCTCACAATTGGGACATTTCCCATAGTCAACACCTTCATCTTCTTCCAAATTATTATCACCAGATATGGGCCTGGCATATTTGCACTCCGGGTACCCTGAGCAACTCAAAAATTTTCCGTATCTTCCGAGCTTAAAAACTAAAGGTCTTCCGCATTCCGGACACTTTTCATCACTGTATCCAAGGTTAGTAACATCTCTCTTGTTCAAAACCTCTTCCTTCTCCTTTAATTCTTTTTCAAAAGGTACATAAAAACTTCTTATTATGTTTACCCATTCTTTCTCACCCAAAGCTACCTCATCCAAATTTTGCTCCATCTCAGCAGTAAAACCGTAATCAACAATATCTGGAAAATTCTCAACGAGAAGGTCGTTTACAACATAAGCGACATCTTTAGGAACAAAATATCTACCCTCTTTTTCCACATAGCCACGAGCTTGAATCGTACTTATAGTGGGCGCATACGTAGAAGGTCTTCCGACGCCGAGTTCTTCCATTTTCTTAATTAGAGTGGCGTCGCTATACCTGGGAGGAGGTTGAGTAAAATGTTGCTCGGAAGTAATAGCTTTAAGATTTAATTTATCGTTCTCCGAAACACGGGGAATAGATGTAAAAACATTTCCTTCATCGTCAGCCCCATCCTGATTATTTCGCGGCATTTTCAAAAATTTTCCAACTGCCAACCACCCGTCAAATTTTATTTGAGAACCCACAGTTTTAAACTTGTAACCATTACCGGAAGAAACAGTAACCGTCGTCTGGTCATAAACAGCGGGATTCATCTGGCACTCAACCGCACGTTTCCATACCATTGTATAAACTTTCAGCTCATCAGATTTCAGTTTCTTGTTATCCCTTCCCGGTACAAAAAGAACACTTGTCGGTCTTATAGCTTCGTGCGCTTCCTGAGCATTTCTTGATCTGGTTTTATAAAAAATAGGATTCTTGGGCAAGTAAGCAGACCCGAATCCTGTTTGAATAAAATTTCTGGCGGCGGCGACAAAGAATGGAGACAAATTTAAGGAATCCGTTCTATGATAAGTAATATATCCTTGTTCAAATAAACTTTGCGCCGCCGCCATAGTTCTTTTTGCTGTGAAGCCAAAAACATTTGACATTATCTGCTGTAACGTGGAAGTGCTAAGAGGAGGATAGGGTGTATTTTTTCTTTCAGTTTTTTTTACTGACGAAACAATAAAAGAATCACTCTTAAGATCCTCTTCTATTATTTTTGCCGATTCTTTATCTGGTATTTTAATTTTCTTATTGTCTTTTTCTATTAGCTGTGCTTCAAAACTCTCCTCACTAGAAGTGGCGCTAATAGGTTGAAAAAGACCCCCCAATGTCCAGTATTCTTCGGCTTTAAAATCCGATCTTTCCCTTTCCCGCTCCACAATAAGTCTTACAGCGACGCTCTGAACCCTACCCGCGGATAATCCGTACATTACTTTTTTCCATAATAGCGGAGACAGTTTATATCCGACCAATCTGTCCAAAACTCTTCTGGCTTGCTGGGCGTTAACCAGGTTCATATTTATATCACCCAAACTTTTAAACGCTTCTTTCACTGCTTCTTCGGTCAATTCATGAAATGAAACCCTTCCAAACTTTTTCTCTGTTTTTTTCTTTTTACTGATTTTGTCTCCGTCAGCGTTCTCCCCGTTTTCAGAGGATTTTTTATTTCCTGTCTGTTGTAATAGGTATTTTAAATGCCATGCTATAGCCTCTCCTTCCCTATCAGGGTCTGTTGCTAAAATTACCTCATCGGCATCTTTGGATTTCTTTTTCAGAACATTGATGGTTTTTTTAGCTTTCGGCGGAACTACATATTCAGGTTCAAAATCTTTTTCAACATCGACACCTAAACCGCTTTTGGGAAGGTCCCTGACATGCCCCATAGATGCTTCTATTATGTAATCCTTTTTTGACAGGATTGATGAAAGAGTTTTTGCCTTTGTTGGTGATTCAACAATTACCAGCTTCATAGTAGTCTGATAAATAATACCATGAGGGTGTTTTTGTCAAGGAAAATCCCCGGTAATTAAGTGGTTTAATACGCGAAGTTATGCTAAAATACTAGCGTGGCAGTAAAAAAAATTTTGACAATACCGGATCCGATACTATTCAAAAAAACACAAAAAGTCGGAAAAATAGATGAAGATATAGAAAACATAGCTAAAGATCTTATGGATACTGTCAAGATTGCAAAAGACCCCGAAGGAGCAGGCTTAGCTGCGCCACAATTAGGAGTATCCAAAAGGATATGCGTTGTAAGGAACTTCTTCGAAGATCCCTTAAACTCGGATGATATAAACTCCGACGATATAATTTTGATAAATCCGAAAATAATACAGTACTCCGCCGAAAAAGAAATTGATTGGGAAGGGTGCTTAAGTGTTCCTAATGTTTACGGTCTTGTTGAAAGAGCAAGAAAAATAAAGGTTACCGCAAAGGACATCGATGGAGGAATAATAAAAATAAAAGCTGAAGGATTTTTTGCCAGAACTATCCAGCACGAAATTGATCATCTAGATGGAATACTCTTCACGTCCAAAATAGAAGGAAAACCAATAGATCAGGAAGAGTTTGACAAAATGATGGAAGATCAACATACATTATGAATCCCTTCAAAACAACTAAAATAATATTCTTTAGCACTTCAGATAGGTCTTTGCCAATACTTGAAAGTGTCAAAGATAATTTTAATCTAATATTCTGTGTAACCAAAAAAAATTCCAAAATAGGAAGATACCAAATTGAAAAAGAAACTGAAGTAAAAAGGTGGTGCAAGAAAAACAAGGTAGATTTTATTGAAGTCAGCTGTTTAAAAGGCGAAGACTTAGAGTATTTATCACAGAGAATAAAAAAAGCGGATCCTGATTACGGAATAGTTGCCGACTTCGGATTTATAATTCCTCAGCAAGTTATAGAATCCATAAAGGGAGGAATTATAAATGTACATTTCTCTCTCTTGCCTAAATACCGGGGTGCAAGCCCAGTCCAGAACGCCATATTAAATGGAGATAAGAAAACAGGAGTTACATTTTATCTTCTTGATAAAAACATGGATACCGGCGATATAATTACGCAAATAGAGTACAAAATTGACTCAAAATATACATCGGACGAACTATATAAAATACTTTTTCAAATCTCAGCGGAAAAACTACCTGAAATAATCAAAAAATATTCCGAAGGTAAAATTATTCCTATAAAACAGGACGAAAATTTAGCAACCTATACTATTTCAAAAACCAACCCAAAAAGCACGCTAATCAGCAGGGAAGATGCTCTGATAGATTGGAACGAAAATCCTGAAAAAATAGAAAGAGCTATCAGAGCTTTCTACCCCTGGCCGATAGCATGGACATATCTGAGAGATATGGAGAAAGCCGAAATTTTTCCCGAGAAAGTAGAATTGAAAGACCATATTAACAAAAACCTTAGAGTTAAAATATTCAAATCACACCTTGATGACGGAAAATTGAAAATAGATGAGATACAGGTAGAGGGAAAAAACAAAATGAATTGGGAGAGTTTTAAAAATGGCTACCTTAAGAAAACAAACTAAAAGCTGGTTGATTATTTCGACGCGTTTCTGGTTTTAGGTAACTTCTCTACCTAATTTCTACGGAGGGATTAACCAATTTAGCTTGGTCTTCTCCCAAAATCTTCTTTAATTCCATATCGTCTTTTTTTAATCTTTTTAAACACGAAGAACAGAGAATTACCTTTACTTTTGAACCATCAATATTAAACCTTTTAACCCTCAAGTTAACGGAATTTCTCTTTGTAGTTCTTCTGGTGACACGATTTCCTATTCCTCTGGGAACTAATTTCCCTTTTTGATACATTTTTCCGCATATTTGACATCTTTTCGACATAGCACTGTGAATTAAACCATACTTGGTGTTTTAAAGTCAATAAAAAACAATAAAAAAAGCTGGGGCGAAAGAGAAAACCTCAGCTTTTTATCCGTTTACCAAAATTAACTTTTAATTATTATTTTTAAATTTATTTAACAGTCGAAATCCGGACAGTTTTTTGGAAATCCATCACACTGTCCTAATCGATACAAGCAGCATTGAAAAGCATTTGAACAATCGGGACCTTCCTCCTGCATACCAAGTTCTTCTAAAGAACAACAGGAATACCCTTCCGTTCTGTCCTTGTCCAATTGCACCTCCTCTGGATGTTTCGACACCCACTGAAGTAGTGCATCTAAGATTATATTTTCTCCCCCAATACTCACCTCTTCTTTCATTTTCGCTTTCATTTTGTCTCTCCATTTCTTTAATTTTGGTAAACTTTGCCATAGATGTTATCACTTTAATGAGATTATCTCAATACTCGTATTAAGAAATCTTCGGTGGATATGGTTTTACGCACAAAAATAAAGATACAACAACGGAAGTATGTTAAAATTTGAAGGCCCGAAAGCCCAACCATTTGAAAAATTAATATAGTAAAATGTAATTAATATTAAATGCCGTCTTAGCTCAATGGCAGAGCAGGCGCTTTGTAAGCGTCAGGTTGTGAGTCCGACTCTCACAGACGGCTCCAT
>DAOPPB010000002.1:0-55669 GCA_035358315.1 bacterium
CGTAGTTCTGATAATCCAATTCTTTAATGTGAGAAATACTTTCTTTTACATAATCGTTTATTTTTCTGACCGGAATAATAATTGAAAATTTAAGCATTTAGAGTTTCTCCTGTATTTATTTTCATATCCAATTCTTTATCGTATATCCATTTTCTCTTTTTCTTATCACTGTAGTAATTCAATATTCTTAATCTGTAAAAAACTGCTAGCGTGTCTTTAATCATGTTCCTAATATTTTTATCAAAAATTAAAAAAGGCGTGAAATTTGTATTGTCTTCTTTCCAGTTTAAATATATCGGGGATTCAAAGATTCTTTTAAAGCCTAAGTATCTGGCAACCGAAAGAATTTCCACATCAAAAGCAAATTCCTTAACCAAAAGCCTCGGCAAAACCGCCTCCAAAACTTCTCTTTTAAAAACCTTCAGCCCGGATTGAGTATCTTTAACAGTTACACCAAGCAGTATTTTTACAAAAACATGATATCCCCAGCTGTAAACTTTTCTAAAAAAGGGATAATTTATTTTTGAAGCCGGATGCCTTTTGCTTCCTACTATTATATCGGCGTTGTACCATTCTAAATGCTCTAAAATCAGAGAAATTCCGTTAGGGTCTATGTCCATCCCCGCGTCTATAAAAGCAATGTAATCGCCTTTTGCCCGGGCCATCCCATACCTGATTGCATATCCTTTTCCTTTGTTGGTTTCATACCCCAAAACCTTTACTTTTTTTCGCTTTATTTTTTTTGCATTCTCAAAAGTCTTATCCAAAAACCCGTCCACAACCACCAAAATTTCGTAGTCAAACCTGGTTTGGGACATAGCGTCATCAATATTCTTAACATCGGCAACGATGGATTTCTCCTGTTTATAGGCGGGGACTATTACCGAAACCATTTTCTTTTTTTTCATAAGGTCCGGGCTGAGCCCGGGACGGGCTCAGCCCGGGGTCGTACCTGCAAAACAAGTATCAGCAGGGTAAATAGACTTACACCGATATTCACCCGTATTATATCCCACAATGTCTCGTGAAAAAAATTAAGAAGAATATATTGCGCCAAAACCCCGGGCAATAGCAAAAACCCGACATTTTTTTTGTCTACGGCCAAAGAGAACATAACCAAGAAGTTTATGAGAACATAAATTGCTACAAAAATAGAAAACAGCGGAAGATATTTAACCGAATTTTCGAAAGCTTTTCCGAAAAATATATGGGTGATAAGAGCCGGAAATAACTGGTAGCAAACAACTCCGGCTGCTAAAACGGCCAGTAAAATCCCCAAAAGTTTTTTTAGGCTTTTAGTAAAATCTTTCCCATTGGCGTGAAGAGCCGTAATTTTAGGAAACATCACAACCGACACCGCCCCCGCCCCGAACAAAAGTATTTTCCCCAAAGTTACCACACCCGCATAATAACCTGCCTCGACCGCCGGAAAATATTTCTTCACTAAAACAAGATCAATATTATTTAGGGCCATCATGCACAAATTCACCAAAACAACGGAAGCTCCCAGAGATAAAAGCTTTTTTTCATAACCACTAACGTCAGTTCCCGGGCTGAGCCCCGGGCTCAGCCCGAGCATAAACATTCCAATCGTAAAGGAAATTAATGAAGCCAAAGGAAAGGCAAAATAAACTCCTCTTAAACCAAAACCCAAAAAAACTAAAATAGCCGGAAGAGCAAACCTATTTATCATCGTTATTACATGAAAAGCCGAATATTTTTTGAACTTCTGCATTCCCTGCAAATAAGAAGTGGGAACTACAAGACAAAATCCCACTCCGACCGAAAGACCGAAAAAGGCGACCAACAAACTATCCCCTATATTTAAAGAATCGGAAATTTTTCCGCGCAAAATAAATATAATAAAGAAAATCAAAAGACACGCTATAACGGAAAATCTTAAAATACGCGCAAAAAAATGTTTAATTTTATCGTCTTCTTTTTTTGCGTACATTTCGGCGACTATTTTTATCAAAGCCGTTCCAAAAACAGCCGAAAAAACTCCGATTATGGAAGAAAGCGAAAGAATAGCATTAAAAGTTCCGTAATCTTCAACAGGAAGTTTTCTCCCCAAAACAAATTGCAGAAGATAACTGAAAACGGACCCAAATAAAGTCGCCCCGCCCACAAGCAGGGTGTCAAAAACCTCTCCGTCAATTTTTAATTTTCTCTCATTCAATTTTCTCTTATTCAAAGTGGACACCCTCCCCTTCGTTTTTATAGACATTGTACAAAGGAACACCGCGCAGTTTAATCGTGTCAAAATAACTGAGTTTTAATTTACTCTCAACTACAGCGGTATCATCCCAAACCGGATAAACAAAATATTTTGTTTTTTCAGCAAAAGGAGCAAGATCTTTTATTACTGCCCATGCCCCGAACTCTCTGAAAAACGGCCAAACCTGAGAATAATATTTTTCCTGAAAACCAACTGTCATCACATTTTTAAGATTTCTTCCATGGCTTTTGTAAACCAATTCTTCAAAAGAAGCATTTGAAGAGAATTCTGCCCCCTCTTTTTTTGAAAGTTCCTTAAAATATGAAACAATTTCGTCTGCCCCGATTATCCATTTCGGCTCTAAAACTTTCACCCCTGTTTTTAAACCACCGAAGATCGGGTTAAAATATGAAAAATAATCGGGATGAACATAAGCATCGGTGTAAATGGCCGGAGCCAAAAACAAAACCGCGACAACAATTTTCTGCCACAATTTTCTAAAATTAATTTTACTAAGTATCTGCACAAAGAAGATTGAAGAAGCAAAGGACATCACCACCAGCGCCGGAAGAATATATCTGTCAAGTTTTTTCGTGGGGACAATAAGTTGAATAAAATAGAAAAACACAAAAATTAAAAGAAAAGAAAGAAAATTTCTTTCGTTTCCGGGAAGTTTCTTTTTTGCAAAAAGTAAAAGAACACCGATAAAACCTACCAGAAGATAAATTGATGACTTAAAGCCCAAGACAACAAAGTAAAAGCCGGGACCGGGATCCTCAACAAGTTTTCCGAAATAATACTGAAAATGATCCCCTTCTACACCTACATTAACTATCCCACCATATAATTCCTGAAGTACTTTTCCGGGAGAAACCCACATTGCCGGCCACAATGCAAAAAATACCAGCGCAACTATTAAAAACCAGCTTAGGAAAATCTTTCCGAAGTTTTTTATAAAGCTCCCAAAATTTTTTAGAGAGAAAATAAACCTATCCGATTTCCTAAATTCAAAATTCCCGTCACGGAAAACATAAATAATGGTTGCCAAACCTGTAAAAAGCACCAGGAAAAAGGCGGAGGTTTTTGTCAGTAAAGCAAGCCCCGCGAAAATTGCTGAAACAACAAGTCTTCCCTTTTTCTCTTTGTTTTGAAAAAAATAATAAAGCCAAACGATACTTGCCGTCATAAAGGTCGAAACCAATCCTTCTAAATGAAAAACTCTTGTTAATCCGAGGTAGAAAGGCTCCAGCGACAGCATTAAAACTGAGAATAACGCATATTTCATACCCAGAATGTTCCTGAGAACATGAAAAATAAACGAAACCGCTATACCTATTGCGACTACTACCAAAAGTTTTTGTATAAAATCGAGCTGAAATATTATGGTTACATCTTCATCTGCAACCAAGGATTGACCCCTAATTCTGGCCAGGTAATTATTTATTCTTGCTCCTATACTTCCGAGCCACATTAAAGTTACGCCGGGGTGATAAGTCTGAAGCGTATGAGATAAATCTCCGCCCAATACAGCGCTTCCGAAGTTATAAGACCTCGATTTCCACTTCCAAACATCGGTGTTGAAATTGTCGTGTCCCAAATTAGGAATATGAATCAGGATAAAGAAGATAAAAACCATAATCTCCGGGATAACACCACAACGCTTGGTTTTCGGACGACTGAATTCCAGGTCGATCCTCGAGCCTATTCTATTTTTATTTTCTTCCTTTTTTGCCATACTTTCTTTTCCGGGCTCAGCCCGACGGGCTGAGCCCGGCTTCTTACTTTCCGCACCCACACCCCGAACTTTTGGTGGGACCCTCATACCTGTAAACCACAATATCGGAACCGAGCTTCCATTTACTATCAAAGAAAGCCACTTCCCTAAGTACCGAACCATTCTTTTTCAGAAACTTCTCCTCATCTTCCCCCGGTTCGTATATTACTACAAGGGCTTTTTGGTAATCATCAAAATTATTCAACCCTTTTACTCCGTTGATCCCTATTTTCCCAAAAACATCTTTCAGAACTTTGTCATTATAAATCAGTTTTTCGATTGGATCATAATTTTCTATCAACCAATCATAAAGGTAAACCCTGGTGTCATTGTTATGATATTTGTAAGCGTTTACACACGAATTTACAAAAAGTGGAGACATTATTATTATGAGAAATACAGACGGAAGAATTTTAGAAACAAATTGACCACCGAACAATTTACTGCCGTCCCGACGGCTTATGCCCCGCCAACCGGACGCCCAACTTTTTATCTTATTATGTAAAAAGGCGCAGAAAAACCCGAATGTAACTGCAAGGTAAGGATAAATAACAAAATAATAGTGAGATCTGTTATTTTTAAAACCCGATAAATACCAGAGCAAGAAAAGAGAAACAATATAGACGAAGGAAAGAGCAAATTCTTCCCGTTCCGTTTTCTTTTTGACAATTCTGTAAATTAAAAATCCCAGCACCAGAAAATATACTGGAGTAACAACATATCCCGTATCAACTAAAACTCTGCTGAAACTCTCGGAGAAAAATTTTGAAACATGAGTTTCAAAACCTACCGACCCGACATTTGTAAACTGCCAGAAAGCTCCCTGCGGACCGTCGGTTCGGGAAAAAGTTTTAAAATCCAAAAGAGCGTATGGGGTTCCTGCTAAAAATCCCAATAACGCAAAAATTCCCGACAAAACAAGATTTATAATTCCATTTTTGTCTATTATTTTTGGCTCTAAAAAATCTTTTTCATTTTTTCCAAGGTTCTCTCCGGCGCTTAATTTATGTCTTTTATATCTTTCGTAAAATATTCTCAAAAAATGCGCCGCAGGGACCATAATTGCCGACAATCCTCCGTTATACTTCACCGACGCAGAAAAACCCACAAACAGCCCTGATAAAATGTAGTTTTTCCTATCAGGTTTTTTCATTATCAAAGCGGAAAAATAAAAAGCCCACGCAAGAAGAAACGTCATTGGAACGTCCCCTAAAGCATAATGAGAATGCCAAACATGATAAGGAAGTATGGTCATTGTTAAAGCCGCCAAAACCCCGGCTTTTTTTCCGAAAAGTTCTTTCGTCGCAAGAAAGACCGGAACGGCGGTAAAAGCCCCTAAAATAGCAGAAAAACATCTTGTCAGATAGTAGTAGATTAAATCCTCATCCCACATCAAAGGAAATAATTCCGCCAATTTATTCTGCATACCGAAGGAGGTGAAAAGACCTCTTATTTTCGCAAAAATCATATACAAAAAATAATTCAGATAAATGTAAAAATGGGGCCAGTCAAAATGCTTGGGATTGGGGTCAAACCTTACTCCCAAAGCCGATCTTATAATTGTCGGTTCATCGGGATGAAAAATAAAAGGAAATCCATGTTTAATTCCGATTAGTCTGAAAATAAGACCCAAAAGAACTATCAGCACGACTATTGCACCGATACCTTTGGCACCCTTTGTATTTTTGGCGCCTACAATTTTTGTGTCCTTTTTTTCGTCAGTATTTTCTTTTTTATTAACTTTTTTTTCCACGCGCTTAAACATGTTAGTTGGAAATTTCCTTTTTCACGTAAATTCTCCAATACTCCAACCCGTTAATCCAGAGGGAATAATCTTTTTCAAAAATATACTGCTTATTGTCCAATATTTTTTCAGGCATTTCTTCGTTTATGGCTAAAACCAAAAGATCATAACTACTCGGACCATATGTACGAACATCAAAAATTTTTGAATTCGGGTAGATTGTTTTCATTGGCTGAACATCATAAAAACCGAGTTTTGGCTCCCCTCCATATTTATCGGAATACTTTTCCATAATTACCTTTTTCAATTCCGGAATTCCTACACCAAAAGGCTTTTGGCCGATTATTTTGTTTGCTTTGGCGGACGTACCAAACAACGGGCTGGTATAGGTAAAATAATACGGGTAAAGACGGATTATCGGAACGCCTACAAAAAATACAATTAAAAAAGAAGATACTATTTTAAAAATTTTCCTCTCCCGGGAATTTTTAAGATTCTGATAAAACTTTTGGTACCCGATTGCAGAGCAGTAAGAAAGAAACGGAAACACAACAAGCATATATCTGTCAATTTTCTTTGCAAAAAATGACATTCCCAAAAAATATCCCAAAGAAAAGACAGCGAAAAAAGAATCAAAATTAAAAATTGTATTCCCCAGATTTTTGAATTTTTTCTTCAGATTTCCCAATGATTTTATAAAAAAATAAATGTAAATGATAAATCCTAGAATCAAAAAAGGACTTGTCTTGAGAAGAATTACAAGAGGATAAAATAAAACTCCCGCTCTTTCGGTGTACTCACCTATTACCAACTGTTCGTGTCCTTTTCTCACCCCTACCCGCCCGACTTCTTTGAATATATCCGAAAGAAAATAAACAGGCCTTACCCAAAGAGCCGGAAAAAGAGCAAAAACAAAGAAAACAAACGAGAGCATAATCAGGGTGGTGGTCGGGAAAATTTTATCTTTCTTACCGTTACGGGAAAAATAAAGAATAGTGTAAAAAACAACAAAAAACAGGGCACCGATTGACAAGCTTTTTGTTAAAAACGACAGAGCCAGAAAGAATCCCGTAAGAACAGATTTCCAAAATCCCGGTTCCTTCATGTTAAGATACGCCAGAAAAATGGAGTTCAACAGCAAAAGAGTAAGCAAAACATCCATGTGATATAAACGCGAGTTTCCAAGGAAAAAAGGTTCAAAAGTAAAAAAAGAAACGGTTAAAATGCTTTTCTTAAAACCAATAATTTTTGACAGCAAATATATTAGAAGGAGAGTAAGCAAGAACTGCACCGAAATAATAGAAATTTTGGAAACCAGGTCAAAAGTCTGAAAATTAGAAATATCATATACCATAACACCCGAAACTTTTTTGTAAACTTCAACCGCCGTTCCGGCAATCCACATTAGAGTAACTCCGGGGTGATAATGCTGATAGGTTTTTTCAAACTGTCTGTTTTTTATCCCGACAATAAACTGCTCCGATCTATAATGCCAAGCCGCACCGTCAGGATTTATAACATCATTTTTTAAACCCGGTAAGCGGGTTGCGAAAAACAGCGCTGAAAATACTAAAAGCAAAAAAATAGACAGATGTTTTTCATTTTTTAAGCCACCAAAAAGTTTATGATTCCCTGTCAAGGGCATATAAAATCCCCCCGATCAAACTAACTCCCATTCTTACAATATGATAAGTGATTGACACCGTCGCCGCTATTCCCTGAGAAACTCCTACGAACGAAAACATACTTACATACATCATATCCTGAACTCCAAGACCATTAATGGAAGGGATAAAAAATCCTGCTAAAGTAATTATAGGAAAAGCCATAAGAGAATAGAAAACCGGCAGTTTAATTCCCACCGCCCTAAAAGCCAGATATTGGGTAAATATAGACAAAAGCTGAATTATAAGAGAAGTGAACATAGCAAAAAATAGAACTTTCGGATAATCTTTGTATACCATTAAAGCATCGTAAATTCTCCTGACAAAACTTATTTTCTTGCTCAAAATTTTCAAAACATACATCCCAATGTAAAAACCTGAAATGAGCCATATTATCAAAACTAAAACTCCCCAACCCAACTGCTTGCTTAAGCTCAAAAGTCCTATTAAGAAAAGCATTAAAATACCCGTGAATCTCTCGGTAAACACGGACGAAAAACCCGTCGCGGGATCTTTTATTTTCCTTCCAAGTTTAACTATTTTATAAGCATCTCCGCCAATGCTCGTAGGCATAAAATTATTGAAAAAAGCGCCTTCAAAATAAAGTTTCAAAAGGTAGAGCCGGGACACTTCGTTGGACCTTTCATGTATCAAAAGAGATTTCCACCTAAAAGAGCTTATTGTGTAGTGTATGATTATAATCAACGCCATTAAAACAACATATCTCCAATCCAAAAGTTTAAAATTAGTCGCCACTTCGCTGATGTTTACTTTTTTGGTGAAAAGATAATAAATTAAACTTCCGCTTATAATAATTTTCACTATAGTTTTTAATGTATTTTTATTTTTCATGTTAAGATTTTTTCCCTACAAGAGACGCTAATTTTTTACGCACCGATACAATATCGTTCTTACCAATAAAATCGGCTTTAAACAACGCCCAAACCAAAAAGCCGAAAAGCAGTACAAAAGAAACCAATTTGACCGAAATGGGACTAAGACCACACAACAAAGATATAGCTAAAGATAGAAGAGAAATCGCAACATGACTTAAACTAAAAACAGAAAAATTCATCCTTTTTTTAATCCAATAAACCATGAAAAATAAACAAACGGAACTTCCTATGGTCATTGCCCAAGAAGCGGCTGACAAAGTACCGGTAAAATTTTTTAACGCAAAAAACGAAACTATAGTTCCAACGATCAAAAGAACATAACTTCCCACCATGCTTTTAGCCATTTTTGCGGGTATCAAAACGCTTGAGTTCACAATATTTACAAAGGAATATATAACAAAAGCAAAAACCATCGGAGCAATCAAAGGTATTGATCCGTCATATTTTCCGCTCCCGACAAGAACTCTTATTATCTCCGGAGCAAAACAAGAGGCAACCGCCCCTGCTAAAACTATCACAGAAAAAAGCTTGTTAAAATTTTTCAAAAAAGATTCTTTAAACTCTTCAAAATTATTCACGTATCTTTCGGAGAAAACAGGAATGTTGACGGTAGTGACGGAGTCGGAAATTGTCATAAGCTTCTTGGCATATAGAAGAGCAAAAGAATAAATCGCAACCACTTCCGCAGAATTAAAAAGACCTAAAGCGTTGGCTCCGAGTTTTTCCCAATTGGTGTACAGAATTTTCACGATATATATAGCTATGCTGATTGAAAATATTTCTTTGAAAATTCTTGAAAATTCTTCTTTTGTCGGAAAACGAATTTTATCCCTTAACGGCTTAAAGGCAATAACACTTAGGGAAATTGATGAAATTACATTAAAAAGCAGAAAAGCGTAAAAGTATCCCGAAACTTTATAGAAATATACCAGGGGAATAAACAGCAAAATATTTACAAACGCTATTACTATCTGATAAATAAAAAGCTGTCTGAATCTTTGAGTTCCGGATATTACCGAATTTAATATTCCCTGAACTCCCTGAAACAACATGGTTATACCGTAGATTTTTAACGGGAACATAAGTTCGGGATTATGATACAAATTTTCGGCTATTCTCCCTGCACCGAAGAATAGACCTAAAGATATAGGAATTGTAACGCAATACCTTGCAACCGAAGCCGTAAAAAAAATTTTGAAAATATCATCTTCGCTTTTGGCCGAGGATATTTCTCTGGTGCTTGCCGACACTAAACCTAAGTGCTGATAAATCCCCAAAGCTCCGCCTATTGAAACGGCCAATTGTACCAGGCCCCACTCTCCGACACTCAGAATTCTTATAACAACAAAAGTTTCAACCATGCCCAAAAGCATAGCCAAGCCCTGGGCAAGCAAACTAACTATCTGCCATTTTCCTAAATCTTTCATTTTTTTTATTCGACTAAAATATCACCCAAATATACGCTTCTCATCTTTATTTTGTTTGAAACACTTAGAAACAGGCCATAATCTCCGGGATCTACGTAGGAAGGAATAGCAAAACTCAAATCCTCCACATAGTACATTCCCTCCGTCCAATCGGCAGGTCTTAAAAACGCAAATGAAGGCAGATTGGCTACCTGGAATACTTTTCCGGTTTCTTTATTCATCAGAGTAATGTAGAAAAGAAAATTATCCATCCCCTCCTCACTGATTTTTTTATAAACAATCTCACCATTACTTAGAGTCTCTCTTTTAACCCCATCCGGCATTTCAAAATCTACAACACTTATCAATTCCATCACATCAAATTTGTATTTCTCCGGGTACTCAAACCTCTCCTGAATAGGAATAAGACTTGTCTTTTCCCTCGGCTCCCCTTTTTTGAAGAGATATAAATTCCCACAGGCCATTACCAGATCATACTTTTCGCTTGATACCATTTTTTCAGTTAAATCTTTAACTATGCTAGTACTCAGACCCAATATGGCCGAAAGCTTCCTTGACTGGACATCAACAATCACATAATCTGCTTCATTCCAAAGCGCTGGAAATATAGCGTAAGTTTCTCTCATACTCATGTGATCCCCAAGATTATCAGGACCTGATACCGCGGCATCGTCCGGAATCTTTGATATAACCGCATTTGCGCATTTAACATCTTTGATGTCCAAATCGGGCAGTTTCACAACGTCACCTATTTTCAGATCGGAAATTTCTTTACCGCCAAAATCGTAATCGGCAGAAACTCTTCTTTTCACCGCCTGAGTAAACCACAAATAAAGAGGGTTATTGTATTTTACAGTTGTAAAGTAGCATGAAAAAAATACCAACAAGGATAACGCGGTTATCATCTGCTTTTTATATTTCCCTATTTTCGGAAAAATATCCGTGGCTATTCCCGTTAATAAAGTTATAGAGTAAATAGTTGAAACAAAAAGCACGGGTATAATCATTGATATTCTATGATTTTCAATCTCTTCAACCCCAAGGCCTTCTTCAGTCACAAGGTAATTTATCAAAAAGTCCGGAGCCGATATTAAAAGCATTGCCGGATTTGCGATGGGAAGATAAGAAAAGGGCTTGAAAGTTCTGTCCAAACTATCCAACCTATCACCACTGAAAAAAGTTCTTATCAGACGCTGGTTTTTAAGAATCATATTTTTTATGACCTCAAAATAAGAGCTACCAAAATCCTCGTATCTTGAAAGAAAATAATTTTCTCTTGTAACATCATTTGCCGCATTGGGTTCTTCACCGATTGAGGCCACAAACCTATTGTAACTTTCCACCCTATAATGGGTATTTTTCGGAATTATGATAAAAAACGCTGTCACAAACCAGACTAATCCTACAAACATCATACTTACCCCAATTTTAGCCGTTTTTATTTTAAAGAAATTTTTGAACCATTCCCCGCTAAATTTAAAAATTCCCGCTCCCTTGGTTCTAAAAAACAAAATAAAAAGACCCCATATAAAAATGTATAGAGGAATCTGCTCTTTTCCTGCCATCGTAAGCACAAGTAAAACCCAAAAAGCCGCCATTTTGCCTTTTGTAAAGGAATTTTCTTTATACATTTTTTCAAAAAGATAAAAAGCACCTAAGAAAAATGGAATTGCGGCTGTAACAGCATGAAATCCCATCGTCCCATTTATAAACCCAAGAGACGGGTGAAAAATATAGGCTAAACTAAACAAAAAAGCGGAAAACTTGGATTTAAGCTCCAAATCAGCAATTGCATAAATCAAAAAAGACGAAAATACAACAATAAAAAGCTGGGCTATTGCCAGAGTAAGAGGGTGGGGAAAAATCGCAAACACCGGAACAAACAAAGCCAGCAAAGGATCTACATGACTCATTGCCCACCTGGGAACATTTGACCCGAAATAATCTGTAAGATACATAAATTTCCCATGCAGAGTGTACCAGGCCATCTGAGTCATATTTCCAAGGTCAAACTTTCCGAAATCGAAATTGTTATACCTAAATATGTTTAGTTTTAGTGCTACAAAGAAATTTGCACATGAAAGACCGAATATTATGAAAAGATAAATATTTTCCTTAATTATTTTTATGATTTTTTTCATTTACGCGCCGCTTTCTATTAATCGAAGAATCTGAACTTTATAAGAGCATGAACAGCATTAAAACCATCTTTCCATGTTATTTTTTTACCTTCGCTGAAAGCCCTGCCTTTGTAGGAAATAGGAACTTCCCTAATTTTCAGACCCGCTTTTAGTATCTTCGCGGTAATTTCGGGCTCAAAATCAAATCGCTCGGATTTAATATCAATACTTCTGACAAAATCTCCGGGCATTAATTTATAGCAGGTTTCCATATCTGTAAGAGTTACACCAAAAAGCACGTTGGTAACTAAAGTTAAAAGTTTATTCCCAAAATAATGCAGTGTTGTCATTTTTTCATACTTTCCGGAAAATCTTGAACCATATATAACATCGGCGTCTCCTTCCTTTAATGCGTCCAGAAGCTTTTTGTAATCCTGAGGGTCATATTCAAGATCAGCGTCCTGAATTATAACGTAATCTCCTGTCGTCTGCTTAAAACCGACCTTAAGCGTGTGACCTTTTCCCCTGTTCTCCCCTTTTATAACAACCTTAATATCGGGGTATTTTTCTCCTATTTTCCTTATAATATCAACGGAACCGTCGGTAGAACCATCGTCAACAATAATTATTTCTTTTTCTATACCGTCAACTGCCCTGACCAAGTCAACAATCTTTTCTATAGTGTTTTTTTCGTTATAAACCGGTATAACAACAGATAATTTCATATTCACACTACCTTTCAAATTCAAGTATATCGGCAAAAAATTCCTTGCTCCCGATATTATACCTAAAACTTTGAATTAATTTCAGATATCCAAAATTTTCTATATCAAGATTAAAATTAGAGTTATCTTCATTAGTAATAAGGACATAGGAAACGTTATTTTTTAACAAAGATTTATAATCCAATTCTTTTTTATCCGAAAAATCCCGTTTTTCTCCTATTAGGTTTTCCTTGGGATAAGAATAATTTATATACCAATCCGCCACGCTGGTCGTATCATTAAAAATTATTTTTCCATCTAAATTATCCCTTGCGTATATTCCGGCCGATTTAATAGCTGTATAGATATTTTTATGGTTAAAAATCACCGATGACGACCAGAATGTGGTGGATAATAAAATAAGGCAAAAAAATACCTTTGAATCTCTAAAATAAATGGAGAGAAGCATCAGTACTTGAATCAAAACTATCACTGCAAAGGCCGTTTTCACAGGAACCAAGAACTGCAGTTTCAAAAAATACTGGCTGACAACATAAAAAAGCAATAAAAACGCCGGAAATATCGTATCGGCTGAAATACCGGCAAAAGTTTTTCCTTTGCTTTTTTCGAATGTTTCAGCAAAATCCCGAAAACTTATAGTAAAAATCAGCACGAAAAATGGGATAAGAGGAACAAATAATCTGGGTACCGCCGCCGGCCAAACTAGTATCAACAAGAGGTCCAAAATAATAAATGTCGTTATACCTAAGTTTTTATGTAGAAATAAAATGACATTCCGCGGCTTTTTAAAAATAAAATAAAACGCAGAGGTAAAACCGAATAAGTACAAAATAGAAACAATATAAGTCCAGACCATTTTAAAATCATAAATTCTGCGGGATGGTTCCTCAAAATAAGAAGACTCAAAGGGATTGCGGTTCAGAATCCAAGGAGATATCACAATCAACGTCGTTAATCCAAAAATCAGAAGTCTCTCCCAATTTTTTAAAATCTGCGTGAAAAAACTTTTCAACTTAAATGTAAATCCCGAACCTTCCGCAGATGTTTTACCGCCGTTGTTTTCATTCTCATGAAATTTCTTGTCGGAAAGTGCTAAACCGGCCAGAACCGCTATTGCAAGCAAGTATCCTTCAAATCTCGTAAGTATCGCCAAACCACACACAACTCCCAAAATAATAAGATTTCCAAAACCGACTCTTTTGCGGCCTTTTTCATTTTCCCGATGTTTTAGTCTCTCCACATACCTTGACAACAAATAAAAAGCAAGAAGAACGAAAAAGGAGAACGGGACATCAGCCATAACCCTAATAGACCAATAAAGATAGACAGGATTTAAAATAAACAAAATCAATGAAATTAATCTGTATTTTTCATCCTTAATGTAAATTTCAGTTAATTTATCAAAAACAACAAAAGCCAAAAGGGAAAATACGAAAACTACTACTCTACCCCACAGGACCGGATCAACATCGGAAGGTCTTACAGCGGTGAAAACTGAGAAAAGTGGCGGCCTCTTTTCATCCGAAGGATAAATTCCCTTGCGGATATACTCGGAAGCTCTCAGAATTCTATAAGAATCACCCCACTCGGCTACATTTACATTAAAAAGAGCAATATGCAATACAAAAAAAAGAATGTATGCGTAAATTCGGGAGGAAATCTTTTTAGATTTTTTAAACAAGATAATTTTTCCTGGCAAACTCATATACTTTCTGTATCTCTTTTACTCTTGCATCCCAGGAATATAAAAGCGCCACTTTTTTGGTGTCAACGGAAGTGTAATTTCCTTCTATAAGTCCGTAAATAGATTTTGCAATATATTCGGGGTCAAGATTTTTAAGATAATACAAACCCTGGATATTTTCCGACAGCCTGAAACCCGAAACTAGGCACGGAACTCCGCAGGAAAGTCCCTGCATCACAACTTTCGGCAAACCCTCCCAGGAAGAAGGCAAAACAAAAATATTTGAAATCTGATAAGCGATGGGGGTTTGCGGATATGGAGTATAACCCACTTTTACAACCCTATTAGCAAGTCCGTTTACAGATATCGCTTCGTTGATTTTACCCATGTAGGAAGCATCCCCCGAACCCACCAGCAAAAGTTTGTAGTGACGGGGCAAAAATTTCAACGCCTCTACAAGAAGATGAACATTCTTTCTTTCCGACATTACTCCGTGATTAAGAATTATCTTGTCGTCCATGTCAAAACCTAAATCAGCTCTTGATTTCTCCACCTCCTCATAACCGACGGGCTTAAACAAAGCAGGATTAACTCCCGACTCCACAAAAAAACATCTTCGCTTATCGGCTCCATAGTATTCGATGGCTTTTTTCATATTTCCTTCGCTTACAAAAATACACGCCGCTGCAGCTTTTACCGCATGTTCATCCGAAAAAACAGTAAGGGGCCAAACTAAATAGCGCGATATCGGAGCAATCGGCTTATTCTGCTTCTCCATCTGAACCCATCTATCTTTTGCAACATTATGAAAATGCACAACTAGAGGAACTTCCAACTCTTTTGACCATGGAAAGAATTTCTGCAAAAAGCATCTGTACCAGTAAATCCAAATTGCAAAATGACCGTGAGTGTGAATAACATCGGGTGTATTTTTTCTCCTCCATCTAAGATACTTAAAAAACAAAGAGATTGAGCTGGTGAAAAATATTGTTCCCGGAAGAGGCTCTCTCATTATCGGATGAACTTTTACATTTCCGGGTTTCTCTATATTTCCCGAACGGGGCCACCTCCCGCAAAACACATCAACATCGTGGCCGGCTCTGTCCTGGCTTGCGGTAATTTCATAAGGATGGGGCGCCAAACCTTGCCAGGGAGGTGGCCAATCATAAACTATTCTTAATATTTTCATTTTGTGACCTCCAAGAAAACTTCCTCATACTTATCTACCATTCTATCAATCGTAAACTCCCTTTGGGCTTTTTCCTCAGCGTTTTTTCCAAGTTCCAACCTTAACTTATCATCGTCAATTAATTCTATCAGTTTTTCCTTAAAATATTTATTATCACCGGCTTTTACAAGATATCCGGTTTTTCCATCAGCAACGGCATCAGAAACTCCTCCCAGATCAAAGGCCACAACCGGAATTCCGGCAAACATGGATTCAACAAGGACCATAGGAAAACCCTCAACTCTTTGCGTAGGAAAAACAAATATGTCAGGATTTATCTTTTTTATGAACTCGTTATGGGGCATTTTTCCGTGAAAAACTACTTTCTCTTGAATTTTATCCTTTCCAACTTTTTTCATGGCTTTCTCCAAACACGGGCCTTCTCCGACAACATGAAGAATAATATTTCTGTTTATATCTCTAACCATATCCAACAAGGTTAGAATTCCTTTTGAAACCTCTATCCTTCCGATAAAGTATAAGTCAACCACTCCCCCGACATTTCTGTTCTTTTTTTCATTTTTGTATAGATTTCCGTTAACTCCGTTGTGAATAACCGAAACTTTATTTTCGTCAACAAAAGTTTCGGAAATTAATGCTTTTTTAACATATTCCGAAACTGCTATTACTTTATCTGAATGAAGAATATATCTTCTTTGTCTTCCAAAATATTGCCTGAAAAAATATTGCGTATTCCTTAGCGCCCAATAAAAATCTTTTACATTTTTAATATTTTTCAAAAAAGTGGAATATTCCGAAGCCGCAGTCCCATGAGCAATAGAAACGGTTTTTACATTTAATTCGTGCTTTTTTTCTATGATTTTTTCGGCGGCGGCGCTTTGGCTTAATACAATGTCAAAATTCTCTCTTCTCTGCCATTCGGAAAAAACCTCCAAAGATTTTTTTCCCCAGCTGTTTTTTCTGAATTTTGAAAAAAGATAGTTTCTATAGTCGGCGTCGATGAAAACATATTTAACTCCGTTCTTTTCTGCAAATTCTTCCTGCAATTCCTTTTTTGGAGAAAATACCGTTATGTTATAACCTCTTTTTGCCAACTCTTCACAAAGTACCAGATTCTGTGTTTCAAGACCCCCGTGATTTTTATGCAATGTTGTAGATTTTGTAAATACAGCAATTTTCATTTTTCCGACTCCGGGCTTCCCGGGCTCAGCCCTCGACGGGCTGAGCCCGGAGAGTAGCGAGCAACAAAACTGTGTTTTTATTTATATCAAAATCTTTCTCTATTTTACTGTAAAGATTATTTCCAAGTTTTTTTCGCAGATCCTCGTCATTTAACAAAATTTCCAATTTTTCGGCCAAAGCGTTAGAATTACCCGGCGAAAAAAGCAGTCCCGTTTCTCCGTCAATTATTATCTCATGGGTGCTGCCCGTATCAGAGGCTACAACAGGAACCCTAAACACCCCTGCTTCAAGAAGAACATTAGCAATACCATCAACATCCTTCTCTTCCGTCTCTATACTGGGAAAAGCAAAAACACCGGCCGCTTTAAAATGCATAAGTGTCTCCTCGTTCGGCAAACCTTTATTCTCACCCAGTATTTTTACCTCATTTTCCAACCCATTTTCTTTTATCTGCTCCAAAATGTCCCGATACAAAGGGCCAAATCCTATTATTTCCATTGAAAAGTCAATCTTCTTATCTTTTAATATCTTTGCGGCATCTATTAAATATTGAAGGCCCTTTTTCTCCACCAATCTGCCTACCGATAAAATCAAGGGCTTTTCAGGTTTGTAGTCCCTATCTTCCACACTTTTTGTTATTTTCTCTATATCTATTCCATGATGAATTAAGTGAATTTTATTATTTACATTTCCAAATTTCTCTAAAAGATATTTATAGGCGTTTTCATTGCAAACAGCGATAAACTGCGCGGTCTGAATTTTTTCCCTTACACAATGCGAGGTAACGAAAACATCTTTGGCATGAGCCGATATTCCGTAAGGAATACCAAGAATCTCCGAAGCATACATTACGATAGTTGAAGATTCCGACAAAAAATGCGCAAACAAAAGCTGGGGTTTATATTTTGAAAATTTCCGGGAGTAAGCAACCGATTTCAAAAAAACATAAAAGCTATCGGAAGATTCTCCTTTTTTAATTTTCAGGAAAATCTTGCGTAATTTAGAAAAATGGAGAAGAAAATAAGGAAGAGTCGAGAGCGCATCAGCAATGTTTAATCTCCAATACACAGTTTTTTCTTTTAAGGAATCGGGTATGCTTCCTTTCCCTTTTTTCAACGAAAAAACCGTCAGATCAATATCCTCATATTCATTAATTTTCTCAAGTTCTCTTAAAATAAAGGTTTCGGTTAATACCGGAAACTCTGGAACAAAGACAAGAATTCTTTTTTTAGTTTCCATTCTTCAATATTACACCAGAAACGCCTGAAGGTTGTTTATCCAGTAGCTCAACTCCGTTGGTTCTTTTTCCGACAGCAAAGTATATGAATCCAAAAGATTCAATTTTCTTTCTATCCAAAAGATTTCTTCCGTCAAAAATTACGGGATTTTTCAACATCGCCTTAACCCTTTCCAAATCAATATTTGCAAACTCTTTCCACTCAGTAAGTATAACTAAAGCGTCGGCATTATCCATTACCTCATATTTATCCAGACAATATTCAATATTTGTTGTTCCTAAAACTCCTTTTGCATTGAACATTGCTTGAGGATCAAAAGCCTTTATTGCCGCCCCAAGACCTCTTAATTGCTTTACAATCTCTACCGCCACAGAGTCTCTTATATCATCCGTATTTTCCTTAAAAGCTAAACCCAAAACACCTATTGTTTTTCCCGACAAATTTTTTCCAAAGTATCGAGTTATCTTGGAAACGAAGTAATTTTTCTGAATTTCATTAACTTCCATGACACCTCTGAGAAGTTTGAAATCGTAAGCCTGATCGGTTGACGTCTTGTACAATGCCGCGACATCTTTTGGAAAACAGCTCCCCCCATACCCAATTCCTGCATTCAAAAATTTAGGGCCTATTCTGCTATCCAAACCCATTCCTTTAGCAACAACGGAGACGTCCGCCCCAGACCTTTCGCATATCTGAGCCATTTCATTTATAAATGATATTTTGGAGGCAAGAAAAGCGTTGGAGGCATATTTCACCATCTCCGCAGATTTTAAATCGCACTCCACAATCGGTTTTCCCAAATGCTCATATAGACTTCTCATAATGGAAAACGCTTTTTCCGAATCCGAACCTATTACGGTTCTATCAGGGTTTTTCATGTCCTCAACCGAATATCCTTCTCTTAAAAATTCCGGGTTAGATACAATATCGAAATCAACATTCGTTGTAAGATTATCTTTTATAACTTTTTTCATTTTCTCATTTGTCCCTACGGGAACCGTGCTTTTAGTGACAATCACCTTGTAATTGTTCAAATTCTTCCCGATATCTTCTGCTACTTTCCAAACCGCAGATAGGTCGGCGTCTCCGGTTTCACTTTGAGGAGTTCCCACACAAATAAAAATCACATCAGACTTTTCAACTCCTTCTGATAAAGATGTGGTAAAGGATAACCTGTTTTCAGAAATATTTTTTAATACGATTTCGGAAAGACCGGGCTCATATATCGGCATGTCGCCTTTTTTTATTCTCTCAATTTTTTCGGCATCTATATCAACACCTATAACCTCGTTACCCCAATCGGAAAAAACAGCGGCTCCAACCAAACCGACATAACCTGTACCTATAACGCATATTTTCATAAATTTTGGATACACCTCTCAAATTTAACTATTTACTCTTTTGGGAGGAAGAGGTGTTTTGGACAGTTTTATATTTCCCCCTCAAAAGTCTGAATTTTATCTGTAAAACCTCAAAGGCCATTTTCAGAGAGTCGCTCACCGGACTGACTCTTGTAGTTTTTACGTACACCCACGTGACAGGAACGGACTTTATTTTATACCCCAAACTCTTTGCAAGCAACAAAACTTCAACATCCCATGCTCCCGTATATGGCTTTTTTAATTCCTTGGCGTTTTTCAAAGTATACATTCTCGGAAAAATATCCTGAACACATTTTTTTGTAAAAAGCTTAAAACCGCATTGGGTATCCTTCATATCGGGCAAAGCAACAAGTCTTACAAGGAGGTTGAAAACTCTCCCCATAAGATGCCTGTGGAAAGGCTCATTCACTCTTTCAGCGCCTATACCCTCTCTCGAAGCAATCACAATATCATATCCCTGCTCTTCCGCCCAAACCGACAACTTTTTTAACTCCGAAATAGGTGTCGAAAGATCCGCGTCGGCCATATAGATATAATCTCCCTCAGCCTGCATAAAAGCTGACCATACCGTCGGTCCTTTTCCCCGATGCAAATTTTTTACTATCTTAAGTTCGGGATTTTCTTTCATCAACTGCTCTACGATGGAAACAGTTGAATCGGTACTTCCGTCGTCGGAAATCAAGAGTTCAAAAGAATCGGGAGAAAAATTTCTCATAAAATTCAATATCTGCACGATAGTTGAAGATATTTTATCGGCTTCGTTATAAGCCGGAACAACAATTGAATATTTCATTATTTTTTATCCTTCCAAATTACCCTGCTATAAACACAATAGTTCCAGATCAACCCTAAAATCACCCCTATAAGAAAAGTAATGTTTGAAACCCAAAAAGTGTCTCCGAACCTGGAGACGGCAAATTTTATCATCTGAGAACGGAAAAAGATAGGGATATAAGAGGAGATTATATAAACAATAAAGCCCGTAATTTTTTTCCCCGCCCCTTCAATTTTGTTTTTCTTAAATGACCAAAAATTATTAAGAGTGAAGGTTGTTAACATCGCTATAAACCCGGAGATAAGAGACGAAACCTTAGGATTTTTTGTGTAAACTCTCAAAGCATTGAAAATTCCGGTATCAACAAGAAAACCTATAAGACCCACCATACAAAACTTCAGAAATTTTTGGGTGTCTGGGTCACTTAAACGCAACTTTAAGACCACCTTCAAGGAATCGCCCAGATTATTGCCTTCCATTTTGGATTCCCCTTCGTCTCTTAGCCCGAAGTGTATTGGCACTTCCTTTATTTTTGCTCCTGCTTTATGCATTTTGTACAAAAGATCCATTTTGTAAGCAAATCCTTTGGACAGAATATTATCAAGGTCTATACTATCGACGTAACCTTTAACCCTGGAAACTTTATATCCGGTCGTAAAATCATTCACACCTTTTATTCCCAGAACAACTTTAGAGACTAAGTTTCCCGCTTTGCTGAAAAGCTTCCTTTTAAAACCCCATTCTTTTGGAATGCTACCGCCTTTGGTAAAACGGGATCCGATTATATAATCATAACCATTATCTATTTCCTTTATTAAATTCTTTAATTCCTTCGGGTCGTGCTGAAAATCTGCATCCATTTCCACCAAAACATCGGCGCCAAGCTCTTTCATCGCATATTTAAAACCGTAAACATAGGCCACTCCAAGACCGGCTTTCTTTTCCTCCATAAGCAAATGAACAAAATCGTACTGCTTCATTTTTTCCCTGACAACATCGGCGGTACCATCGGGGGAGTTTCCTTCCACAACAAGAATATGCATTTCATGAGGAATTTCCTTAAACTCGGCACTTAAAGCATCTATAAGGCGCCCGATATTTTTAGCTTCATTATAGGTGGGGATAACTACAACTATTTTCATAAACTTTTAAAAACTAAGAACCGAAAAGAAAAGTAAAAACACCAAAAGTCCGAAAAGCACATACTCGTACACTATGTTTTTCGTAAGCTTTCCTCTTATCAAATGATGAATAACACCCCAAACAATATAAGAAGCAGAGCCTACACCGCTAAGAAAAATCAACATTCCTTTGTTAAATCTGAATTTGTATATCAGTACCATGAAAGTTGCTATAGCTACAAGAAGTATGAAGTATTCCACTCTGTTTTCCTTAATATTTTCCATCATAAAGTTAAATTTACTCCTTTATATTACCAATCCCGGTTTGAATACCAACCATATACTAATTATAACAACGACCAAAACCATAAAGTGAGCTAAGGTTAAACCCGTAAATTTTCTTATACCCTTCTTTCTGGAATAAATTATGTCCAAAGCCAAAAGAACGCTGACAAAAATACCGAAAGCCAAACTTACCGTCTTCGTTGCAGTTGTAATATCTATTGCAGGATTAGCGTTTGATTGCACCAAATAAGATCCTTCTGCCAAATATTCTTCTTTTCCGACCTCTGAAGAAGGAGTTTCCTGCGAATTTTCTTGTTCCGGTGAAGATACGGATTCCCCTAAACTTTCTGAAGCCGGCTCAATCCCTTCGGCGCTGGCCTTATTTTCGCCCGGTAATCCTTTTTCATCTCCCACAGTTGCCAACATTGAAGGCTGGCGCGGTCTTCCGAACATCTGAACAACAAGAGTAGTTTCGTATCCGTCCATAACACCATTAACAACCGCAAAACCCACTTCGTCGTAATTGGCACCGATAAGGTTGCTCTTATGGGAAGGAGATTTAAACCAAGCTTCAACTACTTCTTTGGAATTGGAAAAATTTTTAGCCAGATTTTCTCCCGCATATATATAGTCATAACCTTCGTCCAAAATGAAATCCCATGGTTCGGTGCCATCCGGAGCAACATGAGCCCAATACCCATCCTTGAACATATCCTGGGCTTTTTTCTCCGCAGCGGCAGATAATTCTGCATTTAACTTTAAGGGAGGAACACCATTTTCCTTTCTCTTTTGATTCGTGTATTTCAAAAGATCCGATATAGTTATATTGGATGCATAACCCAAAACACCCGGAGCAAACTTCGGTACAAATCTGAAAACAACACTTACAAATACTATTAATACGCAGTAGATAAGAATAGCCTTATTATCAAGAAGATCGGCTCTTTTCTTTTTATCTTCCCGGGGGAGAAAATGGTAAACAAACTGGTATTTCTCTATGGATTTTGGATGCTTTCTCCAATATTTAATAACATTTGAATTTTCGTCTCGACTTTTGTTGTGGTCAAACATTACAGATAATTATACACCACAAAACCTACTCTAATCCCTTTAGTACAAGTTGAAAAACCTCATCGGGGGAACCTTCGCCGTTAACCTCTACCAAATTTCCCTGTTTTCTAAAATAATCTATAACCTTCGTTGTTTCTTTATTAAAAATGGCTAATCTTGTTTTAACAGCTTCTTCGACATCATCTTCTCTCTGCACTAATTTTCCTCCGCAAAAATCACATATCCCATCAACTTTAGGTGGGACGGATACAACATTAAAAACCGCACCGCAATTCTCACAGGTTCTTCTGGAAGATATTCTTTTAATTGAAGTTTCGGGGGAAATATTTATAAAAATTACTTTATCAAAGCCGGGATTAAAATAATCAAGATCCTCCAAAGTTCTTCCCCACCCGTCAAAAATAAACCCATTCCCATAAATATCCTTGGAGATTTCCGATTTCAAAATTTCTGATACCAAATTCTGAGGAGCAAGTTCGCCTTTATCTACATAATTTTCAATCTCATCTTTTCCGGGATAGTCATCAGGCAAATCTCTTAAAATCTGACCGACGGAAACAAGAGGGATATTTAAATGCTGACTTAGTTTTTTCCCTATTGTTCCTTTACCGCAACCTTGCGGTCCTATTAAAAGTAATTTCATAAAATATTAAAAAAGAGAAAAACCTAGAGATCGGGAAGCCCCAAATCCTTTAGCTGACCCCGCATCTGCTTCTCAACTTTTTTGTCTACATCACCGAAAGTGTCGTTGATAAGATCTTTGAGATCTTTTTGATCTTCTCCGTCTATTTCAAGCCTCTGTATTTTCTTATCCCCCCTGACCACAATCTTAATACCGTCTTTTTCACGCGTAGCTGATATCTCTTCCATCTGCTTTTTAATCTTACTCTGAGCCTGTTTAAATTTGTTTAATTCTCTAACTTTATCAAACATAGAAATATTTTATCAAAATTATCAAAAAGATTTATCCTAAAAATTTCTCGTAACTTCTCGTAGCGGTAAGAGATTCTACCTGTCTGACCGTCTCCAATACAACAGAAACTGAAATCAACAAACTGGTACCCCCTATGGATATAGCATTAGGACCAAATATAAAACTTGTCAAATACGGAAGTATAGCAATTATTCCTAAAAACAACGAACCTATAAGCGTGGTCCTTGAAACAATTTTTTTCAAATATTGAGAAGTCGATGTTCCCGGTCTTATTCCAGGGATAAATCCTCCTCTTTTCTTAACATCATCCGCTATTTTATCAGGATTAAATTCAATGAAGGTATAAAAAAAGGTAAAAGCTAAAACCAGGAGAAAATAAAAAACGTTGTAAAGTAGAGACGTGGTTTGAAAATGGGTTGTCAAAAAAGCTCCTATTCCCGTTAATTTAGGATTTCCGGAAGCCATTAAAGGACCGCCTATCATCCCGGGAATTGAAACTATGGATACCGCAAATATTATAGGAATCACCCCCGCCTGATTTATCTTTATGGGAAGATAGTTTGTAACTTTTTGAGACCTCTCGCTACTTCTCCCGTACTCTAAAAGAATATTTCTTGTCCCTTCATTTACTAAAACTACTCCTATTATTGTCAGTAAAACCAAAACGAGCATTAAAATAGTGATTAAATAATTGGAAGAAGTAATTCTCGTTACGGTAACAGCTACTGTAGAGGGTAATCTGCTGACTATGGATATAAAAATAAGTATTGAAATTCCATTTCCTATCCCATGCTCAGTTAACAGATCACCGAGCCAAACTAAAAACATTGAGCCTGCCATAAATGTAAAAAGCAAAATTACCAAATCGGTAGAATGAAGGGTATTAATGATTCCCTGCTTACTAAGCAAGAAGTAAATCCCGTATGATTGAATAAGGGACATGGGAACCGCCAATAATTTCGTGTACATATTTATTTTTTCTTGGCCGTATTCACCCTCTTTAGCCATTTCTTCCAAAGAAGGAATAAGCATAGTTAGAAGCTGAACAATAATGGAGGCGTTTATGTAAGGTCCTAAACCAAGAGTAACGATGGAAAAATTCTGAAAACCTCCGCCGCTAAAAAGGTCAAAAAAACCAAAAAATACACTTTGCTCAAGGTATGTCTTAATAGCTGAAGTATCAACACCCGGAACCGGTATGTGAGCCAAAAGACGAAATATGGCAACTATAAAAATGGTAAAAACTATCTTCTTCCTCAGCTCGGGAAGTTTAAATATTTTGAACATCTAAATTAAATTTGAACCGGAACTTTTAATTTTCTCCCCGGCTTTTTTTGAATATTTAAATCCTTTCAAAGATATCTTCTTCTTTAATTCTCCACCCGATAGTATCTTTACACCCTGTTTAGGTACCCTTTTTATTATCTTTTTTTCAGCCAAGATCTCAGGAGTTATTTCTTCACCGTCTTTAAATTTATTAAACACATCTAAATTTACCGCTTGAAGTTTTTCCGCGCTTAAACCATGGGTATTAAAACCACCTATCTTCGGCAATTTCTTATAAAGAGGCGACTGCCCACCTTCAAAACCCAAACTCGGTTTAGTTCCTCTTCTGGCCTTCTGGCCTTTTGTTCCTTTTCCTACCGTGTGTCCTCCTTTCCCACTACCTCTTCCCCTGCCTAGTCTTTTAGCCTTTTTTTCAATTTTTAGTTTTTCAAGATTATGTAGTTCCATATTTTTACTTTTTTAATTTTTGCAAGGCCTGTATTGCGCACCTGACATTCAAAAGTTTGTTATTTGAACCCAACACTTTGGAAGAAACATTTTTTATTCCCGCCATCTCCATAACTATTCTTACAGGCCCTCCGGCTATAACCCCCGTTCCTTCGGGAGCGGGCCTTAACATTATTCTGGAGGCTCCGACCTTAGCATTTACCTCATGTGCGATAGTCTTACCCGATATTTTCACATCATAAATATTCTTTTTTGCCGCAGCTACAGCTTTTCCTATAGCATCCGCAACATTCTGAGCCTTTCCATAACCATAACCGACTTTACCGTTTCTATTCCCTACAACAACTAAAACTGCAAACCCAATCGCATTTCCTCCTTTAATCTTTTTGGAAACTCTTTTTATTTCAATAATTCTCTCTTCGAATTCTGTGATCCTGGTAGCTTTTATATGCTTCTCATCGTTTATATTCTTGCTTTCACCTTTTGGCGCCGCTTCTGAAGATTTCATAATTCCAGGCCTCCTTCCCTGGCTCCGTCGGCAAGAGCTTTTACTCTGCCATGATATTTATAACCGCCTCTATCAAAGACCACATTTTTAACATTTTTTTCTAAAGCTTCCTTAGCCAACTCTTTCCCTACTTCGAAGGATTCCTGTACCTTAGTCTTGTTCTTTCTGTCCTTAATCTTAGCTGAAGAATACTCTGCTATAGTAACACCTTTCTCATCGTCTATTACCTGAGCATAAATATTGGTACTTGACCTAAAAACGGATAACCTGGGTCTTTTCGTCGTACCGAAAACTTTGGCTCGGATACCCAATTTTCTTCTTTCTCTATTGCTTTTTCTTAATTTAACGTGGTACATATTATGCCGCTCCTCCCGGCGTTCCAATCTTTCCTGCCTTACCGGCTTTCTTTCTTACCACCTCCCCCTGATACCTTATCCCCTTTCCTTTATAAGGTTCGGGCTTTCTTATTCCCCTGATTTTAGATGCAGTCAAACCTACAAGATTCTTATCAGAACCGGACACAGTAATGTGGGTATTATCCTCAACCCCAAGCTCTACCCCCTCGGGAGATTTAAATTCCACCGGATGAGAAAAACCGACCGTTAAAGATATTTCTCTCGGAGAAACCGACTTTGCTCTGTACCCGACACCGACAAGTTCCAATTTTTTTTCAAATTTTTCTGTTACACCTTTTATCATATTGGCTATCGTAGCTCTCGTTGTACCCCATAATGCAGAAGATTTCTTGTTCTTTCCAACCATCTCAACATAAACAAACTTGTCATCCTTTTTTACAGCAACATCGTGGGAAAATTCAAAAGACAAACTTCCTTTCGGTCCTTTTACAACAACAGTATTTTCCGTTATATCAACGGACGCACCCTGTGGAATTTCAATTGGCATTTTTCCTATTCTACTCATTTTAATAAACCTCACAAATAACCTCTCCGCCCAATTTTTTCTTTTTAGCTTCCTGGGCATCCATTATTCCCCTGGAAGTGGAAACAACTAAAACACCCAAACCCTGAAGAACAGGTTTAAATTCCTGGTAACCTTTGTAAACTCTTCTTCCGGGTTTAGAGATCCTTCTTGCTTCCGAAAGTTTTATCGTACTACCATCCTTTGATAATTTGATTTTCAACATTTTCGCAGAACTGCCTTCTTTCTTGAAAACTTTTACTTCATCAACAAAGCCCTTTTCCTTTAATACCTTGGCTATTGATTCGCACTCCAAAGAATAAGGAACCTCGAGAACTTCTCTTCCGGACATGGAAACATTTTTCATGGTGCTTATCATATTTGATATTCTATCTACGCTCATTTTACCAACTGGCCTTTCTGACTCCGGGAAGCTCCCCTTTATGAGCCATTTCCCTGAAACATTTTCTGCACATTTTAAATCTTCTCATGTAACCTCTAGGACTTCCGCAAATTGAACACCTATTATACTTTTTCACCGAGAATTTTTGCGGTTTTTTATGTTTTTGTATTAATGCTTCTTTTGCCATATTTTTTTAAAATTCTTTATACCCTACCGATTTTTCAATTTAAGTTAAGATTGAGAAAAGGGAAAATTTAATTTTTTAAGTAAAAACTTATTCTGCTCAACGTTTTTTCCTTTAAAAACAATGGTTACCTGCAATCCCCTAATTCCCTTTGTAGTATTTTGGTTCACTTCAGGAAATATAACATGTTCCCGTATTCCTACGGAATAATTACCATTTTCATCAAAAGAATCAGGACTAAATCCCCTAAAATCCCTTATTCTGGGAAAGGCTATATTTATTAATTTATCCAAAAAAGCCCACATTCTTTCTCCTCTTAAGGTAACGGAAAAAGCTACTAAATCATTTTGCTTTATCTTAAAGCCCGCTTCAGATTTTTTTGCCTTTCTCTCATGAACTCTCTGACCAGCGATATCGGACAACTCGGCGGCAAATGATTCTACCGCTTCCTTATTTTCTCTGAAAGATCCGATTCCGGCATTAATGTTTATCTTTTCAACTGAAGGAACTTCCATCACATTTTTAAGCTTGAACTCTTTCATTATTTCCGGAACTATTTTGTTTTTATATTCCTCTTTCAATCTGTTCATATTTTTTTATCCAAAACTTCACCGGTTTTTCTTGAAATTCTGTATTTCTTACCGTCAATTATCTTGTAACCTATCTTAACAGTTTCTTTTGACTGTTCATCATAATACATTACATCAGAAACATCTATAGGCTTCTCGATGCTTATGATTCCCCCTTCTTTTGATACCACTCCCGGTTTAACATGTTTTTTTACCACATTTACACCTTCCACTACAACTTTGTTATCAGCATTTAAAACTCTCAAAACCTTGGCGATTTTTCCCCTATCTTTTCCTGAAATTACTTTTACTTTGTCATCTTTTCTTATTTTCATATCTACAAAACCTCCTTGGCTAAAGACACTATTTTTGAATACCCTTTATCTCTGATCTCCCTCGCCACCGGTCCAAAAACCCTTGTACCAACCATGTTTTTATCTTTATCAACAACTATAGCCGCGTTATCATCAAATCTGATATAACTCCCATCTTTTCTTCTGACCTCTTTCTTTGTTCTGACCACTACCGCTTTGACTATACTATGATCTTTTAAAACCCCAGTAGAGGACGCTCCTTTTACAACCACAGTAACCAAATCTCCTATTCTCGCATATCTTTTGTTGGAACCCGGTACTCCTACTATTTTCAGCATTACAGCGCCGGAATTATCGGCCGGTTTTAAATATGATCCTATAGGCAACATCTTATTTACCCTCCTCTTTTGAAATCTTCCCCACAACCCTAAAGGACACATTCTTACTGTAAGGTCTGCATTCCTCAATAATGACTTCATCGCCAACCGCCAATCCTACATCATCTCTAGCCTTAAATCTTCTGGTATTTTTTATATTTTTTCCATAGATAGGATGTTTTTTTGGTAAATCCACAGCTACAACAACTGTTTTCTGCATTTTATTAGAAACAACTTTTCCTTTAAATGTTTTAATACTCATTTTTTTCTTCCCTTAATTTTTCATTTAACAAAGTTTTTATTCTGGCTATATCTTTTCTTAAAAAAGAAGCTTTCTTAACATTTTTTTCCTTCTTCTGCATGATATCTGATACCGTTTTCTGCAGTTCCTTCTGAATATTTGCGAGTTCCTTCCTTAACTCCTCCGTACTTTTCTTTCTTAAGTCTTCAATGCCGGTCATTACTGTTCCCTCCTTACAAATTTTGTTTTCACCGGCAGTTTCGACGCCGCTTTACCAAATGCTTTTCTAGCAACTTCCTCGCTGACTCCGGCCATTTCAAAAATAATTTTTCCGGGTTTTATAAGAGCAGCATAGTGATCTGTATTGGATTTTCCGCTTCCCATTCTTGTCTCATTTGCCTTTTTAGCCACAGGCTTATCCGGAAAAGCTCTTATCCAAAGTTTTCCACCACGCTTGGTTTCATGAGTAATTGCCTTTCTGGCGGCCTCTAACTGCCTGGAAGATAACAAACATCTGTCAACCGCCTTCAATCCATAATCACCAAAGGAAATCTCTGATCCCCTTACGGAAATTCCCCTGTTGGTTCCTCTTTGCTGTCTTCTGAATTTTACTTTTCTCGGCATTAATAACATATTTTCTCCCGTTATTGCAACTCAATCTCACCCTTGTAAATCCAAACCTTTATCCCTATTGTCCCAAAAAGCATGTGGCAATGGATCTGGGCGTAGTCAATATCACTTCTAAGCGTTTGAGCAGGCACCGACCCTAATTTGTAAGTCTCTGATCTTGATATGGTGTTGCTCCCGCTAAGTACACCTGCTAATCTTATTTTTATTCCTTTCGCGCCCTTATCTATCGCAGAATTGAGAGCAAAATTTACCACTCTCCTATAAGGAACTCTTCTCTTCAATTGTCTGCAAATATAATCCCCTACCAACTGAGCTTCCGTTTCCGATGATTTCACACCTTCTGCTGTTATTTTTACCTTTTTTCCTCCTGTTATTTTCTTGATCTCCTTCTCTATTTCTTCAACACCGGTTCCTCCCTTTCCTATAACAACGCCGGGCTTAGATACTTTAATTAAAACACTGACCTCATTTTCGGTTCGCTCAATTTCTACACTTTTTAGGCCTGCAGAACTTAATTTATCATTCAAAAGATCTCTTATTTTCTTGTCCTCAAGCAAAAGATCGGCATAATCTTTTTTTGACGAAAACCATCTGGAACTCCAGTTTTTTGAAATTCCAATTCTATACCCTATCGGATTTATTTTTTGTCCCATTATTTACCAGCCCTTTCCCCCAAACTTACATAAATATGACTATACCTTTTTAAAATCGGGTCTGCCCTTCCTTTAGCTCCGGCTTTCATTCTTTTCTGCATAGGAGCTCCGCTAACCCATATTCTATTTACAAATAACTTATCTTTTTCCATTTTATTGTTATTCAAAGCATTGGCTTCGGCAGATTTCAAAACTTTCAACACCATTTTACCCGGCTTGCTTCTGTCAAAAGCCAGAATCTTCTTTGCTTCCTCCAGACTTTTTCCCCTAACTAAATCCAGCACAATCGCCGTTTTTTTCGGCGATACCCTTGCATTAATATATTTTGCCGTTATCTTTACATCGTTCATTTTATTCCTTTGCTCCCGTTAAACCTTTCTTAGAAGAATGAGCTCTGAAAGTTCTGGTCGGAGCAAATTCTCCCAGTTTATGGCCTACCATTGACTCAGTGACAAAGAAAGGTATGTGCTTTCTCCCGTTATAAACCTCAAAAGTCAGACCAACCATCTTCGGAACTATAACAGACCTTCGGGACCAGGTTCTGATAGGAGCCTTATCACCGGCCAAAGCCTTATCTACCTTTTTCATTAACTTTTCATCTACATATATTCCTTTTTTTAGCGATCTTGACATAAAAACTCCTTTTTAAACTATTTCTTTCCCTTTCTTCTACTAACTATGGTGTAATCAGTTTTGTGCCTTTTCCTTGTTTTAACACCTTTTGTCTTCCACCCCCATGGCGACAAAGGAGCTTTGATTCCTATACCGGAAGAACTGTATTTTCCGGCATGAGGATGATCTCTATGTGGATCACCCATAACTACTCCCCTTACATGGGGTCTTCTTCCCAAATGTCTCATCCTCCCGGCTTTTCCTAAAACTACATTTCTTTTGTCCGCATTTCCTATAACACCTATAGTCGCCGTACAGACATCCGATATCCTCTTCACCTCTCCGCTTGGAAGTTTCACATTAACATAGCTGCCCTCTTTTGCAATAATCTGAGCCTGGTTCCCGGCCGCTCTGCAAAGTATTGCCCCCGCTCTCGGATTTATTTCGATATTATGAATCGGAACTCCGATGGGAATTTTTGACATCGGGAGGCTGTTACCAACCGATATTTCTGCGTTATCTCCCGACATAACAGAAGCTCCGACTTCCAAACCCTCGGGGGATATTATATATCTTTTCTCCCCATCAGCATAGGACAAAAGCGCTATATTCGGTCCTCTATTGGGGTCATCTTGAATACTTATAACTTTGGCCGGAATATTAAATTTATCCCTTTTGAAATCTATTACTCTATAAAGCTTTCTGCTGCCTCTTTGCTTATGCCTGCTGGTAATTTTTCCCCTGGATCTTCCCGCGGGACCATTTTTTCCCTTAACCAGAGGTTTCAATGGTCGCGTATCTTCAACTCCTTTTACCAAAGTTTTTCTTGTTCTTAATCCTTCACTTGTCGGTTTATATTTTTTAATCATTATTTATCCTTTGGGAATAAATCAATACTTTGTCCTTCTTTTAGCTTTACAACAGCTTTCTTCCATTTCGAAGGCACTGAGAACATTCTTGATCTTCCTATTCTGGAGGACTTTCCCGGCATTATAGAAGTTTTTACCTCAACTACATCAACTCCGTAAAGATTCTTAATTTCATTCTTTATGGAACCTTTTGTAGCATTGATAGAAACTTCAAAAACATACTTCCCATATGCAGCATGGTCATAAGATTTTTCGGTTATTATCGGTTTTATTATTGACTTACTTAACCTCATTTAGAAATCCTTTCCTGCACTTTCAAAACTGCATCTTTTAGAAAGACCAGATTCTGGCTTTTCACCGCATCATAAGCACCAAAACTGCTTTCATTCACTAAAAAAACTCCGGGAATATTCCTGGCACTTTTCAGAAGATTTTCACAATCCCCCGCCCAAACGAGAGAAATTTTCCCTTCAATTTCAAACTTTTTAAGAATATCGGAAAAAAGCTTAGTTTTTGGCTTTTCAACTTTCTCGTTATCAATGACAAAAATCTTCCCGTCGGACATTCTTAAAGACAATATCGATTTCAAGGCTATTCTTTTCATCTTCTCGTTCAAACCAGCCTTCCAATCTTTCGGCCTGGGACCATGGGCCACAGCACCGCCAACCCAAATCGGACTTCTTATTGAACCTTGGCGAGCTCTTCCTGTACCTTTCTGTCTCCATGGTTTAGCCCCTCCACCGGAAACTTCCGACCTGTTTTTGGTAGAAGAAGTACCCTGCCTCTGATTTAGCTGATAAACCCGAACATATTGCTCTAAAACCTTTTGATTGGGCTTAAAACCGAAAACATCATCTTTCAGTTCTATCTGCTCTTTTTTTTCACCTTTAAGATTAAAAACATCTATCTTCATATTTTTAAAAAATTTAACTTTTATCCTCAATGAACTTAATTTCTATTTTTGAATTTCTGGCTCCCGGAACAGGACCGGAAATCATTACCTGCTTCAGCTCCGGAAGAACTTTTACAATTCTTAATCCTTTTATTGATATTCTTTCATTTCCTGCCCTTCCGGCCATTTTCTTTCCTTTTAAAACTCTACCCGGTGTCTGAGAACCTATTGAACCGGGAGTTCTTCCTTTTATACCTTGTCCTCTGGTAGCTGGACCTCCGTGAAAACCCCATTTTTTCATAACTCCTGTAAAACCTTTTCCCTTAGATTTACCTACTATAACCACACTTTTGTTTTCAATTTCAGAGGAAACATCTGAATTACATAGAACGATAGTAACAGGAGTTACTTTCCCGTTGTCATCAAAAACCTGTGTCATATTCAATTTTTTCCCTGTTAATTTTTCCATTCTTTTACTTTTTAATTTTTAACTTAATTTTTAAATCTTCCAAAACCCAAATCCAAAACCGAAATTTTCAAAAAAATTAGCGCCTCAAGGGCGCCCTGCCTAAACATACCCTTTTCCAAAAAATTTCTTTATATTTTTATATTTGTCATTAATTTCGTATTAAATACTTCAATATAAGAACCTGGAACAAGAAAGAATACTACATTTTTATCGAAATTCCAACCCCGGCAGGTAAACTTAACTTTGACAACGTCTCAATAGTTGAGGAAGTAGGATTTAAAACATCTATAACTCTTTTGTGAGTCCTTAATTCAAACTGTTCTCTGGATCTTTTGTCTATATGCGGTCCTCTGATAACGGTGAATCTCTCAATTTTTGTCGGAAGAGGCACCGGACCTACTACCTGAGCACCGGTTCTTATTGCTGTGTCAACAATTTTTGAACAACTTAAATCAATTATCCTGCTATCGTAAGATTTAAGTTTTATCCTTATTTTGGTTTCTTTTTGTGTTTTTCCTTTAGCCATAAACAAAAGAGAGAGATAAGAGGAGGCCCGCCTTCGGCGGGCCTCCTCTAAAAATCTACTTCAATTAAGCGATAACCTTAGTTACAACTCCGTGGCCAACAGTGCTACCCCCTTCTCTTATAGCAAATCTCATTCCTTCTTCCAAAGCGACAGGTGTGATGAGCTTGACTGTCATTTTAACGTTATCTCCGGGGAGAACCATTTCAACTCCTTCCGGGAGAGAAACTTCACCGGTAACATCTGTCGTTCTGATATAGAATTGAGGTCTGTATCCGGAGAAGAATGGCTTGTGTCTACCTCCCTCCTCTTTGGAAAGAACGTAGACCTCTGCTTCAAATTCCACATGAGGCTTTACTGTTCCCGGTTTCGCAAGAACCTGACCTCTTTCAACATCCGTTCTTTCAATCCCTCTCAATAAAACTCCGACATTATCTCCCGCTTGACCCTGTTTAAGAGACTTCTTAAACATCTCTATACCCGTGACAATTGTTTTCTTTGTATCTCTTATACCTACTATTTCAACCTCATCATTTATATTTACAACACCTCTTTCAATTCTCCCTGTAACAACAGTACCTCTTCCAGAAATTGTAAAAACGTCTTCAATCGGCATTAAGAAAGGTTTATCCAAATCCCTCTGGGGAGTGGGAATAAACTCATCAACAGCCTTCATTAACTCTTCTATCTGTTTTGCCGCTTCAGGATCTCCCTCCAAAGCTTTCAGAGCGGAACCTCTTATTACAGGAGTTGTATCTCCGGGAAATCCATATTTATTCAAAAGCTCCCTTATCTCCAACTCCACAAGATCTAAGATCTCCTTATCCTGAACCATATCGCATTTATTCATAAAAACAACAATTGCGGGAACATTAACTTGCCTTGCAAGCAGTATATGCTCTCTTGTCTGAGGCATGGGGCCATCAGGCGCTGAAACAACTAATATAGCTCCATCCATCTGAGCAGCTCCGGTTATCATATTTTTGATGTAGTCTTTATGTCCAGGAGCGTCTATATGGGCATAGTGTCTCTTCTCGGTCTCGTACTCAACATGGGTGATATTAATAGTTATACCCCTCTCTTTTTCCTCCAGAGCGTTATCAATACTATCAAACGCCCTAAAATTGGCTAGACCTTTGTCAGCCAATACTTTCGTAATGGCCGAAGTTAAAGTAGTTTTACCATGGTCAACGTGACCGATAGTACCTATATTTAAATGTTCTTTGTTTCTTACAAATTCCGGCATTTTAAATTTCCTTTCGGTAAATAAATTACTTTGTACGGCCAAAACAATATATTCTGCACGTTTGCGAAAGTTCTTTAAAATTTTCAAGAACGCTCGCTTCCGTTCGGAATTATATTGCCTCAGCCCGAAAACATTTACTAAAGCAAGTGATAGTTAATCAAATTAAAATGAAAAAATCAAGACTTTTAGCACAACTGCAAATAATCAATGTCTTATGTTATCTTTTGCCAAAGTTTCGGCTATGTTTGCCGGAACCTCTTCATAATGGCTCGGCTCCATGGTGAAAGAAGCCCTCCCCTGAGTGAGACCCCTAAGTTCTGTAGCATACCCGAACATTTCCGCTAAAGGAACTTTGGCGGATATTATTCTGGCGTTCCCTCTCTGTTCCGTACTTTCAATCTTTCCCCTCTTTGAAGAAAGATTACCAATCACATCTCCCATAAACTCCTCGGGTGTTATAACCTCAACTTTCATTATAGGTTCGAGCAGGAATGTATCTGCAGCCCTTTGTGCTTCTCTCATCGCTTCAATAGCAGCCATCTTGAAAGCCATTTCCGAAGAGTCTACCTCGTGGAAGGAACCATCAAAAAGGGTAACCTGAAAATCAACTAACGGATATCCTGCTATCACACCGCTTTCTGCTGCCTCTTTTACTCCCTTTTCAACTGCCGGAATATATTCTCTTGGAATAACTCCTCCTACTATTTTGTCCACAAATTTTACCCCCTCTCCTCTTCCCAACGGCTCCATTTTAATTACGACATGGCCATACTGTCCTCTACCACCTGTTTGTCTGATATATTTTCCTTCTTTCTCCACAGCTTTTCTAATTGTTTCTCTGTAAGCAACCTGCGGTCTTCCGGTGTTTATCTCCAAATTAAACTCCCTTCGCATTCTATCTACAACAATATCCAAATGAAGCTCCCCCATTCCATATAAAAGAGTTTGCCCTGTCTCATTATTGGTTTTTACCTGTAATGTAGGATCTTCTTCTAAAAACTTCTTTATCACCTGGGACATTTTATCCCTATCAGCTTTCGTTTTTGGCTCAATGACTATTCCTATAACCGGTTCAGAGAAGCTTATTTTCTCCAGTAATATTTTATTATCCTCGGAGCAAAGAATATCACCGGTACCAGCTTCTAAACCCACTCCGGCAGCAATCTCTCCTGCCACAACATTTTTTATTTCCTCTCTATGATTTGCGTGCATTAAAAGTATTCTTCCTAATCTTTCTTTCTTTCCGGAAGTCGCGTTATAAACATAAGATCCCGCACTAACGTTACCCGAATAAACTCTGAAATAAGTCAATCTTCCGACATAAGGATCTGTCTGAATTTTAAAGGCAAGAGCTGTAAAAGGGCCGTTTTCGTCCGGCTTTAAGAACACTTGCTCTCCGGTTTCGGCATTAATACCGACTACATCGGGTAAATCCTTAGGAGAGGGAAGGTAATCTATAATACCGTCTAATAACTTCTGAACCCCTTTATTAGATAGGGAAGACCCACAAAAAACAGGATAAATTTTCACGGATACAGTTAATTTTCTCAATCCGGTCTTTATTTCCTCAATAGTAAGATCGTCTCCCCCTAGGTATTTTTCAAGCAGGACATCATCGGACTCGGCTACTTTTTCAACCAAAATGGATCTGTATTTTCTTGCATCTTCAAGTAAATCTTCCGGGATCTCAAATTCAACTACTTTACTACCGTCATCTCCTTCAAATCCATATGCTTTCATTTCCACAAGGTCAACTACTCCTTTAAAACCGTTCTCTAATCCTATTGGCAACTGAACTGCCAAACCCTTATTGGTAAGCTTCTCAGAAATAGAATTGAGAGACATATAAAAATCTCCCCCAACTTTATCCAATTTATTCACAAAAAATAACAAAGGAACATCATATTTCTGAGCCTGCCTGAAAACGGTTTCCGACTGAGGCTCTACTCCCTGAGAACCATCCAAAATAACTACTCCACCATCTAAAACTCTTAAAGACCTCTCAACCTCGGCGGTGAAATCAACATGTCCCGGTGTATCAATAATGTTTATTCTATGATCCCTCCAAAAGCAGGTAGTAGCTGCTGATTGTATTGTAATACCTCTTTCCTTTTCCTGAGCCATCCAATCCATCTGAGTTGTCCCTTCATCTATGTCTCCGATTCTATGAGTTTTTCCGGTGTAATAAAGAATCCTTTCTGTTGTGGTGGTTTTCCCCGCATCAATATGGGCAATGATTCCAATATTTCTGATTTTCTCCAGGGGATATTTTTTATCCATTGTGTCCGACATTTTTTAAAACCTCTTTAAAACCTTGCAAAATGAGCAAAAGCCCTGTTAGCTTCGGCCATCCTATGAACTTCATCTCTCTTTTTAATAGCGTCTCCGGTATTTTGATATGCGTCATTCAAAACATCATACAGCTTTTCCACCATCGGTTTTCCTTTTTTTGACTCAGCACTTTCGACTATCCATCTTATAGCCAGAGCTTCAGCTCTATCATGTCTTAGGGGCATTGGTACCTGATAAGTAGCACCACCTACTCTTTTTGATCTTACCTCCTGCTGAGGCATAACATTTTTAACAGCCTGTTCGAATATTCTTAATCTTTCTTTTTCGTCGTCACTAAGTTTTTCCATAGAGCCATAAACTATCTTAACAGCCAAACTTTTCTTTCCTCTTTCCATAACGGTATTGATCATTCTTGAAACCACTTTAGATTTATACACAGGATCGGGGATTACTTGTCTTTTTTTTGATCTTTTTCCTCTCATTATTTTTTCTCCTTAACTTTCCTAACACCGTAAATTGAGCGGGAAGTTTTTCTTTTCTCAACACCTGCGAGATCTGCGGCACCCCTGACTATTTCGTATTTAATTCCCGGCAGATCCTGAACTTTTCCCCCTTTTACGATAACAACGGAGTGTTCCTGAAGGTTATGCCCTTCACCAGGAATATAGGCAGTAACTTCCCTTCCGTTTGATAACCTGACTCTGGCCACTTTTCTCAGCGCAGAATTAGGTTTTTTTGGAGTTTGCGTTCTGACCAATAAAACAACCCCCCGTTTTAACGGACTGTTATGCTTTGACACTTTTCTTCTTTTGGTGTTAAAAACCTCTTTAAGAGCCGGTGTGCCAACCTTTTTAGTTTTTCTTTTTCTACCTTTTCTAATTAGTTGATTAATAGTAGGCATATTAGTCAATTCTTGCTCTTTCCCCTGTAGGAATTAATCTTCCGATAATTACATTTTCCTTAAGACCTAGCAGGTAATCAACCTTACCAGAGCACGCGGCTTCGGTCAACACATTACTTGTATGAATAAACGATGCCGCCGCCATCCAACTGTCAGTGTATAAAGCGGACTTAGTTATTCCAAGCATTGTAATTTTTCCCGTTGCTGGGGCGCCTCCGCTTGCAACAACCCTCTCAGTTTCTTCGTCAAATCTGGCTCTAGTAACAATTTCCCCAGCCATAAATTCCGTATCCCCGGGATCCTCAATCTTAACATGATTAAACATCTGTTTCACTATTATCTCCAAATGTTTATCATTAATAGTTACACCCTGAGAAGCGTAGACATTCTGAATTTCTTCAATAATGTATCTTTTGGTTTCATCTACTCCCACGGTTCTGTATAAGTCGCTAAGATTTAAATTACCCGAAGTTAACTTTTGTCCTCTAGCAACAGTTTCGCCATCTCTTACCAAAATTTCCTCTACGGGATCTATTTCATATTCAACAACTTCTTCTCCCGGGTCGGATGGGATTACAACTATTTTTCTCTCGTCACCGTTTTTTTCAATTCTGACCGTACCGGAAATTTCACTCATTACGGATAAGAATTTAGGCGCCCTGGCTTCCACAAGTTCCTCTACTCTCGGCAAACCTTGAGTTATATCTTTTCCTACAACCCCTCCCGAATGAAAGGTCTTAAGCGTAAGCTGGGTACCGGGTTCACCTATGGACTGAGCTGCCGCTACTCCTATCGCCGTACCAACTTTAACAAGTTTTCCCGTCATAAGATCAGTCCCATAGCATGTAGCACAAACACCTCTTCTGGTCTCACAATGCATCGGGGACCTAATAATTATTTTTTCAGCACCTGATTTTTCAATTAATTCGACGTCGGAGTCCGTTAACAAAGTTTTTGCTTTCACAATAACTTTCCCACCAACTTTTACATCTTTGGCCAGAACCCTTCCGACAACTCTTTCTCCGAATGTCTGAAGAAGTGTACCTTTTCCAACAGTCATTTCCCTGCCTTCATCGGTTCCGCAATCATCTTCTCTTACCAAAACATCCTGACTTACATCTACCAATCTTCTGGTTAAATATCCGGCGTCAGCTGTTTTCAAACCCTTATCAACAAGACCTTTCCTTGCACCTCTTGAGCCTATAAAATACTCGGAAGCAGATAAGCCTAATTTGAAATTTCCAAATATGGGAACTTCAACAATCTTTCCCGTAGGATCGTAAATTAATCCTTTCATACCCGCTAATTGTCTTACCTGATCTCTGGAAGCTTTCGTAGAACCTGACTTAACAAGTATCTTGACCGGATTATCTTCAGGCAAATCATCCCAAACAACTTTATCAAGATCACTAATAACCTTGTTCCATATTTCTTCGTTTTTCTTTCTCACTTCCGAACGGGTTATCAAACCTCGAGCATAAAAACCATCTACTTCTTTAACCAACTTTTTCCCTTCGTTTATCATTTCTTCACGTTCTTTTGGAATTTCTATATCGGCCAGAGAAACAGACTGACCACAAACGGTCCCGTATTTCAAACCTATATCTTTAATATCATCTATCAACTTTGAAGCAACCTCGTTAGGTTCTTCTTTTAATACTTTCGTCAAAAGACTGGTAACTCTTTTCCTATCCATGGGTTCGTTTATATACTCATAATTCTTTGGTAAAACTTTGTTAAAAATAATTCTTCCGGGAGTTGTTTCTACGATCTTTCCTTCGATTTGTATCTTTGACAGCTGTCTCAAATCTATTTCCTTCTTCACCTCCATTGCATATACTAATTCTGTTTCGCCCGAGTAAACTTTATTCAAAACAGGAAGTTTTTCATCCACAGATGTTATATAGTAAACACCGAATAGCATTATGTTCGCCGGAATTGATATCGGAGCCCCGCTGGAAGGATTCAAAAGATTATTAGTAGATATAAGAACATTCTTAGCCTCTTCTATCGCCTCATCGGTCAGGGGAACATGAACCGCCATTTGGTCACCGTCAAAATCGGCGTTAAATCCTTTACAAACGCACAGATGAAGTTTAATCGCGTTTCCTTCTATCAACTTAGGATAGAAAGCCTGAATTCCGAGTCTCCACAAAGTCGGAGCCCTGTTCAAGAGAACAGGATGTCCTTCAACTACTTCTTCCAGAATATCCCAAACCTCCGGAACCCTCGTATCAAGGAAGAACTTCGCGCTCTTTACATTCGGAGCGTATCCTCTTGCAAGTATCTCTCTTAAAACCATCGGTTTGAAAAGTTCTAACGCCATTTCCTTTGGAATACCACATTCATCAAGCTTTAAATCGGGACCGTTTATTATGACCCCTCTCCCAGAATAATCTACCCTTTTACCCAAAAGGTTTAATCTGAATATACCTTGTTTTCCCTTTATCATATCCGCTAAAGATCGGGGTTCTTTTCCACGGGTATTTGTTCTTGCCTTCTTCCTTCTCTTGGAAGAATCCAACAATGCGTCCACAGATTCCTGGAGCATTCTTTTTTCATTTCTCACAATTATCTCCGGCGCACCCAGATCCAAAAGTTTTTTCAATCTGTTATTTCTATTTATAAGCCTTCTATAGAGATCATTTAAATCCGAAGTGGCAAATCTCCCGCCGTCAAGCTGAACAATCGGTCTTAAGTCCGGAGGAATTACCGGAATAACTTCCATAATCATTCTCCCCGGAGTTACACCCGATCTCCTGAATTTTTCAACGGCTACTAGTCTCTTTGATATTTTCTGAGCATTCTGACCCTTGGTTTTTTTCAGCTGATCTCTTAATTGCTCCGACAACATATTCAAGTCCAATTTATCCAAAATTGTCTTTAGAGCTCCTGCACCTGTTTCTAATTTGCAAAACTTCTCAAGATAGGAAATCAGAGTTATATATTCATTTTCGGAAATCACGGAATTAAGATTTACACTCTCTATTTTCTTTTGAATTAATCTAAATTTCTTCTCCTGCTCTTCAATTCTTTTTTCATAAGTAGCTGTCAATTTTTGCACCTGCTGTTTTATCTTTAATTCCTCTTCCTCAGCTTTTATGTCGTCGTGTAATTTGGAGAGGTCTTCGATTTCCTTGTTCAAAGACTTTATTTGATCGTCCATTTCTTTCTGAGCGGACGCTTTTGTCATTTCCAAATCTTTCCCAATCTGAGAAATCACTTTAACTTTGTTTTTCTCGTCAATTTCCGTAACAATAAATGAAGCAAAATACACAACCGACTCTACATTTCTGGGCGTAAGATCAAGAAGCAAAGCCATGTTTGACGGAATGCCTTTAAAAAACCAGACATGGGCAACCGGAGAAGCAAGTTTGATGTGACCCATCCTCTCTCTTCGCACTCTATTGGTAGTTACTTCAACACCGCATTTATCACATATAACTCCTTTGTATCTTATACCCTTGTATTTTCCACAGTAGCACTCATAATTTTTCGTGGGACCGAATATTCTCTCATCAAAAAGACCATCTCTCTCAGATTTGAAAGTTCTGTAATTTATAGTTTCCGGTTTCGTAACTTCGCCGTAAGACCAGCTTAGAATATCTTCCGTTGAAGCTAAATATATTCTTAATGCATCAAAATCTTTTAGTTTATTAATATCTCGCATGTGTGTACTCCTTAGGAAATTTCATCCTCCTTATCAGAATCACCTACTTCTTCCATTCCCTCTTTTTCCATATCTTCTTCGCTAAAAACAGATTCATCCTGATCTGTCAAAGCTTCTGCTTCATTCCAATTTATCTGCTTTTCTCCCTGTTTTTCCCGTTGCACAGAACCCTCTGTATTTCCTTCTTCAATACTTTCATCGCTTCCTTCTGCCGAGAAAGCTTCCAATCCCAAACCCAATCCGTTTAGTTTTCTAACCAACAATTTAAAGGTTTCCGGAACAGTCGGGCCGGGAATCTTGTTGCCCTGTATGAGAGCGCTAAAAGCTTGAACCCTTCCCATCATATCGTCAGATTTAATAGTCAACATCTCCTGAAGAGTGTGCGCGGCTCCATATGCCTCTAAAGCCCAAACCTCCATCTCCCCGAATCTCTGACCCCCGAACTGCGCCTTACCACCTAAAGGCTGTTGATTTATCAAAGAGTAAGGACCTGTGGATCTGGCATGTATTTTTTCTTCCGACATATGAATAAGTTTCAAAATATATGCGTCACCAACAACTATTTCGTTATGGTAATATTCCCCCGTTCTTCCATCTATAAGTTTCATCTTCCCACTGGCAGGATAACCCGCTCTTTTTAACTCCTCCACAAGCTTATCTTCCGGAATTCTTTGAAGAGAGGGGATTTCGTAGAACTTGTTTAATTTCCTTCCCGCAGCTCCGAGAGAAGCTTCAAGTATCTGACCAACGTTCATCCTTTTCAGCACCGCTTCCGAAGAAAATATTATATCGACGGATGTTCCGTCAGGAAGCATCGGCATGTCCACAGCAGGTACTACAGCAGAAATAACACCTTTATTTCCATGTCTTCCGGCAAGTTTATCTCCGATTTCAATTTTCTTCTGCTGAGCAACATAAACCGTTATTTTTTCTATAGTACCGGCCGGTAAAGATTCGTTATCTTCTTTTGTAACCGATTTAATACCTATAACAACACCGTGCTCACCATGAGGCATTCTCAGAGAAGTGTCCCTCACATCTTTAGCTTTCTCACCAAATATCGCCCTCAGTAGTCTTTCCTCGGACGTAAGATCCACCTCACCCTTCGGAGCAACTTTTCCGACCAGAACATCTCCCGACTTTACCTTTGACCCTACCGCTACAATTCCTCTTTCATCCAAACTTCGCAGACTATCTTCCGAAACATTAGGTATATCTCTTGTGATTTCCTCGGGACCCAATTTTGTTTCCTGAACCGAAACGGAATAATCCTGAATATGAATTGAGGTTAAAACATCTTCCTTAACTATTCGATCCGAAATGACTATTCCATCTTCATACTCCAATCCCTCGTATATCATGTAAGCAACCTTCATATTTGTACCTATGGCTATTTCTCCCTCATCAACCGCCGGTCCTTCTACCAGAATATCTCCCTTTTTGACTCTCTGCCCTGTTGTTACTTTCACTATCTGATTATAATTAGTCTCATTATTTGTTTGAATAAATTTCTTTGTGCGGTATTCGGTTTTCCTATTTTTATCGGCATATTTAACAACAACTTTATCGGCATCAGCGTATTCAACAAGGCCGTTTCCTTCGGCCAGGATAAGCGCGTTAGTATTTCTTGCAACTTCAGCTTCAATGCCTGTTCCCACTATCGGTCTTTGAGGTTTTATCAAGGGAACAGCCTGAGACATCTGCTGTGTGGCCATAGTTATACGGGTTACCTCGTTATTCTGAACGAAAGGAACAAGACCTGCTATAACACCCAGAACCTGCGCGGGAACAACCTCAATATATTCAGCAGTAGAAACATCTCCAAGGAAAAACTCATGACCTCTTCTCATTGGAACCTGAGAATCCAAAATATACCCCCCGTCATCTATCTCAACAGACTGGTCAGTAATATTTACATTCTCTTCATCATAAGCAGCAAGGTAAACGATCTCATCCGTAATCCTTACTCTCCCTTTAGGGTCTTTTTCCAACTTAACATAAGGGGTCTCCAAAAACCCATATTCATTAACACGGGCGTACATCGCCATGTAATTGATAAGGCCGACATGAGGACCTTCCGGAGTTCTGACTGGGCATATCCTCCCGAAGTAAGAACTGTGAACATCCCTGACAGAAAAACTTGCTCTTTCCTTTGACAATCCCCCCGGTCCCAAAACCGAAAGACGTCTGATATGATCTAAAGCCGATAGCGGATTTTGCTGTTCGTGAAGCTGAGACAACTGGCCGGTCGCAAAAAACGAGTGTATAGCCGCCGCCATAGCTCTGGGGGCTATCAGGGTTGAAGGCTCCGGAAGTTTGTCTCTGGGGGCCAAGCTCATTCTTTCTTTGATGTTTTTCTCCATCCTCAGGAAACCAACTCTTGTTTGCCACTGCAAAAGCTCACCCATACTCTTTACTCTCCTATTCCCCAAAAAATCTACATCGCTTGGATCCCCGATTCCGTTGTTAAGTTCTATAATTTTAGAAATTATCTTTATCAAATCTTCCAACTGAAGTAATCTGTGTTTGGGATCATTAGGAAAATTTAAACCGAGCGTCTGATTTAGTTTAAATCTTCCTATTGCCCCCATACTGTATCTTCGTTTATTAAAGAACATTGCGTGAACCAAAGCTTTGGCGTTTTCGATTACCAATGGTTCTCCGGGTCTCATTTTTTTGTATATTTCCAAACAGGCTTCATCAAAATTGCTTGCAGGATCTTTTGCCAAAGTTGCTTCGGTATAATTAATCTCCGGATTTGTTTCCACACCAACAAATACTTTTCTTATATCGTCATCGCTTTCCAATCCGAATACTCTGAGCAAAGTTGTAGCTGTTATTTTTCTCTTTCTGTCTATTCTGAGAGATATGACTCCCGTTCTTGAAGTTTCAAACTCCAACCAAACTCCACTCCTCGGAATCACTATGGCCCCAGACAAAAATTGTCCCGTAACGGGAGAAATCTCCCCGCCGAACAAAACACCTTCCGATCTTATAAGCTGATTGATAATTATTCTCTCTACCCCGTTGATAATAAATGTTCCCTGCCCGGTCATCAGGGGAATATCACCCATATAAATCTCGTTTGTCTTTTTCTTCTTTGATATCGGATCTTCAATAGTAGCCTCAACGTACCATGGGGCATCGTATGTTCTCCCAGTTCTTTTTGCCTCTTCTATAGAAAGGTTTTCTTTATCTATTCTAGGATTGGAAAGAGTCAAAACCCATCCTCTGCCGGAGTTATCTTCAATAGTGCCGAGCTCATCAAGAACTTCTTTTAATCCTTCGCGTTTCAGCCAATTAAAAGACTCTAACTGGATACCGACAAGATTTGGTAAAGGAAGGGCTATTTTTCTTTTTAAAAAGGTTTCACGCATTAATTTTATTAATTATTGTTTAACGTAAAATTGTACTACTAAATTCCAATTTTTAAACCACTTAAATCAAAAACAAAAGCAAAAAGACCCTATCCCTTAGGGGTGACCGGTCTTAACTATTTTTTACTGCCCAATTTTGGAACAGAGCGAAAACTACCACATTAACCAAAAGGTGTCAACAACTAATTGACAAACCCAATTCGGGAGGGAGGCCACAATATGAACACTACACGACCGACAAACCTTTTTTCATCAATCAAACCGATGTTTCTGGAATCAAAAGAATTATCTCTGTTATCACCTAAAAGAACGTACTGGCCTTCTCCTATTTTTATTGACCTCCCTTCTCTTATTTGCGACCCAGCTTCAGTACATACCCCCTCAGGCAAATAATCCTCCGAAAGAACATAATGCTTCCCTTCTCTGGAAATCACTATTTTACAATCTATTATCTTAAATACATCGCCGGGAATTCCAACTATTCTTTTAATATAATGCTTTGAGCCATCATTCGGCGGATAAAAGACAACCACATCCCCCCTCTTAAAAGAATCACTTTTTCCCGTAATTCTATCCACCAGAATTCTCTCTCCTGAATAAAAGTTCGGCTCCATACTCGGCCCCAACACAACTTCCACCGAGGCTACAAAGTAGTAGATAAATAAAACCACAACGGCCGAAACTACAATGGTTTCAACAACCTCAAGAAAAAAATTCTTTATTTTCATAAAAGTTCCGATTTTTCGAACAATCCCCCGAAAAAATATTTTAGCGACATTGAGATAATAAATGAAGTGTTTGTATTTGTATAGTAAAATAAATTCCGATGAAAAAGAAAAAGGAAAAGATAGATTCAGATAAAGAAGCCGCAAATAACGAGGATGATCGTGAAATAAAAACTTTCTCTGACATCGGAGACTTCTTAAAGAAGAACAAGCTAGTTGTAATTTTTATATGCCTGTTTACACTGCTGATATATGCAAACATTATAACCGGAGATTTTGTAAATCTGGATGATTACTCAAAGATATTGGCAGGGCCGGAATACAAAGACATCTGGTCTTCAATAAAATCACTGGATGGGTATAGAGTTACCATGACTATAATGGTTAAACTTTTCGGGATAAACTCCTCAGCTCTTCACGTTTTATCCATCGTAACTCATATGGTAAACGGTATTTTGGTTTTCATTTTACTTTATATTTTGTTTGGAAAAAAAGTATCTCTTATGGGAACATTTATGTTTTTGTCCCATCCCGTGAACACGGAGGTATTGAGCTGGCATGCCGGGTATCCCTACGCTGCGAGGGGAACGTTGATATTGCTAATCCTGATATTTTTTGCCTTATATAAAAAAACCGGCAGAAAAAAATTTTTAACCGCTTCATCTTTAGTTTACATATTTTCCTTGATTTTCTATAGAGGTGGGGGTTGGGTTCTCATATCACCATTCCTTTTAGTCCTAATGGACCAATTTATTCTTGAAGATAAAATTAAGTTAAAAAATATTACTGAATATCTTCCCTATTTAATCTCATCTTTAATCTTTGCAGCCATTCTTTTGCCGGGTTTCTTTAAAGGGAGATTGAGTGATTTACAAACACTTTACTATGTAGATATAGAAAGCTCCACTCCTCTTGTGAACAGAATACCCTTTACTATATACATGGAATTTAAAACTTTAGCCTACCCCATGGATTTGAGCATTTACCGTGAAGGTAAATATATCAGCCCTACAGAATTCACATTTATGGTTTTTGCGACTATGGCTGTTATCTTTTTCATTTTCTATTTCCTGAAAAAAGACAGAAGAATCTCAGGACTAATGCTAATGATGCTTTTTGCAATTCTCCCTTCCTTTAGCCCGATAATAATTGCGTGGATTACGGCCGACAGATATTTCTATATCCCTTCGGTGTTTTCTTCCGCAATAATATCAATTGCAATAGTTTGGGTTGACGACAAGCTGGAAAAGAACAAAAGCAAAAGAGGGGTAATTAAAAAAGAGAAAGCCGACAAAAGAGGTTTTTCCTTTTATGCCCCTTTGTTTATTATTTTATTCTATTCGGTGAGAACGGTAATCAGAAACAACGATTTCAGAAACAGTAAAAATCTTTGGATAGCCACAAGAAAAACCGCTCCCTACAGCTATAGGGTTTACAATAATATGGGAGACGTCCTGGCAAACGAAGGAGATTTAGAAGGTGCGTTGGAAAATTTCAAAATATCCGTTGCCTTAAAACCTGATTACGCTGATGCAGTTCACAATATAGGACACATATACATGGTGGAAGGGAATTTTCCTCTCGCAAAAAAATATTTGGAAAAATCCTTAGAAATGAATCCAAGACTTTACCCTTCCGCGTATAAACTCGGAATTATATATGCCGAGGAAGGAGAATATGAAAAATCCAAAGAATACTTTGAGCAGTGTCTTAAATATGAACCTACCGATGCAGATTGTAATAACGGACTTCAAAGGGTTCTGCAAGCTATAGGACGAAAATAATAAATAATTTTCGGGAAAATAAAAATATCCTTTTACATATTTCTGCCATGGCAATTCTTGTATTTTTTGCCACTCCCGCATGGACAGGGATCGTTTCTGCCTATTTTCTCCTTTCCGGATTCTATCTTTTCCACCTTAAATTCTCTTCCAGAACTATCAACTACCTTTCTTCCCTCTATGTTGTTCTCAACTCCGGAAACTCCGGTCTCTATCTCACCACGCTGATAATTCAGGTTTCCCATGTTCAGATCTTCTTTTTTCGGAACCGCGTCCTTTGATATTGAAACTAATCTATCACCGACCATCGAATATACTTTGGATACCAGAATTTCAAATCTCTCATGCCCCTCTCTTTTATATTCAACCATAGGATCTCTCTGCGCGTATCCTCTCAGCCCAATTCCTTCTCTTATTTGGTCCATATCTACAAGATGCTCCATCCAAAGATAATCAATGACTGGGCATCCGAATCCGCTCACTATCTGATACCATGTTTCTTTTCCAAACTCTTTTTCTTTTTGCTCCCATATCTCCTCTGTTAAAGAAGAGCTCTCGCTGAATTTTTGAATCAGCCAATCTTTATAGGTCTCCACCCCTTCTCCAAGTTCTAAAATTCTCCTGCGCAGTTTGTAGATTACTTCTCTATGGGTATTCATTATGTCATCCATTTCAACAAGCTGTTTTCTTCTGTCAAAGTTAAATCCTTCTACCCTCTTCTGAGCATTTTCAATTGACCTTGAAACAATTCCTGCTTCCAAAGGAACATTTTCATCCAAACCGAATCTGTCCATTATTCTGGAAACGGATTCCCCACCGAAAATTCTCATCAAATCATCCTGCAAAGAAACGAAAAATTTTGATTCACCCGGATCTCCCTGTCTTCCCGATCTTCCTCTTAACTGATTATCTATTCTCCTGGATTCATGTCTTTCTGTTCCCACAACAAACAATCCCCCTGCCCCAATTACTCTTTTCTGCATTTCCAAATCCGGTGGATCTCCTCCTAATATTATGTCAACTCCTCTTCCTGCCATGTTTGTTGAAATAGTTACGGCCCCTTCCCTTCCGGCTTGCGCGATTATCAACGCCTCCCTTTCATGGTTTTTTGCATTTAATATTTCATGAGGAATGTTTCTGCGCTGAAGGAAGCGGTGCAAGAGCTCACTCTTATCTACTGAAGTTGTACCTACTAAAACAGGCTGACCTTTCTTATATCTTTCTTCTATTTCATCAACCACCGCTTTAAATTTTGCAGCTTCGGTTTTATAAACGACATCATTGTCATCCTTTCTGATACATGGTTTATTAGTCGGAACCACAAGAACTTCTAATTTATATATCTTAAAAAATTCTTCCGATTCGGTTGCCGCGGTACCGGTCATACCGGCCAATTTTTCATACATTCTAAAGTAATTCTGATAGGAAATTTCGGCCAATGTCTTGGATTCCTGCTGTATAGTTACACCTTCCTTTGCTTCAATGGCCTGATGAAGACCGTTGGAAAATCTGTTGTTAGGAAGAAGCCTTCCTGTGAATTGATCAACAATTATAACTGCACCGTTTTTCACAACATAGTCCCGATCTTTTTCATAAAGGGTATTCGCCAAAAGTGCCTGCTCAATAAGATGCACCATCTCAAAATCCTGTTCATATAGATTATCCACTCCCAAAAGTCTCTCAACTCTTCTTATTCCCAGATCAGTCAGTGTAACATTTTTATACTTTTCCTCTATTTCGTAGTCCGTATCCTTTATCAAGGATTTCATTATTTCATTTGCCTGATGATACCTCTCACTCGGTTTGGCATCGGCCGCGGATATTATCAACGGAGTTCTAGCCATATCTATTAATATGGAATCTACCTCATCAACAATTGCAAAATTGTGCACACCCCATTCTCCGTTAGCATTAGTTTGAACCATTTGGGAAAGAGATCTGACCATATTGTCCCTCAGATAATCAAAACCGAACTCATGATTAGTTCCGTAAACTATGTCGCACTTGTATGCTTCCTGCCTACTAACTTCACGAAGATGAACCGAGTAAGAATCTTCAAATTCCTTTCCGATGTGGGACGGGTCATAAACAAAAGCCCTTTCCTGCATAATTACTCCTACCGAAACTCCTAAATAATCATAAATAGGACCCATCCATCCCGCGCCGTGTCTTGAAAGATAATCGTTCGGAGTAACAAGATGAGCTCCTTTACCAGTAAGTGAGTTCAGATAAAGCGGAAGTGTAGCGGTCAAAGTTTTACCTTCGCCGGTTTTTTGCTCTGCAATCTTTCCCTGATGAAGAATAATTCCTGCTAAAATTTGAACGTCGTAATGTCTCATATTCAAAGTTCGGGAAGAGACCTCCCTAACCAACGCATAAGCTTCCGGAAGAATTTCGTTCAACCGTTCTTCTATCCCGTTATCTTTTATACCTTTAAACTCCTTCTTCCACTCCTCGGTTTTTTTCTGCATGTCTTCCTTTGAAAGATTTTTAACACTATCTTCAAAGGAATTTACCTTATCAACAACGGGCCATATCTTTTTCAGTTGTTTTTCATTTGTATCAAAAATGGATCCGAACATAGCAAACTGATTTTAGCAGATTATTCTGCTGAAGTTTAAAAACTACATGAAGGATAAAATTACAAGAAAAAGAGCTAAACCCAATCTGTAATATATAAAAGGATAAAGTTTGTTGTCTCTTGTAAATTTCAGCATAAATTTTATTGCAAAACACCCGGTTATAAAACTTGACACAAAACCTAAGAAAATAGGCATAATATTTGCCATATTAAAGTAACCAAAAGAGGACACAGCCTGAGAAATGCCGGCAAATAAAACAGCCGGAATAGAAAGCAGAAATGAGAATCTGACACTCTCTTTCCTGCTTAATCCAAAAATCATTCCTCCGGAAATTGTTGACCCTGAACGCGAAAATCCCGGCAACAAAGATAATGTTTGAAATAATCCAACCCTGAAACTTTTTTTAAGCGAAATCTCATCTTTGATGATAAGCCTTTTTTTATATTTTTTTTCGGCCAGAAGCATAAGCAAACTTCCCAATGTCAGAAAAATCGCAACAGCTATCAAACCCCTAAATCTTCTCTCTATAAAATCTCCCAGAAAAAAACCCAATATTCCTACAGGAATGGATCCAACTATTACCTTTAGACCCATCATTGAATTGGCAGAATAATGAACAATTTTTCCTTTGTATTTAGATATATCTTTCACCAAAGATTTAATAATGGAAACAATCTCGCTCCAAAAACAAACAATGAGTGCCAATGCGGTAGCCAGATGAAGCGTAGTGTCAAAGACTAATTCCTGTTCTTTCCATCCGAAAAGCTTCGGAAAGACTATTAAATGTGCGGAAGATGAAACAGGAAGAAATTCTGTGATCCCCTGAACTATTCCTAATAAAATTGCTTGTAAAATAGACACGAATATATCCTTAAACCTTTCCAAAAATTGTAATGTTATCAGAATTTGTATACCCAGCCACAACCTCAGATTCAACACTTTCTATATACTTCTCAAGATTATCGATAAAAATATTTACTTCTTCCTGATACTCTTCTGTGTAAACTCTATTAAAAACCAAAAATCCTCCCGGCTTTACCAGCCTCTTAGTTGCAGTTATAAAGTTCCCCGTTTTTCCCAAATCCGGAAATTTCTCCCCATTTAAAATATCCACTATCAAAACGTCAAGACTTCCTAAGTCTATACCATAATTTTCCGGTTCAATAACAACTCTTAAGGCATCGTCATTTATTATCTTATGATTGGGAACCGAATCTATATCAAAAAACTTTTTTGCTATATCAATCATTGCTTCATCATATTCAACACTGATTATTTCTGCATTCGGATAATTTCTGGATATTAAGTGCGCAATTGTTCCTCCCCCCATCCCGAGTATAAGAACCTTACTTATTTCCGGAAGTCGTTCTTTTAATGAATTCACCAATTGCCCCCAATAAAGATTTGGACAGGCGGGAGAATCTGGGTTGATAGACTGCACAGCATTTTCTACAAATATTCTCCTGGTTTTTCCGACATCCACAACTCTTATCCTGCCGTTTAATTCGGACTCTGTTTCGTAAATGACCCGAGGCATTTCAAGCCCCTTAAAAATACTCATTAGTAAAATCGTAACACAAATTATTTTTTCGGAAGAATTTTCTCAAAACCCGTATATTTTTGTAAAGCCTGCGGAATTATTACCGATCCGTTTTCCTCCTGGTGATTCTCCAAAAGAGCAATAATTGCTCTCCCAAAAGCAACACCAGTATCGTTGACCGTCCTTGCAAATTTCAAACCATCTTCGCCCTTGTATTTTATATTCAGTCTTCTTGCCTGATAGTCCGTAGTCATAGTATCCGTTCCTGCTTCCATATATTCCCTATCCGCAGGACGCCAAACTTCAACATCGTGCTGAAAATATGTAGCACTGTATCCACAATCTCCCGTACACTTATTCACTATCCTGTAAGGAATTTCCAACAATTGAAAAAGCCATTCATTTATCTCCAGAAACTCATCAAATATCTTTCTTTCCTGATTTCCCGTACATACAGCATTCATTTCCAGTTTATCAAACTGATGCACGCGCTTTATTCCCCTGACATCTTTTCCCCACGAACCAACCTCACTTCTAAAACATGTTGTTTGTGCATATATTTTTACCGGCAACTCTTCTTCCTTCAAAACCTTATCCATAAAATATGAAAAATTTGACGGTTCTGAAGAACCTACCAAAAACAGCGCCTCACCTTCTTCTACATTTTCATTTTTTATTTCATAAACCTGCGACCTTCCTTCGGGAAAATGTGATGTTCCGAATAAAGATCTTTCTTTTACAAGAAGAGGAGGAATCATCGGAGTGAATCCTCTTTTTAATAGCTCTTCCTTCAAAAGTGAGGATATAGCATCCTGGATTATTACTGCTTCATTTTTAAGGTAACAAAACCTGCTCCCCGACACCTTCCCGCTCTGCCTGACATCAATAATATCCAACTTTTCTCCGAGGTCCACATGATCCTTATAAGGAAAATCAGTTTTCGGGGCGTAGGAAATACCATCATATTTAACCGGCTTATCAATATTTACATAGCCCTCTCCCGGATTCCAAACTTTCACTATTACATTATCATGCTCGTCCTTACCGATAGGCATTTCCTCTGATACGATATTAGGTATAAAAGGCAAAAACTCATCAATCTTTTTTTTCAGCTCATTCATCTCCTTCTCAGATAGTGAAAGCTCCTCTTTTAGCGACGACGCCTTGAATATTAAATCTTTCTTCTCAGCACTATCTGACAGCGCGGGTATTTTTGAAGATATCTCATTTCTTAAATTTCTAAGCTTCTCAACATTTTTCAGAACTTCGAGATACTCATCATAAATTTTCAGAAGCTCATCGACATTTACACCTTTTATGCCTCTCTGTTCAATTACTTCTTTAACCCGTGTGCTGTTTTTCTTTATAAAATTAATATCCAACATCCGTTACATTAAACCTTTTTTTCATTGCTTTTTCAATAAGTGATGATAATATTAATCATTAATATCGCGAATAAATCGCGTTGATAAGTTATAGAAATACAAAAAATAAGGGCCCAAATTCAGAAATATTTGGGTTATTGACCTGAAAAAGTTGTTCTGATACAATCAAGCGCGTCGTTTAAAGGATGACTACAAAGGAAGTAATTACAAAAGAAGGAAAAGTAGTTGAAGCTCAAATGAGCGGCATGTTCAAAGTACGATTTGACGATGAGACGGAAGCGCTGGCCGTGATATCGGGGAAGATGAGAAAACAACACATTAGAGTTTTAATCGGAGACAGGGTAAAAGTGGAGTTTTCCCCTCACGATCTAACAAGAGGAAGAATTACTTTTCGTTTAAAATAAAATAAAATGAAAGTTCGTTCATCAGTAAAACCTATTTGCAAAGATTGCAAAGTAATTAGAAGAAAAGGTGTTGTCAGGGTTATTTGTAAAAGAAACCCCAAGCACAAACAAAGACAAGGTTAAATATGCCCCGTATTAAAGGTGTTGATATACCTAATGAAAAAAGAATAGAAATATCGTTAACTTACATTGAGGGAATCGGTTTAACCACTTCCAGAAAAGTTTTGAAAATGGCTAACATCAATCCTGATAAAAGAGCTAAGGATTTAACTGACACGGAAATAGCTGAAATAAATAATGCGATATCTTCTATGGGCATACCCATAGAAGGGGAGCTTAGAAGAATAACTGCTTCAAATATAAGAAGATTAAAAGAGATAAAAAGTTACAGGGGTCTAAGACACCAGCTTGGTCTTCCTGTCAGGGGCCAAAGAACCAGAACAAACGCCAGAACAAGAAAAGGAAAGAAGAAAACGGTCGGGGGTCAAAAGAGAAAATTAACTAAGAAATAAGGGTATAAAAGGATAACAAATATGCCGAAGAAAAAGAAAGAAAAACAAATACCATCTACCGGAAGAGCTTATATTGTCGCCGGTATGAACAATACAATAATTACTATTACGGATGAAATGGGAAATACCCTTTTCTCCGGAAGTGCCGGAAAATCCGGTTTTAAAGGGTCACGTAAATCTACTCCGTACGCAGCCACAAGAGCAGCAGAAGAAGCCGGAGCGTCTGCTTTTAACGCCGGGATAAGAGACGTATCCGTTTTTGTAAAAGGACCCGGGATGGGGAGAATTTCTTCAATAAAAGCTTTGAAAACAGCAGGGTTAAATATCACTTCAATTTCGGACCAAACACCTATACCGCATAACGGGTGCAGGCCTAAGAACAGGAGGAGAGTATAGATGGCAAGATATGTAGGACCAAAATGCAGAATGTGCAGGAGAGAGGGAGTTAAACTCTACTTAAAAGGTAAAAGATGCGAGAGCGACAAATGCCCCTTAAATAATAAAAGTCAGGCTCCGGGGCAGCATGGAACCTCAAGAAAAGCTTTGTCCGAATACGGAAAGCAGCTAAGAGAAAAACAAAAGGCAAAAAGACTTTACGGCGTTATGGAAAAACAATTCAGAAATTATATAAACGATGCGTTGAGAGCGAAAGGTGTTTCCGGAGACATTTTAATGCAAAAGTTGGAATCAAGATTTGATAATCTTGTTTACAGAAGCGGGTTTGCAGTATCAAGAGCACAGGCTAGACAAAACATAAGAAGGGGCTTGTTCATGGTAAACGGAAAAAAGGTAAATATTCCATCAATGCAAATTAAAATTGGGGATATAATAAAACCCGTTGATTTTGAAAAAATCAGTTTAAGAGAGGGCTTTATTATGCCCGATTGGCTGGAAGCGAACGTTAAGGAAAAATATGTTAAATATCTAAGACTGCCCACAGAGGAAGATCTTCAGGAAAAAATTGACATTCAGTCAATCATAGAGTTTTATTCAAGATAATTTTGAAAACTTTGCAAAAACGCGAAGTTTTTGAGGAGGAAAAAATGGAAGCCACAAAAGAAAATTTAAAAATAAATACTATCAAGGAAGATGGAAATACGGGCGTTTACTCATTTGAACCACTGCCAACAGGTTTCGGGTATACACTGGCAAACGCCTTTAGAAGAGTTCTCCTAACTTCCATCAGAGGTGCGGCCGCTACGCAAGTAAAAATAAACGGCGCTGCTCATCAGTTCACCACACTACAAGGAGTAAAGGAAGATATAGTGGAAATTACCCTGAATTTAAAAAAGATCCGATTCAAGAGTCACTCAAGCGAGCCTGTTGTTGTTACATTAAGTAAAAAAGGTCCGGGGAAAGTTACCGCTAAGGATATAGAACTTACATCAGATGTTGAAGTTATGAATAAAGATCAGCACATAGCTACACTGGCAGATGCTAAATCAAAGCTGGAAATGGAAATAGTTGTAGAACAAGGAATAGGATATTCTCCGATGGAAGATAGGCAAACCTCAAAAGTAGGAGTTGTAATTTTGGATGCTCTTTTCTCCCCTATAGTTAGTGCCAATTATGAAATAGAACCTACCAGATTTGGGGGGAGAACAGATTTAGATAAAATAACGCTGACAGTAGAAACCGATGGTAGTATTTCTCCGAAGGAAGCAATAAGAGAGTCTGCCAAAATATTAAAAGAATATTACGAGAAAGTTGAAGAGTGGAAACAAGACTCTTCGGAAGAAAAGATTCAGGAAAAAACCAGAACCGGAATTAAAACAAATGAGGACTTTTCTGTAGAAGACCTCCCCTTGCAGACCAGAACCATAAACGCCCTAAAAAAGAGCAAGATAAACACCCTTCAGGAACTAGCTAAAAGACTAATGAGGAGCTGGAAGATATAAAAAATATAGGAGAAAAATCTTTACAGGAGAT
>DAOPPB010000003.1:0-50735 GCA_035358315.1 bacterium
GGATAGGTATTGCTCTACTTTTAATGTTCTTCATTTATATTTACGCTGTTTCCTTATGTCTAAAGACTTTTTAGAGGAAGGAAAAAATCCCGGACTTGGAATAAGAGATTTACATAAAAGAGGCTTCACCGGCAAAGGTGTTAAGGTGGCAATAATTGATCAGAAATTGAGGCTGACTCATATAGAATATAAAGATCGGATTGAGAGGTACATTGAGTCTGAGAATATTGACGAGCATCCGTCAATGCACGGATCTGCTGTAAGTAGTTTATTGTGCGGAGCCGATTGCGGGGTCGCTCCCGAAGTTTCCTTGTATTATTTTGCAAATAAATCGGGCCGCTCGTTTAAAGCAATTTCAAACTCTTTGAACGGAATAATTAGGTTTAATTTGGAAAAATCTTTAAAAGAACGGATAAGGGTCGTAAGTATATCTATAGGTTATAAAAACGGTGTTGAGGAAGAAGGTTTGATAGATTTTAAGAATAGTGTTGATAAAGCTCTTAGGAGCGGTATTTTTGTTTTTTATATCACCAATCGTCACCTGAACTTTATAGGGGGCGGTTCCGATACCGATAAAGACGACCCGCTTACGTATAAGCCCGCTTTGTATTTGAATGGCAGGGTAAGAAAAGACTCTATCATTGTTCCTACAGATTACCGGGCGTATGCCGATTATAGAGATGATATTTCATATATTTATGAAGAAAAGGGTGGTATGAGCTGGGCGGAACCTTATTTGGCGGGGTTGGCAGCCCTGTGTCTACAGAAGAATGATGTGTTGAATTTTCCCGATTTTATGGAAATTGCAAAAAAGACTGTTGCTCATACAAAAGATGGGGTTGGTATTATTAATCCCGGAGGTATTGTTGATTCGATCTGATTTTTAAAATACATTTTAGTTTTTCAAAATGGTCGCAGAGTAATGAAAGATTTCATTGGTACTTCTAATCTCCATTGTTGTAAACCTCGTATTGAACAGGCTTTGATGATACTATACATATAGTATCCCAATGAAAATAATGAAGAATAGAAAAATCTTGATAGTTCTACTTGTGTTTATCTTAGTATCTGCAGTCGTAGCTGTTTTCCTAATGAAAAACCCGCATAAACAAACCGTTGTTGAAAATGTGTCGAGTAAGCAACCGGAAGTAAGTACAACTATAGCTGTTGATTTCAATGGTGATGGTGTTAGTGAAAAAGTTAATGTAGTGGAAGTGCAGGATAACCTTATTAATATTGAAGTTTATGATAACAACGGGAAGAAGATCGCTACTTTATGGGATGGGATGTCCTTATACCCCACAACTTTGTATAAAGTTATTAATCTGAATACAAAAAGCCAGAAACAGTATCTTCAGTGGAATATGGCGACAGGTCCACACCAAGTTGAAACGGTGTTTTTAACCATTGTTGGCGATAAAATTCACCCGATATATAGCAGTGATTTTGAAAAGAAAGTACTATACTCGCCATTTTATACATCAAGAGGAGAGATAGTCGTAGGTGATGCGAACAATGATGGGCTTAGTGAGGTAATAGAGAGTATAGATGAGTATCCTGTGAATGCCCCACGTTTAGAGGATCCTAATATTGAAAAAATGATAAGAGATGAATTTTCGAAAAATGGTGTTGACGAGCAGAATATTCAAAACTATATAAAAATCGTTACTCGTGAGAACTATGGCAAAGGGAGGGGAAGGAAAGTTATTATGGCAATTCACAGTTTTGTTGATGCAGAAGTACCGTTTTTTAGAAAGCTTCCAGCTGATGAATATGAGAAAATTGCAGGACCTTTGATAGCGGCGTCAATTGATATAGCGAAGAAGCAACAAGAGGAGCCTAACGATAACTTTGAGGCAAGTACCCTTATAAGGTATAGTGATCTGGAACAGGATTCAAAGGATTTTAATGATTTTGTTAGAGATTTTTGGACACATGGGAGACCTTTTGAGTTTCCTTTTTCAGAAGATATGGTGAACTATTCCATTCTTATTAGTCCACATTAATCCACCGAATCACTTTCCTAATGAGTTCAGCGAATAATGGAGGATTACACAAGTATGAGAAAAAACGAAAAGAGTATCGGGCAAAACAGAAAGAAATTACAAAAAAGATTGGTAAACTGTTTGAAAGTTCTGAACCCGAAGAAAAATGGCTACTTTTGAAGATGACACTTCAGAACTTGAAGCTAAGGGGCAAAAAAGTCCGATATGACTGGATAAAACCCTTTGATAAGGTGGCTTTTTACGCCTCTCGTCAAAGCTGGCTCGCCAGGTGGGATGATTTTCGAACTTTTAGTTATAGTGAGAAGGTTTGTGATTTGGTTGAAAGTATAGTGTAAAAAAACGATACCGTCTTGGGGTTACAAAAAAATCATCTTTGATTTTTCTATTGCCTTACGACGGTATGTGTTCTGTACTACTGATCTCTTTTGACTACCCCCTTGCGTTTATCCGTACGAAAATATATATCTACTCGGCTGGATTCCACAGGACTCGGTCCAAGAACGTATCCTTTTACAATCCAGGATTTACCGGAGCCGTCCTCTCGAAGTAATCCATTGACAACTACTTCTATAGTGCCTTTTTCTGTTGCAAAACGGACAGATAGGCGATCCTTCTGGTTGCCCTGCAAGAGAGAGAGCGTGAGGTCTAAAAGATTTGGGCCATTAACAATATTTATTACATGTTCCATCCAGAACTCCTTGTGTGTTATTTGCTTTTATGATAGGTAAAAGCATCCTCTTACTCGATATTTTGAGTGACCTAGCACATATGTGTAGGAATTTCTATCATTATTGTTATTATAACTTAAAATTGAAGTTCTGTCAAGTACTATAGGATATGTGGCTCAACACCGTGAAAAACGTTAGAACCTTTTTTGAGAGTAGATCAGACGAATGCGTTTACATTGCCTGATATATCTCCAAAAAGAATTATCATCTATGCCATCGGGTAAATGTATTACCTGTAATTTAACCTCGGATTTTAAAATCAATTACAAATAGATTCGCAGGGTATTCCGTCATCATCCCCATCTCTTTTTAAACATCCACAAGTATTCAACTGATAGTAAGCCTCTTCACAAGAACTCATTTGTGTGCAAGTTTTACTGCAATTACATGTATAACTAGCAGAAGGGTTCTGTATAATAGGTTGTGGTATAGTGGGCTCAACTTCCTCTGTTTTTGTTGGATTACACAGGTTTCCCCATAAACCCCTACTATTATTTCTGGCTTCTTGCTCAGCCGCTAAAAATATATTTTGGTATTTTACATCGGGGGGATAAGTAGCAATTTTTGCGTAACCCTCTTTTAAAAGAGACTCGTTAATCATTTTTCCATCTAAATAAATATATCGTAGCAGTCTGCCATATTTATCAGTTTCAGAAACATCCTTTTCCATCTCAATTTCTTTTCCTTCAACAAGTTCCTTGTTTTTATTTGCTGCCTCTTGCCCATAGCACTCTACAGTACCGGATATTTCAGGAGTATCCATGCCGATGTACCTAACCTTTAATCCGTCTGTAATTTCTATAGTGTCGCCGTCAATTACTTTTGTTACGGTTGTTTTTTCACGTGTAGGTTGGTTGGGTTGTTCTTTCTGCTCTGCAGCCCCTGCTGTTTGCGGTTGTGTTGATTGTTCGGTAGCCGTATTTGTAGAAGGTGTTGTTTCCTTGATTTCCGTAACCTCTTTTTGTTGCCGGATACTTGAGTTGCCTGTGTTATTTGGAAATAATTCTATCCAACGAGGAGTTGCAGTCAATCCGATCAATGCCGTTAAAACTATAAGTACCCATCTACGTTTTGTACCCGATTTGTATATTTTATATGAGATAAAAATCGACACTAATAAAGGTAACAGGGGAGGTAAGACTAAACCAACAATCCCAAGTAATATGTATTTCCATGGTATTTTTTTCATGTTTATTTAATCTAATTGGATTATATATCAGAACAACAAGGGATTTACAAGATATCTGTGGGGGAAACTGTTGTGCTCGATGTATCTGATAGGTTTGAATTGCAATTCATCTTGATTTGAATATTCATATTTAATAACTAAATCCTGTAAGCAACAACATGGTGGATCATTCCAGTGATGAGCCCGTTCTACAATATTAAACTAGTTTGGTACAGATGTTTTCTCAAAATGCACATCGTAACCGCTCGTATAAAATAATACTTCGCTGGGATTCAAAAAATATAAATTGCTTTGCTCGGTCTTTGCAACTTGCATTACCACAAAAAAACAAACTATTGAGAGTTTGGGATTAAATCAACCCAACCAGCTTTAGCGACTATTTAACCTTGTCGCTATTGCTTTCTGCTCATCATACAAAGGCTTATCTTGGTCTATCATTTTTTGTTCGGTAGTGCTTAACCACTGGTTTGCTTCCATTTTAGCCACGATAGTTGAAATATTGGCAATTCTTATAGAAATAATCTCATTGATTCTATCAACATCTTGTTTATTCTTTTCGTAAAATTCTTTATGTTCTTTTAATTTTTTCCAACTTGGTTGTATCTCTCTTAGTCTGGAAAGACTTGTCTTCCAAAACTCTATATCCTCACCTTCGTAGTTAGGTGGAGTATACCCAGCCGCATGGACAACAATGAGCTGTGTAGGACACCCATTTAACTCTCCCTGGACTTCCCCGATGCCTATATCGTCAAATTTTTTATCAAACCACACATTTTTAGCATCTGTTGTATCTCTCTCAAGATAATCCTCGACCAACTCTTCAGCGGTGTAGTATCCTTCTAACGACCATTCCCAAACATAACTATTCCAATAACCAGCTTTTGACATCGCACTTGAAACTACATCATAGGAAGTCTGCTCTTGAATTGAATTGTGCTTTAAGAGCGACTCGCCTCTTATTTTTGCAGAAGCATCTAATTTCGGCTCATATTTTACTGGGGTCGCTCCATTTTCTTTGCGTTTTTCATTAAGAAGCTCAACAAACCGACTTCTGTCTATTATTGGTTTTGCTGTGTCAGCCAAATCATTGGTTGTGTCGCGCCAGTTTTTATCTAACTTGCCTTTTTGCTTTTCAAGAGGAAGAACATGAGTAATGTCCTTAATCGGAGCAAAACCGATTTCTCTTGAGTCAGAACTGCCTTTTCTATTATCTCCCATAGCAAAAACTGCATCTTGAGGGACGGTAACTACTTGGCATTCTTTTAAGAATTTCTCACCAAATGTTGAGCGTGGTTTAGCAATATAAGGTTCCTTCTGTGGCTCCCCATTAAGATAAACAACGCCGTCTCTAAGCTCTATCGTATCTCCTGGTAATCCGATGATTCTCTTTAATAAACCTGTAGGCTCGGCCCCGTCTCTGCTTGTTAATTCTCTTGTGGCATCATTTTCCCAAATGATTATGTCGCCCCTTCCTAATGTATGCCCCAAAAACCTTCTTCCTCCTATAACAATCCCATTAGGATAAGGCAAGAAGCCAGCCGTTGAGACTATCTCTTTTGCTAATTCTTTGTTACTCTTGCCCTTAGTTCCCTTTTCCCAAGTTGGATACATTGAACCTGTCCCCACGATGTCCGTATCCTCAGTTATATAGCCAAGTTGACTGGCAACCAAAGCTCCAATAGTTGCATACCCGCCAATCCAAATAGGAAAGATAATAACTCCAACTAGAACCAAAGCAATTGCTTTGCACAAAAATGGTTTCAGACGAACTGATTTTAGTAATCCCTTGAGCCCGCCGTGCCTCAACCTTTTAATAATCTCAAGGGGTTTAAGAATATAAATCAATAAATAGAGGGGTAAAATTGCGAGAATAAAAAACAACTTAATGAGAAAAATGAAAATATTTTGCTTCTTTTTAGATCTCTTAGTTATAAGCTGTGCAGTAAAACTCACTACTCCTACCAAGAAAGCCAAACATCCTAATAAGATTAAGCCAAGAAGTGAAAACATAAAAACATCAGGTGCCTTATCAAATAATTCCTTCCTAATACCAACAACATAGCCAATAATTGCAAAGACGCCAAGAATACAAGCCAACCAAACGGAAGCTGAGATTTTAGTAATCCTACTAAGAGGTTTTTTCCTGTCTGACTTTAGAGATATTTTTCTCAACATAACTTAATGCAGTTATAGATTTTATCAAAAATTAATAAAATATGATAAGTAGGATTACTAAGGATAGTTATGAGGAAAAACGAAAAAAGTATCGGGCAAAACAAAAAGAAATTACAAAGAAAATTAGCAAGCTAAACTATGCCGACGAAGAGTACTATTTGACTTTAGAATACCTGCTAAAACTGGCTTCTAACGCAGGTAAGTTGTTTGAAAGCTTGAAGCCCACGAAAAACGGCTACTTTTAAAAATGACACTTCAGAACTTAGAGTTAAAGGGTAAAAAAGTCCGATTTGACTGGATAAAACCGTTTGACAAGATAGCCAATTTAGCCTCTCGTCAAGCTTGGCTCCCCCGCGTGGACTCGAACCACGAACCTGCCGGTTAACAGCCGGACGCTCTACCATTGAGCTACAGGGGACCATTTTCAAAAACACAAACTTCTTAATTTGTCAAAGATTCACTTAAAGAAATAACATTTCTAAAGCTCAACCGCAAGGTTACCGAGCGAGATTATATCAACACCCGATAAAATCCTCAATTTCAGGAAACTTAACAACCCATCCCGTGCTTCTCACACCTTTTACACTTTTTCAATTTTTCTTAAATCCTTATCTTCCATTTTAAACATAAAGTAAATAGCTAAAGCGATACTTAATATGATAAACCAAACCACCGTGTACATACTTATCTGTGGGAAAAATGAAGCTATTAACTGCAGTATTATAGGCGCCGTCATAGCATGAATAGAAATTTGGCAGGCCTTTTGGTAACCAATCTTCCTTTTTGCGAAAAATGCTATTAATTGCAGAAACAACGCTATAAGCAAAGAGTAAAATAATGCTCCTCCGATGTAGTTAAATATAAAAGCGTAGAGGCATATAAATATTGGCATTACATACGGAGCCGCCTTAACAAATTTATCTGCCGTTTCCAGTCTGGAATTAATAGTACTTTTATCAAGTGTAACGTTGGGAATATTTTTCAGAGGTTGGGTTGATACTTTTTTCGGGTCGGTCTCATATCCATAAGACCTGTACAAAATATTTTCCTCATTTACCAGAACATATGTATTGTAGCTTCCGAGAGAATCTATAGTTCCATTTTTATCAAAAACTATTAAATTATCCGGCAGATGTGCATCTTCCTCGGATGAAACAGAAGGCATCGGAATAATTATTGGTTCTGGTTCGTTTGCTTCCCAGCTCCCGTCTTTAAAATTAATAACTAATTCATCGGGGAATTTTTCTCTGATTTGCGACGTCATGATTTTTACCGTACTTATCGTTTGCGGAACTGTCTTTATGCTTGCATAAAGCGAATATATTATTGACGCAAAAACGGACAGCATCAGAAAATACTTTATTGAGAATTTAAGGTCCGTCTTTAGTACATCTTTGTAGTACTTAGGAGAAGTTATGCTGTTTTTTAAAACATACCAGAAAGTTTTTAATTTTTTCATGTCTCTATTTTAGCAAAAATATGATTTTAGGGTATGCCTATAATTTTAAGATGGTAAAATAAAATTATGCAGTACCAAATAACTTCCGATAATATAGATCTCTCTCCGAGTATGGAGGCCTTGACAAAAGAAAAATTTGAAAGAATTGAAAGCAGAACGAAAAATTTGCCCGAGGGCTCATGTTTTGCAAGAGTAGTTTTAAACGCTGTTCCGGATGATAGGTTTGAAGTAAGGGCTGATTTGGATCTGAACGGTAAAAAATATTTTTCGGATGAAACGTCTTTTACATTGGAGAATGCTCTGGTTGTTGTGGTGGAGGAATTGTTGCAAATGATAGAAAAAGATAGTATTGTCCAGCGAAGGAAAGATCTAAAAAAAGAGGAGGCGGTCGAAGATTTTTTGGCGGAAGAAGTTTAAATCAACGAGCGACAGCGAGCCCCGGTGAGAGGGTGCCAAGAATATCAGGTTAGATGAACGTTAGGGTGATTAGCTCCTGTTGGAGCGTAGCGACAACCGGAGATAATCTTGACCAGGAAGATAAAGCGGTACAGCTCGAGTCTTGGCGAGAGAATGACCAAGGATATTAGGTTAGATGAACGTTAGGGTGATTAGCTCAATTGGTAGAGCAAGCGTCTTATACACGCTCGGTTCCAGGTTCGAGTCCTGGATCACCCACCAGAATTAAACCTTGGAAGTCTTTCTCACCCAACCCAATTCGACCCAATCCTATTTATCTTTATCTACCCAAATTCTATAATGCTGGGTTGACGACGCGTCCTACGAACAATATATTTCCCGAGTTTTTCTCCTGAATTAAGAATATGAACGGATGATCGGCTCGAAAAACGGGAATTTTTGTTTCTTCCCCTGGCAGGGCTCCAAGCATCATAACTACCCCGGTAGCTGCGGCCGCTTCCGTTCCTTCTTCATTTACTTCCACGAAAGCTTGGTGTATCACTGCCGATATAAATAAATCTTTTTTACCGTCCATTCCGGAAAAGTCAGCTCCCAATCCGAACGCTGTCGGCATACCCATTGCTTTAAGGTCTTCGGTCATGAGATATTTTGTTTCAAATTTAAACTTGGGTACAAAAACTTCAACTCGTTGCTTTTTCAAATCTTTTTTCCACTGAGCTAAATTTTCGGTACTTAATGAATTTTCTACTTTTGCCAAGTCATCATTTTTAGGGAGCAGAATCAGCATTGACAGGTCCTCTCCCGAATACGGCATCTCGAGAATTTGTAGGTCTTTGTTCTCGGCATAATTGAATTCGGCTTCTTCATCGGTTCTTTGCATCATCGGGACTTTGACGGAATCATTTTCGTTTATTCTAAAATCTTCGTCCGTTGTATTTTCTTTATCGAACTGTTTTACCCACTCTCCCTTAAAATAAATCGCGTTTGTAAGAACTAGTCTTGTCATATCGTTAATTACCCCCTGCGGTATCAGATCCTTTATCTTGTCTTTTGTCTGTTTTTCCACCCAATCATTTATTGTTACACGTGAGCCCTCCGGATCTTTTACGAAATCAAGATTATTAGTTTTTCCTCCGTAATATTTTTCTACCGTGTCAATATAATCACTCAAAAACTGATAGTCTTCTTGAGCCCAAAGAGCGTTTGCAATATTAAGTTCATATTTTTTATCTTTTTTGTTAAGTTCGTTGAATATTTTTAGGTACTCTGTTCTCCTGAGATTATCATCTGCCGGAAAATGCAACACCGATTGCATTTCTTTAGCCGTCTGTTCTCTTGCTCCTTCATAGGTCATTACCAGGGCGCTAGAGATACTAAAAGGCGAAAAAAAGATATTTCCGGTTTCCCTGTTTTTTAAGTGGGAGTAATATTCAAAAGCAAACTGGTTATTGGCCTCTACCACATTAGCGACTCCCGAACTCCCGCCCGAGCTTTTCTCGGGTTTTACTCCCGGAGAGGGGCTTCTTTTACGAGATATAAGCAAACCTCCGGCGACTATGATTACTAAAATTATTAAAACGCCTGCTAAAGTTTTTCGTTTCATATTTTTCTCCTTATTTTTGAAACCATCTATAGCTATCCTCTTAAGATTAGCATATTTTGGAGAGTTTCTCCTAAATTAGGGGAGAGGGAAAATGTATGCGAGGTATCTCTTATTCTATTATTTAAATGTTTTTAAGTTTACGAAGTTTACAGAATCCCCAACTCCGTTTTATCCATTCTTTCGGGTTTATTTATATACTCCAGATACTTTTCGGTGGTGGATTCTCTTTTGTGTCCGGCAACTTTTGCCAAATAAGAAATACTGACTCCGTTTTCCAGATGATGGGCGACAAAAGTATGTCTCAAATCGTTGACCTTAGCCTTTTCAATTCCCGCTATTCTGAAAAATCTATCAATAGTAGATCTGATATTTCTTATCAGCATGGGCTTTCCCGTTTTTGTGATAAAAAGGTTATCGAAGGAACCTTCAATTTTGGGGCGTCCTTTCTCTATATAATTGTTTATTGCTTCAACGGCAGCTTTATTCAGCGGAACTGTTCTTTCCATCTTACTGTTTCTCTTTGGGATGAAAAGGTTTCCGGTATCTCCTTTTATTTCTATGTCCTTTAATTCTATTCCGGCAAGTTCAGAAATAGTTATGCCTGTTTGGAGCAGTAGTTCTATTATTGTGTAGCTTCTGATGTCGTTTCTTGACGCATCTCTTAAGGCTCTGTATTCCATTTTAGTTAAAATTCTCGGGGCGTTTATCTCAAACTTTGGGTGTTTTATCTGGGAGGAAATGTCTTCCTTCATATAGCCGTTTTTTGCCAGGTATTTTATAAAAGTTCTTACCGCGTTTGTTTTTCTTGAAATTGATTTCGGTGTGTAATTTTTCTTTTCCAAATCTTTCATGAAAGAAACAATTGGCTCTACTTTTATATCTTCGGTATTTTCAATTTCCCTTTCCGCTAAAAAAGATAACAGCTGTTCTATATCCGTGCTATATGCAACAACCGTAGCTTCCGATTTTCCTTCGGATCTTAATTCTTCAATAAATTTTTTATGAGCTGATAGCAACTTCATTTAATTTTTCCTCCCGGCAGATGACCTTCTTACAGGGGCAAAGTGTAAAACAGGTGAAACTTATAGGCCCATAGTACCAAAATGATTGAAAAGTGTCAATTTATTAACTATTATGGGTTTAATGTCCGGTAGCAGTAAATCCAAATACATCATAGGAACTATTGTTTTACTCCTGGTATCTTTCGGGTTTATTAAATCCTCTTTTGACGTTTTGCAAAGTAAAAACAGGCTTGATGAAATTAATGGTGAGGTAGCGGCCTTAGATAAGGAGAAGCAGGAAATTGAAAAAGAGATTGAATATAAAAAAACCGACGATTATGTTGAAGAAAAAGCCAGAAATGAGCTTAATCTTATTAAACCCGGAGAAAAGGTTTATGTTGTAGTTGAAAACGAGTCCTCCGGAGGTGATGTGCTTTCGGATATCAGTAAAAAAGGGAATGAGGAAGATGTAGAAGCCACAGAAAAAAAGCAAAGAAATTGGTACTCATGGTACAAGTTGTTTTTTGACAATTAAAAATTAAAAATAGGAGGTGGAAAGTGGTGGGAGTCAGTAATTTACGAATTCTGATTTTGTGAAAAAGGCAGATATTTTGTTTTGACACATTGATTTTTATCTGTTAGATTTACTGTCGTAACTGCGTAATTGCAAAAATATCGCGGGATGGAGGAATGGCACCTCACCGGGCTCATAATCCGGGGGTCCTGGTTCGAGTCCAGGTCCCGCAACCAAAGAATAATAAATAAGTTGAATAGGCGCCGGGAGACGCTTTTTTTGTTAAAATTTAATCCTGTATAATAACGGTGTTTATTGTGTTGTATAGGCCAGTGTAGCTCAGGGGTTAGAGCGGGCGTTTCATAAGCGCTAGGTCGGTGGTTCGAGTCCACCCACTGGCACCAGTAAGTTTATAAGCAAACAGATTGTGTTTTGTTAGCCTATGTTTTTAAGAGTTGCATTTGGCAAGTTCGAGTCTGTGAAAATTTCATTTATTTGATGTATACTCTTATGGCTATGGAAGCCCAAAAAGATGGCTATGGAAGCCCAAAAAGAAAAAAAATCAAAAAAAGAAGATAATAAAAAGCCGAGAAATGAAAAGAATCATGAGAAGAATCAGAAAATAAAACTTCCAAATAAAATGATAATAGAGGTTAGAAGACCGAGTATTTTTAATAATATATTCTTCTACATATTTTTGCTTCTTATGATTTATCTTATCTTTGGTAGCTCTACGGGATCTGCTTTTACGCAGGAAGAAGTTCCTATCGGAGAAGTGATGAGACTCATAAATGAGGAGAAAGTTCAGGATATAACAGTTGTAGGGGATAAAGTTGAGGTTTTGAAAAAGAGCGGGACGAAGGTATACGCCAGGAAGGAGAGCACTATCAGCTTTGATCAGATTTTAAGCAATAACCAGGTAGATAGATCAAAAATCGCCGGTAAGTTGGAAGTAAAGCAGCAGGTAAATATAATGGATATTCTTTCTCCCATATTGATGCTTGGTTTGCCAATTCTTATTCTTTATTATTTTACGAGGCAGATGCGGGCTCAGGGCGGAGATTTGATGTCCTTTGGAAAATCCCGAGCGAAACTTTTTGAAAAAGGCCAGCAGAGGATAACTTTTAATGATGTTGCCGGTTGCGAAGAGGCCAAGAAAGAGATGTCGGAAATTGTGGACTTTTTGAAGTTTCCTGCTAAATACAGGAAACTTGGGGCAAGAATTCCGAAAGGTGTGTTGTTGGTTGGGCCTTCGGGTGTAGGAAAAACTTTATTGGCCAGAGCAATTGCCGGGGAAGCAGATGTTCCGTTCTTTAGTGTTGCGGGGAGTGAGTTTATGGAAATGCTGGTCGGTGTCGGGTCATCCCGTGTAAGGGATCTTTTTGCTACTGCGCGTGAAAAACAGCCTAGCCTTATTTTTATTGATGAAATTGATGCTATCGGAAGGCAGAGGGGAATGGGAATTGGCGGCGGTCACGATGAAAGAGAGCAAACTTTAAACCAGATACTTATTGAAATGGATGGTTTTGATGTAAGGACAAATGTTATTGTAATAGCGGCCACAAACAGGCCGGATATGCTTGATTCTGCCTTGGTAAGACCGGGAAGATTTGACAGAAGAATAACGATTCCTTTGCCGGATCTTAAAGATAGGGAAGAAATAATAAAGATTCACATGAGAGGAAAACCGATCGACCCTTCTGTGAATGTTGAAAAATTAGCAAGAAAAACCGTCGGGTTTAGTGGCGCGGATATTGAAAATATGTTAAATGAAGCGGCAATACTGACAGCAAGAGAAAATAGAGATTTTATTACGGAGAAGGATCTGGACGAAGCTTCCTTAAAAGTAACAATAGGACCGGAAAGGAGAACTCTTCAGACTGAGGATGAGAAGAGAATGACTGCATATCATGAGGCAGGCCATGCTGTTGTCGCGGCTAACGTCAAAGATATGGATCCGGTTCAGAGAGTCTCTATTGTGGCAAGAGGGCAGACTCTTGGGCATACGGATTTACCTCCGGAAAGGGATAGATATCAGCTTACTCAGACCAGAATAGTTTCTATGATGACCACTATGCTTGGAGGAAGGGCCGCTGAAGATACAGTTTTTAATGAACTTACTGCCGGGGCCGCTGAGGATATAAAGAAATGTACCGAGCTGGCGAGAAAAATGGTTACCGAATACGGTATGAGTTCTTTAGGACCAATATTTTATGAGGCTAGAACCGAGTTTTCCTGGCTTGCAGAGGAATTTGGGGAAAAGGCTCCCATAAGTGAGGAGATGTCGGCTAAAATTGACGCAGAGATAACAAAAATTATTGATAATTCTTATAAAGAAGCTAAGAGAATTCTGACCGAAAAAAGAGAAACATTGGATAGGGTTGCAAATAAACTGTTGGAAGTAGAAACTATTGACGGCGACGAATTCAAAAAATTGCTGGATTAATTGGTAGGTTAATAAGGTAACAAAAATTTCCCCATTAATTATTAATCGAGTAAATATATTTGTTTAGTGTGTTTATGAGATTGAAGCTATAATACTATTATGCTGATAGATTCCCATTGTCATTTATCTCATAAAAAGTACGAAAAAAGCATCGACGTGATAATATCGGAAGCCGGAGATTTTGGAGTAGGGAAGATGATAAATATAGGTACTTCCATGGACGAGAACAGAAAGGCGATAGATATATCCGGTGCTTATCGTCAGGTATTTTGCGCAATAGGAATTCATCCTTACGAGGATATTGGCATTTCTCTTGATGAGTTGAGAATTTCTCTTGATGGGAATCTGAAAAAATCAAATAAAATTGTAGCTGTCGGGGAGTGCGGTATGGATGTTTTAGCGGAAAAAACTTCAAGAGATTTAAATCAGCAGGAAGAACTTTTTGAGATGCAGGTGATTTTTGCCAAAGAACATAAGCTCCCCGTCATTGTCCATGACAGAAAATGTGATGACTCGGTTTTGGAAATTCTTAAAAAACACTCCGGAAGTGACTTTAGAGGTGTTGTTCATTGTTTTGATTCGGATTGGGAATTTGCAAAGAAAGTTTTGGATATCGGTTTTTACATTTCTTTTACAAATCTTATAGGTTACCCTAAAAAAGACACGCTCATAAAAGTGGTTAAAAATGTTCCGGATGACAGATTTTTGCTTGAAACCGATGCGCCGTATCTTCCTCCGCAAACAATGCGTGGAGAGATAAATTATCCTAAGTATGTTAAAATCGTTGCTGAGAAAGTCGCACAAATAAGACAAAAGCCATTTGAAGAGATATCAGAGTTATCGTGCGGCAATACCTGCTCTCTTTTTAATTTATGTTAGCTAAATTTGTAGAAAAACACGATAAGCTGGTCGGTAGGCTCTTGGAGATTAACTTGGGTATTTTAACATGGGGCCTGCTTCTTTCTCCTGTATGGCTTGGAATACTTTTTCCGGAAGCCGTAGTGTACGTTCTTACCTTTCTAACGGTGTATTGGAGTTATATTGCCTGTGTTCATACTTATGGTTTGTTTTCCGGTTATAGGCGGTACAAAGAGGAAATGGCCGAAGATTGGTATTTAAATTGCCGAAAGCTTGATTTTTCAACTCTTCCGGATAAAAAAACTCTGCCAGCAAGACTTGAGGATGTAAGACATATAATCATCATTCCTGTCGTGAACGAACCGGAGGCCGTGTTAAGAGATTCTATAAATAGCATTTTTAACCAGACATTCCCTGTCTCTCAAATATCGCTTGTTTTTACTGTAGAGCAAAAATATTCCGAGGAAGTTATTCAGCGTATAAAGAAGATAATAGGAAGCAGAGACAAGAATCTTAATAGCCTTATGTTTTTTATCCATCCTGCTGGAATTCCCGGCGAGGCTATAGGGGATGGGGGTGCAAACCGTGCTTGGGGGTCATCTCACGCCGTTGAGGAATTGAGAAAAAGAGGCGAGAACATAAGGAATTATATTTTCAGCAATATGGATTCCGACCATGTTTTAAATAGGCAGTACATAGCTAGATTAACACATTTATATCTAACCACTGACAATAGAGATAATCACTTTTATTCTTCTGCAGTTCCCTTATTTGATAATAATCTTTGGAGAGTCCCCTTGTTAATGAGATTGGAAGCTAATTCGGTAACTTTAGGAGTAATATCTGACTGGGCAGTATCAAAGGGAAAAATAAGAAAATGTTTTTCGGCTTTTTCAGTTTCACTTCAGACTTTGATAGATGCGGATTATTTTGATGTTGCTTTGGGAGCTGACGACACCATCTTTTATTGGAGAGCTTTTTTTGCCAGAAACGGAAATTTTGATGGGGTACCCCATTATATTCCTTATTCTGCTGATGCGGTCGAGGGTAAAACATTTAGGGATTCACATAAAAGCTTATACAAGCAGCTTTTGAGGTGGAGTTGGGGAGCAATCGATTTTCCGCTTTCAGTAAAAACTTTCATGAAGAGAAACGACATTAAGTTTTCAACAAAAATAAAGTGGTTGAACAGACATATAAAAGAACGGGTCGTGCTTACCGATATAGTGTTTCTGATAACTTTTGGATTTATGATAGTAACTTTGGTGAACCCATATGTCAGACAGTCAAATTTTGCTTACAGTTTGCCGAAGATCATGAGTTTCATACTTACTCTGACAATGGTTTTTATGGTTCCCGGTGTGTACTTTAGGAAAAAATTTTCTGCTCCGCCGCCTGAAAACTGGAGTCCATTCAGGAAAATATTGACCTATTTTGAAGCCCCATTGATAACAATAAATCTTCTTACGTATTCTTTTTTTCCTACACTGCACGCGCAAACCATGATGGTTCTTGGAAAGAGATTTAAAGATCTTTATCATACTCCGAAGATAAGATAAATGAAGTTAAATAAGAGGATCGCTAAGACAACCGAATATGCATTGGAGAGATTAAAGGATAGAAATCTTTCCAATTTTCTGTTAAACACTTTGCTTTCTTTGTTACTATTTCTCTATATCTTAAGCAGATTTAAGTTCTTGAACGATTATGTGCCATTTTGGTATACAAGAAACTGGGGAGATTCTCAACTTGCACCGAGATTTATGCTGTATCTTATTCCTCTTACCAGTCTCGCTGTAAATTTACTGGGTCTTCTACTGGCTATCCTTAATAAGTATTATCTTAGGTATTTGGAAGATATGGTTTGGTATCTCGTCCTTTTTGCAAATGTGTTTTTAATAGGCTCCGTTGTCAGAATAATAAGAATATCCTCAATTCCTTTCAAACCTATCATAAACCCTATTTACATAAATCTGCTCCCGGCGCTTTTTTTCTCAGCGTTGTTTATGAATTTTTTCATGCCTTATTTTATAGAGTTTGCGAAAAAGAAGAATTTGGTAACAAACCCGAAGATTCATGATCATCCCGGAATGATTTTGCAAGCCCCATCGGCCAGAGGCGGCGGATTTATTTACGCTATTGTATTTTTAATTTCCGCGGCTATTTTTGTCGGCTTTAACAAAAATTTTTCCGGTTTATACATTTCAATAATAATGACAGCTACTTTGGGAATATTAGATGATTATCAGAATACTCATCCGAAATCACGATATAGATTATTAGAAAATCCTTTTCTTAGGTTATTCTTGCTTTTTGTTAGCGTTTTACCTGTTGTTTTATCCGGTGTTACGATTTATACGATTAGTAACCCATTCGGAGGTTTTATTTCTCTCAATGTATTTGAAATGAAGATGGGAAGTAGGGCTATTCCTTTGGTTCCTGTAGCAGTTACTTCTTTGTGGATAGTGTGGATAATGAATGTACTGTCCTGGTCTAACGGAGTAGATGGTCAATTTCCAGGTATTGTCGGAATAGCTTCTTTGTTAATTGCTATATTAGCTTTGAGATTCAAAGAGTTAACAGAAATTCATCACCAGATTGCCTTATTATCGGTTATAAGCGCAGGGGCAGCTTTCGGTTCTGTTAAATATAATTGGCACCCATCAAAAATAATGTGGGGTTTTGGGGCAATGTCTGCAGGATTGGTAATTGCGAGTTTGGCTATTTTGGCACAGGCAAAAATAGCAGTTTCGGTATTGATACTTCTGATACCGTTTTTGGACGCTTTAGTAACAGTAGGCAGAAGAATTTTGAAAGGGAAAAATCCGTTAAAAGGTGATAGGGGTCATCTTCACCATATTTTGCTGGATAAAGGCTGGAGTGTCAGCAAAGTAGCTTTATTTTATTGGTTTGCTACAGCCATTTTTGGAATAATTGGCCTTTTGTCTCCTGAGAGAGTAGTGTTGAAAGTCACATTTTTGATTGTAGGTGTTGTAGCTTCAATTCTTATATTTTTTAATATCACTTCAAATCATAAGGGAGAAGTGTCTCCGCCCGCAAGCTAAAAGGTTTTCCGGTACGTAGCCCGATGTTGGTCCCCCGAGATTTAATTTTCTTTTAATGTTCTTCGGAAAAAATATTGAGAGCTTGCTAAGAATAATGTGAGAAAAAATGAGAATACTTCTAGCTGGAATCAATAAAGGGATAATTAAAGAATTAACTCTCAAACTTAAAAGTGTTTTCGTTGTTGACACTGCGTCCTCTGCTTCAAAAGCACTCATTCTTTCCGAGTCAACTTACTATGATTCCATTATCATTGGTCCCTCTTTGTCTGACATGGATGGAATGGAATTATGCAGAACAATGAGAAATTGTGATGTAAACTCCCCTATCGCCTTGCTTTCGGATAAAGAAAATAGTTCAGATAGGGTTATGGGTTTTGATGCCGGTGTTGATGTTATGATTTCCGATAAGGCGAGTATAGATGAGATTATCTTGCAGACAAATGTTTTGGCTAGAAGAAATGGGAATCACAACAATTGTGAAAATTTTCTGAAGTGGGGAAATATAAAACTGGATGTGAAGAATAAAAAGTTTTATGCCAATGATAATTTTATTTATTTACGAAGAAAAGAATTTGACCTTTTGGAGTACCTCATGATAAACAGGGGAAAGCCCGTATCAAAGGAAGAAATTCTCGACCATGTGTGGGAAAAAGGAATTGACGTACTGAGTAATACTGTGGAAGTTCATGTTAGAAGTATAAGAGTTAAATTTGAAAAGGAAGCAAATTCAAAAATAATCAAAACTCATAGAGGATTTGGATACGAAATTGATTCCGGATAATTGATAAAGCGGAGTATATTCGGTTGCATCTGAAGCATGTAAAATTGTACAAAGACTTGAGAAAAAAGTGTAAAAGCCATATCATCAAAGTAATGATGAGAAAAATATATAATATTGTAAGAACGGCGAGACCTAGACAATGGCTGAAAAATCTTAGCGTTTTCGCGGCGCCTCTCTTCGCCGGTACTTTACTTGATACGGAAGTACTCACTTGGTCTTTACAGGCATTTGTAGCTTTTTGTGCCATTTCCTCCGGCGCCTATTTCATAAATGATGTAATAGACGCACCAAAGGACAGACTTCATCCGGTAAAGAAAAACAGAGCCATAGCTTCCGGTGAGGTCCGCCCTGTAACGGCGATAGTAATCGCGGTGATACTCATCTCTTTTTCCATTATTTATTCGTTCTCACACCTTGATGATTATTTTGTCTTTTTGTTGATACTTTATATTGTTGTTCAATTTGCTTACTCTCTTTTTTTGAGGAATGTAATTATCCTGGATTCCCTTGTGGTAGCTTCGGGTTTTATGATGAGAGTTTTGGCGGGAGGATTTGCATCAAGGACTTCAATATCATCATGGATCATCCTTACCACTATCGGAATATCAATGCTAATGGCTTTTGGAAAAAGAAGATCTGAAAAAACTATTCTCGCCAAGCTTTCCGATAATCCGTCAGAAGTGGAAACGAGAAAAACCCTAAGGCACTACCCCGATAATTTGCTGGACAGCATGATTTCTATCTCTGCTTCCTACACAATTCTCACTTATTCCCTTTTTACTTTTATGACTTCCCCCGAAGAGATAGGAGGAAAGATATCCGCAGTTCTTCCTTCCGTACTTAAAACTCCTAAACTCATGATGCTCACAATTCCATTGGTGATATATGGTATCGCCAGATACCTTTATGTAATTTATGAAAAAGGGGAGGGAGAGTCTCCTGAAAGGGTCCTGTTGTCAGATAAGCCGCTATTATCTACGGTTCTGCTTTGGGCTTTATCCGTATTTTTAATAATATACGTCTTTCCTGGTCTTAATTAATTTTTCTTAACAAGTTTTTAAGTTTATTTAGCAATTTTTTCTTCGGTTTTTAATTCTTCGGCGTCTTCGGTATTTTTATCATCTGTTTCATTTTCCTCTGTATTTTGTTGCTTATCTTTCTCTCCTTCTTCTACACCGTTCCCCATCTCTTCCGAAGTATTCTCGAATTGTTTCTGATAATATTCTCTTTCCATTTTCAGTATAAATTCTTCAACTTCATCCGGAACATCTGCCTCAGGGTCATTTATGGTTTTCATTGTCGGCTCCTCATTGGTATCCTGAGCCGAAAGAACATTACCGCTTTCTTCGTAATTCATAGTACCCATAAACCCTATGGGCAGAATTAATACAGCTAAAAATATAACGAGTAATATTCCATTTAGGCCTACCTTTGCTATTTTTTTCATTCTAATTCTCCCGGTTTTTCGAGATATTTCTTATCGTTATCAAGCCACTCCCTGCTATCCTTTTTCATTTTTATTTCCTCTTCGGCATCAAAAATGAATATAAGTGTCACCAGAATTGATACCCCGAGCATCAGATAGAAAACCCACGTATATACCAAATCCGACATGGCCATTACTGCCGTTACTATGAGAAGAAGATAGGAGTAAGATAGCCAGACGGCTCCCTGGGTATATATTTCATAGGAATCCTGAATCAAAGATTGGGCTCTTATTGAAAATAATCTTGAGGTAGTGGAAGGTTTAATATGCGAACTGTGAAAAATAAGCGCCTTTATGATCACGTATCCCAGACCGGCAATAAGAACTATTATCATAAAAAGAATAGAGTATGAATTGACTTTCAGATAATCGTAAGAGCTTTGAAATATAAACCCTTTTTGAGTGATTTTGAAACTTATTCCAAGGTATCTTGAAACCAAAACGATAGAAATTATTCTTGAAGCCAGAAGCAACACGGCCGGTATTATTGCTTTGTCTATTAGTTTAATTAAAAGTTTGGACAGCATACTTTATGTGCAGTTTGCACGGTGACGGACAACGATTTGGAAAAACATTGTTCGTTACTGTTATCATATTACTACCATGAGAATGTTTCAGTCAATTGAAAACACTTTGAGAAAGCCCTATCTGTTATTTTATTCAGTCCTTATGTTTTTCACCCCGTTAATATTCGGAGGAGGAACAAATGAAATATACGAATTTCCGAAGATATTCTTTCTTTACTACTTCGGAATTTTCATTATATTTTTTTTCATTTCGGATGTAATTTTGAAACCCGTTAGAATCAAACGCCCACATCCTTTAGTTGTCCTTTTTCTCTTATTAACAGTAATTTCTACCTTGTTTTCGTCTCATTTTTATACCTCATTTTTCGGATATTACTCCAGGTTTTATGATGGTCTTCTGTCCTATCTTATTCTTTTCGGTTTGTATTTTGTGGGTATTAATAAATTGGAAGAGAGTGATTTTGAAAAAATATTGAAAATAGCCATTTTCACTATACTGCCGATAAGTTTTTTAGGTTTATCCCAGTACTTTTCCGGGGTGGAGAGAGTTTATTCGACTATTGGCCAGCCTAATTGGCTGGCACAGTATTTGGGGATGCTTCTTCCGTTGGTTTTATACATGATTTTCGCCGAGGGTTCAAAAAAATTCAAAATTTGGCTTGCAGTTTATATATTGGGTTTTTATTGTCTTTGGGTAACTTATTCAACGTCCGGAATAACGAGTTTTTTTATCGGCTTTTTGATTCTTATATTAAATATAAGGGAAGATAAAAAAGAAATACAAAACTTCGGGCCGAAATTGATATCAGTCTTTCTAGTGACTTTTTTTATCGTCTTTCTTAATTTAGGAATGTTTAAAGATAAATTAAATGACGCTTTTTTGGATTTGAAAAATCAGGTTTCCTTTACGGGAAAATCTTATACGGAGACGTCGAATAATAAAGTTATTGTTTCCGCCGGTGCCGACAATGTATACAAAGTTTCCGACCCCGGTTTTATAAGATTAAATCTTTGGAAAAGTACACTTAATCTTATATTTTCCGATCCGAAAATATTTTTCATCGGGTCGGGCCCGGAAACTTTTCCTTACGTTTTTCAGAAGTTTAGAGGCTCTATTCTGAATTATTCCTCTGAATGGGATTTTGTTTTTAATAAACCTCATAATTATTATCTGGAAATTTGGTCCGAATCAGGTATTTTCTCTCTTTTGTCTTTTATCACCATTTTATATTTGGTTCTGAAAAAATCTCCCGCTTTCCTAGTCCCATCTTTTTGCGTTTTTATGGTTTCAAACTTTTTCGGGTGGCCGGTTGTTCCTACCGGTTTACTATTTTGTTTTCTGATATGTGGGATATCTGATTTTGGTAGTATCTCTTTCCCGTCTTACGGTGTTAAAAAGGAAAGAGAGACGGCGAAATGCTATAGGAATTCAAAAACAAGAAGAATCGTGCTTATCCCTCTCTGGTTTTTTTATTTTTTTATTGTCTATCGATTATCTTTTTTCTTCAGTGCAGATAAAGATTATAAAAAATCACTGGAACTGATTAAAAGGGACTCTTACGACTCCGCCTTGTATTATGCTGATAGAGCGGTTTTTAGAAATCCTTTGGAACCTAGTTATTACCGTGGTAGGGCAAAAGTCAGATCGGCTTTTTTAGTACATAACGATGACGTAATTTCGGTTAAAAAGGATATTTTTGATGATTTAAAAAAAGCTGAAGAATTGAATCCTGAGAATTTGGTAACGGTCAGAAATTCTATCCCAATTTATTATCTTTTAGCCGTTAAGGATTTTTACGCGGAGCCTGGGGAAAATAACGCAGACGAAAAGTATGCGGAGATTGTGAAAGACTTTTTTGCGAGAGTAAAACATAAATATTGGAATGACGCCGGAGTTATCTCATCGGTGGCTAAATATGAAAAAAAACTGGGTTTAGAAAAAGAATTTGAAGAAAGTAAGTTAAGAATAAGTAAATTGAGACCTGATCTGCTCGAGTGGCATGAGTCATTCAGATAATTCAATGTAGGCGTCGGAGACCCAACCCTCAACCGTGTCTGATACCTTTATTTTGATCCAACCGGTTTCCTTTTCCAACACTTTGTATTCATCTCCGGAATTTACCCTCGCTATCTCGGCTCCGTTTAGACTCGGTGTATCTCTTACTCTTAACCATCCATACGGAGTGGCTTTTATCTTGGCCGTTTCGCTTTTTGCAATAGAAACCCCTGCGGACGAAAGTTTTTCCAAAGCCTTTCTCGCCTCATCCGTTATTCCGCTATCGGACGTTGATGCTCCCAAATAAGCACCTTTTTTAAGGTCTTTTAATTTTTCAAGGTCCTCCTGAGTAGAAACCGGATTTCCATTTGCGTCATATATGTTTCCCTTGTAGTCTACAAAAAAATCAAAAACTTTCTCTTTGTTCATCCCCGTGTTATCCAGATTTATTCCTCTTGTAGTATTCCAATATATCAATCCTTTTACCCAGCTCTGGGGGTCCGAAGTTACTGTGGGGTTGTCTAGCGACACATTGTATAGATTTTCCGAATCTTCAAACATTTCAACAACCGGATTTACAGGATACGGGAACATTTTCACGGAAACGTTAAGCGTATATCCTTTTTGTACGTTTATTCTTGCTTCGCTGGATTCGTATCCCGGATATACTAATTTTAGTGTGTAGTCCCCGTTTGTTATCGCTCCGGAAGAAAATGGGGTTTTGCCCACTTTTGAGTCGTCAATGTAAACATCGGCTCCCGAAGGTTCCGATACTATCCTTATCGTATTTTCGGACCCATCGTTATCAAACCATAACTCTTGCCCCGAAGAAAAAACATCCGAAACACCCAGATCTCTTACGATTCCCACGACAAAAATAGAGTCTTTTTTTGACGGAAGAAATTTTATTTTGGTTTGATACTGCCTGTTGTCGTTTCTTACTGTTATGATGTTAGTACCCGGTTTTATGTTTTTTGACTCAAATGGGGTTCTCCCGACAACTTTATCATTCACAATAACCTCGGCCTCACCGTTTGTGACTCTGACTTCAAGACCGGATTTTGCCCCGATACCTGTGAGATTTCTTATTAATTCCCCTCCAAAGAAAACTACCAAAGCCACACCCAATATCCCCAGGAAATAGATTAAAGCGGTTGAAAGAGGTTTTTCGTCATTGCTTATTGTAGAGACTGCCATATGTACTTAAATTAACATGACAGTGGTAAAATATCAACACCGGATCTTTGTTTGCGGTGGTGAGAATGACTACAAAAGAACTAAAGCAAAAATATATAGAATTTTTTCAAAAAAAAGGACATGCTGTCATACCATCTGCTTCTCTTATCCCTGAAAACGATTCCACGGTGCTTTTTACTACCGCCGGAATGCATCCTCTTGTTCCTTATCTTTTAGGGGAGAAACATCCTTTGGGGAATAGATTGGTTAATGTTCAGAAATGCCTAAGAACCGATGATATAGATTATGTCGGAGATGATACTCATGTAACCTTTTTTGAAATGCTTGGTAATTGGTCGCTCGGGGACTATTGGAAAAAAGAGTCTATTCTTTGGAGTTTCGAATTTTTAACTAAAGAACTTGGAATTCCGGTTGAAAAGCTAGCTGTTTCATGTTTTTTCGGAGATGAAAAAGTTCCTAGAGATGACGAGTCCGCCGAAATATGGAAATCAGCGGGTATAAGAGAGGACAGAATTTTTTTTCTCGGAAGAAAAGATAATTGGTGGGGTCCGGTAGGAGAGAAAGGACCGTGTGGTCCTGATACTGAGATTTTTTATTGGACAGGTAAAAATGAGCCGACGTCTTTGGGGTCCGCTGAAAATTCCGGTGATTGGGTAGAGATATGGAACAATGTTTTTATGCAGTACGAAAAAACCGAAGATGGAGATTTTATAAGTTTAAAACAGAAAAATGTTGATACGGGAATGGGTGTTGAAAGAACAACCGCTGTTTTGAACGGAAGGAAGGACGTTTATTCCACCGATGCTTTTTCCGATGTTTACTCCGAAGTTGATAAAATGGCTTTTTCCCGTGATGAGAAAGCTATCAGAATTATCTGCGATCATGTAAGAGCTGCCACCTTTATTTTAGGTGACAGGCGTGCCATCATTCCTTCGAATGTAGATCAGGGTTACGTTTTAAGAAAAATCATAAGAAGAGCTGTCAGGAATGGGAAAAAGCTAGGAATTAACAAGCCATTTCTTGTTCCGTTATCGGAGATAATTATTAAACAATATTCCGATGATTATTCCGAACTCGGGGAAAACGAGAATTTTATAGAAAAGTATTTGGGTCTTGAGGAGGAGAGGTTTTTGAAAATACTAAACGAGGGGCAGGAAGAATCTTTAAGGCTGATTTCTGCGTCACCCGACTTAAATGAAACGATTAAAGTTTTGGATTTTGAGGTATTAAAAATTTCAAAAGTTGCTTTTGATTTATACCAATCTCATGGTTATCCTATTGAAATGTTTCTGGAGGATCTTCGGGAGAAGAGAAATTTAGAATCGGCATTATCGGATAGAATTTTGGGAGATGTTGAAAAATTAATATCTTTTCATCAGGACATTTCCAGAAAAGGGTCGGAGAAAAAATTTAAAGGTGGGTTGTCTGATCACAGTAATGAGGTAGTGAGATTTCATACTGCCACCCATATTTTAAATAAGGCGTTGAAAGAGGTTTTAGGAGATCATGTCACACAGATAGGAAGCAACATAACATCAGAGAGACTTAGATTTGATTTCCCTCATAAAAGTAAACTTACTGAAGACGAAATTAAAAAAGTTGAAGACAGAGTCAATGAAATAATTGATGAGAAACTTCCGGTAAGTTTCGTGATTTTGGATAAAAAAGACGCTGTTCAGTGCGGAGCTGCGCATTTGGAAGGAGAAAATTATCCCGACAAGGTTAAAGTATATTTTATCGGGGAGAGTTTGGAGTCCGGGGTAAGCGTTGAGTTTTGCGGAGGGCCCCACGTTAGAAATACGGGTGAGATAGGGCATGTAGAAATATATAAGCAGGATAAAATAGGCGAGGGAAAGATGCGTGTTTATGCACGATTTAAGGACTAGTTTTTGGCCCAACGACGGGTTTAATTTTAGGCGGGGGACTTGAATTATTCCTTTTGAAAGTGTTATATATTCTTCTGAAAGTTAAATCGGTTATTAAAGTAATTTGTAGTTTATAAAAGGAGGTAAGTAATTATGATTAGTGTAAACAAAATAAAACCACTATTCGATTATTTGCTTATAGAGCCTCTTGAAGGAGAAACAAAACTTCCTTCGGGCATAGTTATTCCCGATACTGCCAAGGAAAAGCCTCAGGAAGGAAAGGTTCTGGCAGTCGGCCCGGGAAGAAGAGATGAGAAGGGCGATATTATCCCCATGAGTGTAAAAGCGGGTTCTACTGTTATGTATAAAAAATGGGGAGGAACGGAAATAAAAATAGAAGGAAAAGAACTTCTTCTTGTCAAGGAAGAAGATGTAGTTGCTTTAATTGAAGATTAAGGTTCAAAAGGAGGAATAAATATGGCAGCGAAAGATATCATATATGGGGAGGAAGCGAGAGAGAAACTAAAAAAAGGTGTCGAAAAATTAGCTAGGGCAGTTTCTACCACTTTGGGTCCCAAAGGGGGAAATGTGGCTTTAGATAAAAGCTGGGGGACACCTCAGGTAGTTAATGACGGTGTAACCGTGGCAAAAGAGATAGATCTTGAGGATAAGTTTGAGAATATGGGTGCCCAGATAGTGAAGGAAGCTGCTTCCAAGACTAACGATGTAGCTGGGGATGGAACTACTACTGCTGTTGTTTTGGCAAGAGCGGTAGTCAACGAGGGGCTGAAAAATGTTTCTGCAGGAACTAACGCAATGATTTTGAGGAACGGTCTTGAGAAAGCAACTCAGGTTTTAGTCGACGAAATTGCAAAGTTTGCAAAAAAGATATCCAGCAAAGAGGAAAAAATTCAGATTGCTACGATATCCGCGCAAAACAAGCAGGTTGGAGAAATAATATCTGAAGCTATGGAAAAAGTTGGGGAGCAAGGAGTAATTACTGTTGATGAGTCGAAGGGGTCGGATATAGAGCTTGAGTATAAAGAGGGTATGCAGTTTGATAAAGGATATTTATCTCCTTATTTTGTAACGAACGCCGAGAAAATGGAATCGGTTATTGAAAATCCTTACATACTAATTACTGATATGAAAATATCAAATATGCAGGACTTACTTCCTCTGCTTGAGAATTTAATGAAAGTATCTAAGGATTTAGTAATAATATGCGACGATATGGACGGGGAGGCTTTAGCCACGTTGGTAGTAAACAAACTTAGGGGTGTGCTGAATGTTCTGGCCGTTAAGGCCCCGGGATTCGGTGATAATAGAAAAGCTTTGTTAGAAGATATATCAATTCTGACAGGAGCCTCTTACATAAGTGAAGATACCGGTAGAAAAATAAACAGTGTTAATGTTGAAGATTTGGGAAGAGCGGATAGAGTAATAGCGGATAAGGATAACACTACTATAGTCGGGGGGAAAGGAAACGAGGCAGAAATAAAAGATAGAGTGAAGATGATTTCTTCTCAGATGGAAAAAGAGACATCTACGTATGAAAAAGAAAAATTGCAGGAGAGGTTAGCGAAGCTAAGCGGTGGCGTCGCTGTGGTAAAAGTAGGAGCGGCAACAGAAGCAGAGTTGAAAGAACTTAAACTTAGGGTTGAGGATGCTGTAAATGCTACAAAAGCTGCTGTGGAAGAAGGAATAGTACCCGGGGGTGGAATTGCATTCTTAAGGGCCAAGGAAGCTTTAAAGGATCTGAAGTATGAAGGTGATGAGCAAGTTGCTGTTACCATTCTTGAAAAGGCTTTGGAACAGCCGATAAGACTATTGGTAAAAAATACCGGTATGGATGACGGGAAAGTTCTGGCTGAAATAGAGAGAAGATCAAACGAGGAGAAGAACAAAAACATCGGATTTGATGTGATAAAGATGGATTATACAGACATGGTTGAATCAGGGATTATTGATCCGGCAAAAGTTACCAGAAGCGCATTGCAGAACGCTGTTTCGGCGGCGACTATGATAATAACAACAGAATGCCTGGTTACCGATATTCCTCAGAAAGAAGATAAAAATTCGATGCAAATGCCTGAAGAATATTAATTGCTGACAGTTAAGCAAAAAAGAAGGAGGCGCCGCTAAAGCGGCGCCTCCTTATTTATAAATCAAACTAAAAGTTAAACTACTCGAACTAGACAAACTTTACCACAACCAGCTTATTTGGTCTTCTTTTTGACTTCAATCTTCTTTGGTTTATCTTCCTCTGATTTTGGAATAGTAATTTTTAGAACACCTTGTTCTACTTCGGCCTCTGCCTTTGACGGATCAACTATTCTAGGTAAATTGGTCGAATAGCTGAAAGACGTTTGGCGAGTTGATTTGTACACGGTCTTTTTCTTATCCTTCTGTTCCTCGGTTTCTTTCTGAGTCGCGTTTATAGTTAATACATTTCCATCTATGTTTATCTCAATATTCTCTTCTTTTATACCGGGAACCTGAGCTTCAACCACTATAGCATCATTCGTTTCGTATACATCTAATCCTGTAGAAGTACCTGTGTCAAACCATTGACTCAGCCAATTATCTTCGTCAAAAACAGCAGGCACTCCCCATCTGTTCCATTTGACTATTGCCATACACATCGCCTCCTTTCAACTAAAAACCAATCTTAATTTCTTCCGTTTGGATATTATCAGTTTAACACGTAGAGTGCTAATTGTCAATAGCCCCTATAGCATTTAAAGCATTTTTAGCGTGTTTTTAGAGATTTCCTTGTACTTACGGAGTACTTTTTTACTCACATCCTTTTTATTGAAGTGAATAAGCTCGTCACTTAATACTTCGGTAGTTATACCATTTCCCATGTACGATATTTGCATTTTTTTGGCCAAAGATTCCAGTGCTTTAAACAAAACATTATCTTTTATATTTTTCTTAGTCCCATTGTGCGGTAAGTTTACTTTGAAATTTCCGAAGTACTTAAAGACCCAGTTGTTTTTCTTCATAAAATCAAAATAAATGTTGTCCCTCCACACGAGTGGCTGCATGGAAATTATATTTTGGGCTATGAATAAATTTCTCTTCTTTTTCACCCATCCTAATTTGCTTTCGTCAATAAAAATATTCGGGCATATTTTTCTTTTATCCCTGTTCTTTGGGAGTTTTCCCATTGTTTTAAGCATCAGAAATACAAAACCCCTGCTTATCCACAGTCTGTTTTTTTCTGTAATAAACAAAAGGTCTATATCCGCTTTTTCGTCCGCGTCGTAGTTTGCTACTGAACCTGTTGCCGCTATCATCTTAATCCAGGGAATTTTTGCCAGCGTTTTTGCGACCGGTCTGTTTTCGTCCATTATTCTTCGGGATATTTTCGCCCTTTTTTCTGCGTCGTGTGTTTTTATTCCGGAAACAACATACCTTCCTTTAATTTTTTTCACCGCCCCATTCTTTATGAGTTCTTCAAGTTCCTTTTTTATTTTTCTTCGGGGGAAATTATTTTTTGATATTAGATTATTTGTGATTTGATAAAAAGTAAGAGGATACCCGAATACGCCGCTGTACGACAGGGTTTTAATTATGGCCGATTTGCAGGAATTAATTTTTTTTCTTTTTATTTCACTATGCATTGTCTAATACTTCGTTGACTATTCTGTCCGCCTCCGAGTTCTTGGCTCTTTCGACATGTGTATATTTGACGGATTTGAAATTTTTTTCAAGGAGTTTTATTTCATTAAAGTACTTTTTCATTCTCGGTTCCTTTACTTTAAACCTTCCGTTTAATTGGCTTACAACCAGAAGACTATCTATAAAGAATTCTAAATCCAGATCTTTTTTTACTCCGCACATTTTTAATGCTTCCATAACGGCTCTATATTCAGCCTCATTATTAGTTGATCTTCCGATGAATTTTCCTATTTCTTTGATTACTTCTTTTTTTTCGTTTGAAATTACTATTCCGATTGCTCCGGGACCGGGATTTCCTCTTGCTCCGCCGTCCGTGTGTATTAATAGTTTCATAATGTTTTCCTCTGATAATTCTATTTTAATTTTTGAAATACTCTTTCCCACAGACTAGGAGAATCCCGACGGCCATTCCTGCAAGAAAACCGGCGGTTCCGAAAACCCATGGGGATTTATATATCTTTCTTGTAAGAGGTTTATCTGATATGGGTTTTACCATGAGATTTTCGTCGCCATTTTTGTTCATCTCATTAGATTTTTCTATCAGAGATTCTGCAAACTTAATCCATGTGTTTTCTGCCGTTTCATATTTTTTTCCTATTACTTCCAAAGCTATTATTTGAGGTCCCGCTTTTTTTATTTTTACGGACTTATTTAATTTTCTGAGATTTTTCTCATTTATGGATTGATTTGTTTTTTCAAGAACACTCTTTTTAATATCGGTGCTTTTTGTCAAAGTAACAACCGAGTCAGTGTAAGCTAAAGCTGATTGTTGCGCGTAATAGCCCTCGTAAGTGAAAAATCCATATGATTTATCGGTTTTCTTGCTTACATAGAAAGAGCCGGAAGAAATGTATTTCGAAGGAAGAAAGTAAAGCAACATCCCCAAGGCCAGACCGGCGAAACTTGCCGCTATTGGGAAAGATTTGTTTTTTTTCAATGTTTTGACCAAATCTTTAAATTCCATCGCAGATTTAATTATACCGCAAAATCGCCTATTTATTAGCTTAATGTGTGTAAAATATAGTGGAGATAACGGAATAATTTTGTATACTTAGATAAGTTAATTTAAATTAGTTACTGCCCAAATGCCAAAGCAACAAGTTATAAGTAAATCACCGCTCGTTCCCACCGTTCTGGTATCCGGCGGGGCGGGTTTTATTGGCTCCCATCTTGCCGAACATCTTCTGTTGAATAAGGCTCGTGTGATTGTTCTTGACAATTTTAATACAGGAAAGAAGATACATGTTAAGCATCTTTTAAATGAGCCCAATTTCGCTCTTTATGATGTCGACATAAACGAGGGGATTCCTTCGGATATTCAAAGTGTAGATTATATTTTTCATCTTGCCGGTCTTGAGGAGTATTTTTACAGCAAGGATTTCTTGAATCTGGAAGCCCTTTTTACAAATTCTCTTGGGACTAAGAATCTTCTTGACCTTGCGAGGAAGTCTTCCGCTAAATTTTTATTAGCCTCTACTATAGATGTTTACAGAATGAATACTCCTCAGTCCGATATCTCATTGTACTTTGGGAAGACAATAAATGAGGAGAATAAATTTAGTCTTTTGGAAGCGAAGAGGTTTGCCGAAGCTATGGTTTGGGAATATCACGAAAAATATAATTTGGATGCCAGAATAGTGCGTCTTCCGGAAGTGTATGGTCCAAGGATGGATCTTTCTTCAAGTGGTTTCTTAGGAGGGTACATAAAAAATGTCTTGGATGGGGTCTCAATTGATATTTATGGTGAGGGTGTAGAAAAGGAATATTATCTTTATATTTCTGATGTTATTTCCGGTCTGGTAAAAGCTCAGTTTAGCGAAAATACTTCCGGAAAGATATTTTCTCTTGTGCCGGAAAGTCCGATTTCTTCTTTAGAAGCCGCATATTTGGTCAGAAGTGTGGCCGACTCTAAATTATCAATACAATTTAAAAAAGGAATTTCCGGGTTGGGAGATGAACTGTCGGTACCGGACAATTCCGGCGCTAAGGAGATTGGTTGGAAACCTAAAGTGTCAATGAAGGATGGGATTATGAAAACTCTTGAATCGTTTAATTACTCGCCGAATACAAATGCTTTTAAACCCGCAAAATATCTGGAGAAACAGTCCGGGAACAAAATAGTTTTACCCGAAACCATATCTTCTTTGCAGGGTATTAAAATAACACCCAGACCCGGCGGAGATCTATCCGAAGAAGCTTTTCACAAAAAAGAAGAATCACCAGGTTCTCCTAAACCTTCGGCAGAGAAAAAAAGATTTATATTGTCCGGACTATTTAAGAAACATCCGAAAGGTGTAAAAGCTAAAAGTGGTAAAAAAACTATCGGAAGCTTTGGTAATAAGGTTAAAGCCGATATTGGATACGGGTGGTCGGTTTTGGCTGTAATTTTAGCCGCGTTGATAGTTTTTATCGGTATTCCAAGTGCTTCAATTTATTTTAATGTAAAAAATGGCTTATCTTCTTTAGAAAATTCTAAGGAAAGTGTTCTACTTGTTGACTCGGAAGGTTTGTCCTCGGAAACGGGATCAGCATATAAAGATTTTAGAAACAGTTTGGCTTCTCTCAGAAGACTTAAGTGGCTTTTTTCTCTGATGGGAAAAAATAAAGAGTATGTTTCTTATGAAAAATTGCTAAGTTCGGTGATGCTTTTTTCTAAGGCCGCTAATTTTGGCGCGGAGTCTATGAAACCCCTGGAATCTCTTTTAAATTCAATCAGACCTGATAGCCCGTCAACAATCGATGCAAGTCTTTTTGAAGAAGCGAAATCAGGTATCAGAAGTGCAAATGATTATCTCAAAATGGCCGAAGCTGATATTCTTGAGGTGGACGAATCTGTTGTTCCTGAAAGATACGGAAACTACATGAAAGGTTTCAAAAAGTTGCTTCCCGATGTTCAGAAAGCTGTTGATTCGGTTTCTGTTGTAATATCCGGTCTTCCGGAATTGCTCGGAACGGATGGGGAGAAAAAGTATGTGGTTTGGTTTCAAAATTCCAATGAAATAAGACCCACAGGAGGATTTATCGGTTCTTACGCTGTGGTATCAGTTGAATCCGGAAAGATAAAAGATATTTTCATAGATGATATTTATAATCCGGATGGTCAGGTAGATATAAGAAACATTCAGTCTATACCTCCCGAACCCATCAGGAAATTTTTAGGTGAAGATGTTTTATATCTCAGAAATTCCAATTGGGATCCTGATTTTACAAAATCAGCCAAGACCTTTGATGACATTTATTTTAAAATTACGGGTCAGACAATTGATGGATATATAGCGGTTGATCTGAATTTTGTTGAAAGTTTACTAAAAGTTACCGGTCCGGTTTTTTTGGCTTCTTATAATGAAGATATCAGTGCGGAGAATATTGACGAGAGAGCTCAATATTACAGTGGCTTTGACTATAAAGAAGGATCAACTGATAAAAAATCGTTTTTGACAAATTTAGGCGGAAAGTTGCTGGAGAGAATCTTTTCCCTGAAAAAAGAAGATTTTTCTAAATTAATTGAGGAATTGATAGATTCTCTTAATCAAAGACATATTCAGGTCTACTTTTCCGATAATCAGATAAACACTCTTCTTAAGGAAAGAAGATGGGACGGATCATTGGTTGATACAAATGGAGACTATTTATTTGTTGTAGATGCCAACCTTGGCGGAAATAAATCCAATTATTTTGTTGATAAATGTATGACTTACGAAATTAATTCTATGACGAGAGATGGGCTTCTTAGGGCCTCCTTGTATATTGACTATAAAAACAATGCTGAGAGCGATGCCTGGCCGGGAGGATCATATACCGATTATGTCAGAGTTCTTACGCAAAATGGTTCTAAGTTAACAGGAGCCAAAACTATATTCAACAATTTCAACGAAGAGGATATCTTTGATAAGGTGCTGACGTCTAAAGTAGGAAAGTACACTTCCTTTGAAATCGACTTTAAACTTCCTCCGAAAAGTTCCGTCAGATTGGTATTTAATTATGATCTTCCTGTTGATTTATCTTTAACTAAGGACGATGGGATGTACTCATTGTTTTGGCAAAAGCAAGCCGGAACCAGCGACGATGCGTTTTCTTTCAAATTTACTCCCCCGTTTGGTTCTGTGGTAGAGAAAATTTCAGACGGATTAAACTTTTCGGAAGGATCTTTTGTGGCGGAAGGAATTCTTACAAAAGATACCGAATACTCTATAGATTTCAAATAGTTTTTCTTGCCTTAATCATATTAGAGCAATATAATTTAAATAATGCCTTCAGCTCAAATGCCCCAATCAAATGTACAGCACGCCGTTCCACAAAACATAATGGATGTGGAATTTAAATTGATTGGAGACCTGACAATGCGTCAGTTCTCCTATTTGCTGATATTTGGGCTTTTAGCTTATTTTAGTACTAATATCCCCGGTTTATTTAAATGGCCGACTGTTTTCTTTTTTGCCATTTTGGCATTGGGACTTGCGTTTGTTCCTGTTCAGGAACGAGGGCTTGATGAGTGGCTGGTAAATTTTTACAGGGCAATTACTTCTCCTACTCAGCGGGTTTGGAGAAAGGAGCCCCAGATTCCAACCGCATTTTTATATGATAGTTTGGCTATGGTTCAGCATGAAATGATAACTTTGGCTCCTACATCAAGCCGCAGGAAGTTGGAAGATTATTTAAAAAATACTCTGGAAGAAGGTATCGAAGATCCGCTGGATATACCTATAAAAGATTATGTTAAGAAAGTAAGAGAGGCTTATCAGGGTTATGGAAAAGCGCCTTCGGTAGGAGTATCACTTGAGCCGCCCATTGTGGGATACGAGCCTGGGAAAAAGGCTCCTGAAAGCAGAGGTGAAAAAATAAGTTTTTCCGATGTTTCTCCCGAAGAACAAGTTGTTGGAGAAGCAAAAGCTTCCGAAAAAATTTCCAGGACTGTGCATGGCCCAGCAATCAATATTTCCGAATCTGAGGTTCCCTCGCCCGTTTATCCGTCACAAGCAACAGCTTTTAGCGGAGAAATAGGTGTTGAGAGGGTTCCTGCTTCCGTGGTAAAGGCTGACAGCGTTTCCGAAGTTCCCAAAGTTTCTGAAAAGGAAGAGGGTGCAATTAACGTCGCGGAAGAGCCTGTAATAAAAAAAGCAAGGTCCGTTTACGACAGAGGATTTTATTCCGGCTTGAAAAAAGAAGCTGGTGTTGAGGATGAGGAATTGTTTACAAACGTGGCCAACAGATTGGATATGGAATCCTATGAGATTATCACACCCGATATGCATTCGGGGAGAAAATTTGTCAATCTGGTTCCATCTGGAGGAGAAATTGTACTTCCTATTAGGGGGGAGAGAGTATTAAAAACTTCGGAAGATATTTCACTTGACAAAGACATCGAAGAAAAAGCAAAGCAACTGGAAGAATTACTTGACAAGATTCGCACAGAAGAAGGAATTGTTCCCGAAAAGGCAAGGCCGGTTGAGAAGAAAGTGGCCAAAATTGAGCCGGTTGAGCAGGTTGAGAAACATTTCCAGGAGACATCTACTGTTGGCGGGGAAGCCGAGAATGTTGTTGCTAAGTTGAAAAAGCAGAACGAAGAATTAGCCACCGAGATAAAAAAATTGAAAGAACAGATAGAGAGAAGCAAATCTTTATCCATTGATACTGATACTCAGGAGCGTCTTCTCAGAAAACTTGAATATCAGAAAGGTGATTTTGCTTCCAGCTATGCTGAGCTAAAAAAGCAGATTCAGGACCTTCAAAAGAAACTGGATGAAAAAGTGATTGTTTCAACGGGAAAAGATTTTGTTGATAAATTGAAAAGACAACTTCCTGTTTTGACGAATACTCCTAATATAATATCCGGAGTAGTCAGGGACTCTTCCGGAAATCAATTAAGTGATATGCTGATATTAGTAAAAAATTCAAGAGGAGATACAGTAAGAGCTTTGAAAACGAATTCTCTTGGTCAGTTTGTTGTTTCTACACCATTGCAGAATGGTACGTACACCGTAGAAGTAAGTCCTTCAAACAAAACTGACCTAACTTTTGCTATAATCCCTGTTGAAGTTAGAGGGGGGATAATCCCTACTTTAGATATAGTTGGAAAATAATATGACTGCCCAAAATACAACATCTACAACTCAGGATCATTTAGACATTTTTGACATTAAGGATAATCTTACCGTTTTAAAGAATGGTACGGTGTGTGCAGTTATACAGACAACAGCTGTAAATTTTGATCTTCTTTCAGAAATTGAGCAGGATGCTACCATAGCAGCATTCTCTATGCTTTTAAATTCAATTACTTTCCCGATTCAGGTGGTTATAAGATCAAGAAAGCTTGATATCTCTAAATACATTGAAAAGATAAGGAAAGTGGAATCAAAGATTACCGACCCTTTGTTAAAACACCAGGCGGAGTCTTACAGAAAGTTTGTACAGGAGGTAATAAAAGTAAATGAAGTTTTGGATAAAAAATTTTACGTGGTCGTTCCGACTAATTCTGCTACAGCTTCTTTTCAGAAAGGAAGCTCTCCGTTTGATTGGTTAGTTAAATTATCGGGGGCACAGAACAAAAGAGTGGATATTAATCTGGAAAAGGTTTTGCAGGATGGGAAGATAGAGTTGGATCCCAAAGTAGATCATGTCATAAGAGAGTTCGGAAGAATTGGTATTAAATGCAAACAACTCAACACGCAGGAGTTGGTTGAGTTGTATTTTGACATATACAATCCGAGCAATATTTACGGTCAGAGGATAAGAACAAATGTAGATGATTATAAAACAGCCGTTGTAAATCCGGCTATTATTGAGGAATAATTTGATATGGCCTTAAACATTTTTGATTTATTTAAAAAAACCGCAAAAACTCCTGCTTCTAAGGGAAATACAGGGGAGACCGTGGGAGGAAAAACTCCCCCCGAAATATTAGCTGAAGGAATGGTTAATGTCAGAGACATCATAGCCCCGTCCGCTATAGAAGTTGATTTTAACAACATTAAGATCGGGGACATGTACTATAGAACATTCTTTGTTTCCGGCTATCCAAGATTTGTTGGTGCAAATTGGCTTTCTCCTGTAATAAACTTTGACCATACTCTTCTTATCTCTATGTTCTATTATCCCGTGAAGTCAAAAGTTATTCTGGACGATCTCAGGAGAAAGATAACGGAATTAGAGGCTACAACTATGTCAAACAGAGAGAAGGGAAAAATAACTGACCCGGTGGTTGAAGCGGCTTTGGAAGATGCTAACGCGTTGCAGGAACAATTGGTAAAAGGCGTTGAAAAATACTTTCAGTTTTCTTTTTATATAACTATTCCTGCGTATGATCTTGATGAGTTAAATAATGTAAGTTCCAAGTTAGAATCGTTGCTTGCTTCTCTTTTGCTAATTTCCAAAACCGCCGCTCTCCAAATGGAAGATGCTTTCAGATCTTCGATTCCCACGGGGATAGATAGGTTGATGATTACCAGGAATATGGATACAACCAGTTTGGCAACTACTTTTCCGTTTACATCATCCGATCTGACAATGGAAGAGGGGATAATGTATGGAATAAATAAACACAATGGTTCGTTGGTAATTTTTGATAGGTTTTCAATGGAAAACGCTAACTCCGTAGTATTTGCTAAATCCGGAGCAGGAAAATCCTATTTTGTTAAACTGGAAGCTTTAAGGCACTTGGTTTTTGGTGTCCAGGTTCTGATAATAGACCCCGAGGAGGAGTATAGAAATTTGTGCGAAGTTGTAGGGGGAAATTATATTAGCTTTTCTGCTAATTCAAAGCAGAAGATAAATCCTTTCGATCTTTCTGGAATAATAACGGAAGGTGAAAATGAGTTAGGACAAAAATTAATTTCTCTCATTACCCTTTTGAAATTAATGATCGGTCAATTGAACGCAACGGAAGAGGCCATTTTAGATAGAGCTTTGATTGAAACCTATAGAATGAGGGGAATTACTACTGATCCTGAAACACAGGCTACTAAAGAGCCTCCCGTAATGGAAGATCTGTATAAGGTTCTTCTGGGAGGGAGTGAGCCGGAATCAAGAAGTATGGCTGACAGACTAGAAAAGTTCATCAAAGGTTCTATGGCAGGAATATTTGATTCGCAATCCAACATAAATTTGGAAAGCAGTATGACGGTATTTTCAACTAAGGATTTGGAGGAAACCCTAAGACCAATTGCTTTTTACATGATTTTGGATTTTATCTGGACCACTATAAGAAGGGATCTGAGGAAAAGAATCCTGATAGTAGAAGAGGCCTGGTATTTAATGCAAAATGCTGATAGCGCAAGATTTATATACGGTATCGCCAAAAGAGCAAGAAAATACTATTTAGGTCTAACTACAGTTTCCCAGGATGTTGATGACTTCTTAACTTCGGAATACGGAAAAGCTGTCGTAACGAATTCCTCTATACAGATGCTATTTAAACAGCATCCCGCGGCAATAGATAAAGTGGTTGATACATTTTATCTATCGGAAGGAGAAAAGAGATTTTTGCTCTCCGCCGGGGTTGGTGAGGGTCTGTTTTTTGCGGGCGCGAACCATGTTGCTATCAGAGTTATGGCCTCAGAAGCCGAACACAAACTTATTACCACCAATCCGGAAGAAGTATTGAGGCTCAGGGAGGAAAGAAGAAAACAGGAAAATAAGAGAAATGGCGAGCTTGGTCTTGGAAAACCGGAACAGCAAGTTTATAAACCTTACAAACCTCCGGAACCCATGGATGAATATAAAACTTTTGATGAAAAAGGAAATGTGAAGCCCGAATATGAAGCTGAAAAAATTTTAGGTCAGAAGGTGGCTGTTGGCGGCAATAGTGGGGAGAATGTTAGTTCTGTGCCGGTCGATAACGCCTTTGCGTCGAAAGACCCCATGTCAAAAAATATAGTATTGGAAAATAATATTGATAACGCTCGCGCTCCCAGGACTCCTCAAAGAAGGGAACAGGTCAATCTTAACTCGGTTAATCGGGAGAAGAATTTCGCAAGCAACGAACCTTTAAATCGGGAAGTTCCAGGAGAGAGGGCCAACAAAACAAATCTGGATAGCAGGGTAATAGAATTAAGACGAAAAATGCTTCAGGAGGATGACAGCTTTATGAATGGTTCCCCATCCGCTGAAGATATATTGGAGTCGGTGGAAGAGATGAAAAAGAAAAAGCAGGGAATCGGCAGAATAAACGGAGAAAATGCAATAAGTGAGGGTGGAAGTGTGATCACAAGCAGGACAATGGGTGAAGAAAATAAAGCAAATAATATACTGGATAACTCTAACCAAAATCAGAAAAGTATATCTGAGACCGGAGATTTGCCTATTAATACCGGTCAAAAATAATCTTTAATTTTCCTCGGATTTGAATATAATCGAAATTGTTGTTACAACAAAATTATTTAAAAGCCCGTATCTTAAATCTGCATCGGCATTATTACGTGAACAAAATCTTTTTGTGAATCCGGAACAAATGTGCACGGTGAAACATTTCCGTTTGAGCTGAAATAAATTCTTTCCGATTTTACATTGTTCAAAAAATCCAGAAGATATTTTGAATTGAACGCAATCTCTATCAGATCGCCTTCAACTTCGGCCGGGATATTACTCTCATGCTGGCCGGTCTCCTCGGAGAGAGATGTAATTTTCATTTTTCCCTCGGGATCAAAGCGGATCTTAATTGTGCTATTCCCCTCTTTTGCAAAAATATCAGTCAGTTTTACCGCTTCGGCAAATTGCATGGTGTCAAAGTTCGCTTTTATTATGTGCTCGGTAGGTATTATTTTTTTATAATCCGGGTAATCTCCGTCAATAACCCTTGTAGCAATCAATGTATCTTCGGATTTGAATAGTCCGAGGTTTTCATTTTGATTTAGAGCGAACTCTATCGGTTCCTGTGAAGAAGAAAATATTCTCCCGACTTCTACGAGGGTTTTGGCGGGTATAACAACTCTAAAATCTGCAATATCACCCTGAATTTTAATTGTTTTTTCAGAGAGCCTGAAACCGTCAGTTGCCGTAACGGTAAGTTTATTTTTTGAATAATCCATGTATATTCCGGTGAATATTGGTCTGCTTGTATCCACTCCCGAAGCAAATGCTACAACGCTCACTACATCATTTAATGTGGCAGGGTTAATTGATAATCCTTTTGCATTTTTTGGGAATGTAGGAAGTTCCGGAAAATCCTTAGAACTGCTCCCGTTGAATCTCGATTTGGTCGTCTTTGAGCTGATTATTAAAATCTCATCTTTAACCTGTGCTTCCAATGCTCCCGGTGACAAGTTTGAAATAAAATCCTTTAATAACTTTGCCGGAACAGTTACTGAACCTTCTTCTTCAATCGACGCCCCGACATATGTGGTGATTGCTGTCTCAAGATTAGTAGCTGAGAGTTTTATTCTTCCTTTATCGGTTTCTATCAGAACGTTCGAAAGTATCGGCAGAGAGCTTTTCGCTGGTATAGCATGCATTATAGTCTGCAATCCTTTGGAAAGATTTTCCTGTAAAAAAGAGAATTTCATAATTAGTTTTTACCCTTTTCCTTTTTTGATTTTTTCTTTAATTTTAAGACCACTCTTCTATCTTCTCCTTCTCCCGTGCTTTCGGAAACTATATCATCATATTCGGAAACCATTAAGTGTATTTGTCTTCTTTCCCATGGATTCATTCTCGGAAGTTCTGTGTCTTCCTGAAAAAACCTCACTTTATCTATAAAATTTCTTGCCATATCTTGAAGTTTTTCTATTTTTCTATCTCTGTATCCGTTTACATCAATTGTTATAATTGGTTGTGTCTGCGTCTGTTTAAAAACAATTAATTTTAAAATATTTTGGAGCGCGTCCAAAGATTGTCCTCTGAAGCCTATCAGAAAATTTAAGTCGTCTCCCATAATATTGATTTTGAAATTATTTTCCTCTATTTCTTCAACCTCTGCTTTGGGAGAAACACCTATGTACTCAAGTATTTTATCTAAGTTTGTTTTTAATATTTCTTTTGTTTTCATTTTATTTTTCCTTAAGATTATATAACAGTAGGCAATATCAGATGTCACTTCTTTTTATCGGATTTCTTCACGAACCAATCTTTTAAACCTCCCCAACCCGAGAAATAATAGGTCTGTCCTATCTGAAAAAGCGTTGACACGAATATGTAAAGCATCACTCCGGAAGGGAGCGTAATTCCGAATATAAAAAACATCAACGGCATTATGTATTGATTTTGTTTTTGCATTGCCTGAGCTATGTCATCCGTTTGGCTTGGGGTGTGTTTAACGGCTTTAGTCGATGTTTTGGAGTACGGAGATATCATTTTCGTGGCGATGAATTGGGCTACTACTGTAAGCACTGTGAGTATCAAATAAGGATCGGGTTTTATCAGATCAAGATATAGAAATTTTGTAGCCAATGATTCTCCGGGTGAAAATTTAAACGCGTCAAAATATATATCCGCATTTAAAGCCGCTAAATCTGTTGCCATTGTGAGTTTAACCAGTGCTCTGTAGATGGCTATCATCAGAATAAATGTGATTATGGTGGTAATGCACCCTGCGCCCGGATTTATTCCATGCTTTTTAAAAAGTTCCATCTGAAGTTCCGCTTGCTTTTTCTTGTCGTATTTAAATTTTTGATTAATTTTTTGTAGCTCAGGTTGAATGTCCCTTTGCTTCTTGGCCATTTTTATGGACGGAAGCGTTACAGGAATAAGAATCGCTTTAGCTATTATAGTGAATAGTATTATTGATAATCCCAGACTATCGGTTAGCCTGTACAGCGCCATGAGAAAGTTGAAAATCGGATTTATTAAAATTGTGTTCCACATATTTTTCTTTTTAAATTTTTATTATTTTACAGGATCGTAGCCGCCTTTGGAAAACGGATTGCATCTCAGTATTCTCCAAAAACCCATTAATCCCCCTTTTAAAACCCCGTATTTTTCAATTGCCTGATAAGTATACTCCGAGCAGGTGGGTGTGTATCGGCAAACTTTTATTCCCTTGTTATCAAGAGAAAGGTGCTTCTTGTAAAATTTTATTAAATTCAGCGCTAATTTCTTCATAGCTTTTGTTTTGGCAGGAAATTTTCGGGTGTATAACTACCCAGATATTATCTTTTCCTATTTTCTCAAGATTGTTTCCTACGATTTCCCTAAATATTCTTTTTACTCTGTTTCTTTCAACGGCTTTTTTGCTGAATTTGTTTGAAACTACAATCCCGACTTTTGTCGGCCCATTATAGTTTTTGGGCCTCAGAAAATATATGTGAAAGTATTTTCCGTTAAAATATTTCCCGTACTTTCTGGTTATATTAAATTCAAAGTCCGAAGAAAGCCTGTTTTCCCTTTTAAGCATTGAGATATCTTTATAAAATACGATTATCTTTTGTTTTCTACCTTGCTTCTTTTAGAAACCGCGATTTTTTTCCTGCCCTTGGCTTTTCTCCTCTTAATGACATTCTTGCCTCCGGGTGTGGACATCCTTTTCATAAAGCCGTGCTTTTTAATGCGTTTCCTTTTTTTAGGTTGCCATGTTCTTTTGGTTTTAGGCATATTTACAACTCCTTAATTACAGGTGGAGTTTATAAGATATTTGAGGTATAGTCAACAATATGAACGGGCCAAAGCCGATAATAAAATTTGAAGATTTCGCAAAAATTGATATGAGAATCGGCAGGGTTGTTTCTGCCGAGGAAATCATAGGTTCCGATAAGCTTATAAAGATGGAAGTGGATTTTGGAAATATGGGAAAAAGGCAGATTCTGGCCGGAATAAAATCCTGGTACAAACCCGATGACCTTGTCGGAAAGAAGCTCCCTTTTGTTGTGAATATAGAACCTAGAAAAATGATGGGTTTTGAATCTCAGGGAATGCTTTTGGCCGCCGATTCCGACGGAAGCGCCGTGATTTTATTTCCGGAAAAAGATGTGGAAAACGGAACTTTGATTAGGTAATTTCTCATGGTTTCAAAAAAATCCGGAACTTATTACATTAAAACTTTCGGGTGTTATGCCAATGAGGCTGATTCTGATCTTATTGCCGGTGTGCTGGAAAAGCTGGGTTTTAGGGAATTGAAAATAAAAAAGAGCAACGAAACGTATGAGATAAGGTACGCGCTCGAAAAAGCGGATGTGCTGGTAGTAAATTCCTGTTCGGTGAGGCAAAAAAGCGAGGATAAAGTTTATGGTCTTGGGAAAATAATAAAAAACGCAGAAAATATAAAAGCAAAGGTTTTTTTAACGGGATGTATGGTCGGAAGTGCAACAGGAGACAGGAAGAGGTTTTCGGAGAAAGAATTAAAAGAAAAAACAAAAAATTATGATGGTTATTTTGCTCCCGGAGACATTGATAAATTTGTTGAGACGCTTAAAAAGTTTGGATTGATTGATAAGAATATTGATATAGAGAAAGAAAAAATTGAGAGGAGGCAGACGGATAAAAATCACGCTTATGTCAATGTTTCCTACGGATGCGATAATTTCTGTTCCTATTGTGTGGTTCCTTATTCGCGTGGATGCGAGATTTCCCGATCGGAGAAAGAAATATTGGATGAGATTAAGTGTTTGGTTAGAAAGGGAATAACTGAATTTACTTTATGTGGTCAGAATGTGAATTCATGGGATTTAAGCGGCGAAGAAAAATTTAAAATAAGATCGGGGTCAAAGAGCGGGAATAAGAATCAAGATTCCGGAGGTCTTCCTTTTGCAAACCTTCTCAGAAAAGTTCATGCAATAAAAGGAGTGAAAAAAATTGACTTTATTTCTTCTAATCCCTTTGATTTTACGCAGGATCTAGTTGAGATATTTAAACTTCCGAAAATTTCCAATTATGTTCATATTGCTGTGCAGTCCGGTAATAACGATATTCTAAAAGCAATGAACAGACGTCATACTGTTGAGGAGTTTGAGCAGTTGATAGAAGATATCAGAAAAGTAAGGCCAGGTATTGAGGTCGGGACGGATATTATTGTGGGTTTCCCGGGTGAAACAAGGGAAAAATTTATGGATACGGTTGATTTGGTAAAGAAAATGAAGTTTTCGGTAATTTTCATTTCCATGTACTCCCCGAGAAAAGGGACTTTTGCCCAACTGAACTTTAAAGATGATGTTCCGCTTAAGGAAAAGAAATGGCGCCACATGTTTTTATCTAAAGTTTGGAAGCAGAATAAACCCTGAGAAATTTTGTTGGTTTTTTATACGGAGCTTGAAGTGAAAATGTCAAAAAAAGGTGGAAAAATACCTAAAATCTATATAATATTAGGGCCGACATCCTCGGGTAAAACTTCTTTGGCCTTGGACTTATGTGAAAAATTCAACGGGGAAATAATTTCAGCCGATTCCAGACAGGTTTGTAAATATATGGACATAGGAACGGGTAAAGTTCCCATAGGTGTAAAGGCCGAGGTAAAAAAAAGTTCGGAATTTTGGAGATTGAACGGAAATAAGATCTGGGGTTATGATTTGGTTGAACCTGACCAATATTTTTCCGGGTATGATTTTGCTGTTTTTGCTCTTGATAAAGCCCGTGAAATAATTGCGAACGGAAAAAATGTTTTTTTAGTCGGGGGAACGGGGTTTTATATTGATATTTTTACTGGAAGAGTAAAGCCTTCACAAATTCCTCCTAATTTGGAATTGAGAAAATTTCTGGAAAATCTGCCGCTAAATGTTTTGCAAAAGAAGTTGGAGGACATTGACCCCGAAGTTTTTAAACGCATCGATAGGGTAAATAAAGTCAGATTGATACGAGCTTTGGAAAAAAATTCTTCTGTTGATTTTGGCGCCAATAATAAACAGCTTCCTTATTTTGATTTTCGTCCTATTTATATCGGACTTACCGGTTCAAGAGAAGTCCTTTATAAGAGAGCAGATAGCTGGGTTGAAGGAATCTGGACTTTAGGTCTTTTGGATGAAGTTAGGGATCTCAGAAAAAAAGGTTTCGGGGAAATTCCGCGAATTAAAGGTTTAATTTATGGGACAGCGGGGGATTTCTTGGATGGAAAAGTAACTAAGGAATATGCCATAAAAAGAACTAAGTTTAATGTTCACGCTTATATAAGGAGGCAGCAAACATGGTTCAGGAGAAATCCGAATATTAAGTGGGTTGATATATCACAAGACGATTTTGAAGAAATAATATACAATAAAATAAAGGAGAATGTAAAAAATGGATAAACAAATTGTAATCTCTTTAAAAACAATACTTTTAACACTTCTAGTATTTCTGGGGATTTTCATACTTTACAGATTAGGCCCGATAATAGGAATTATTTTTCTGTCCGTCCTGGTTGTGATTTGTATGGAACAGCCCATCAGATATTTTATGAAGATGGTCCTTTTTAATAAAAAAATTTCCCGTGGGGTAGCTGTGGCGATATCATATTTTTTATTGGTTTTGGTTCTTATAACGGTAGTTACATTTATTGTACCGCCATTGGTAACAGAGGTGCAGAAAATGATTGTAAACTTGCCTTCAATAATTTCCGGTATAAAAATTCCCGAAGAATGGCAAATGTCTGTAACGGACATGATTCCCGAGACATCTAAAATATCCTCCGGTGTGGTAAATGCGACTTTTTCTATATTTTCCAATGTTGCTACTTTTGTGAGTATTCTAGTTATTTCTATTTATATATCACTTGATTGGGATAATATCAAAAAGGGCTTTGTGGCTATTTTTCCCAAAAAGATTGAAGATACGGTAGAAGAAACAATATCAGAAATTGAAAAAAATGTCGGAGCTTGGATAAGAGGTGAGTTGTTTTTAATGTTGATAATAGGGATCGGAAGTTTAATAGGACTTTCTATTCTTGGCGTTAAGTATGCCGTTGGTTTAGGACTGCTAGCCGGTCTTTTTGAGGCAATTCCAAATGTAGGACCAGTGTTATCCGCTATAGTTGCCGGAATAATAGGTTTTACTGACTCCCCGATAAAAGGTGTCGGAGTGATAGCTTTGTTTATTGTTATTCAGCAACTGGAAAATAATTTAATAGTTCCTAAGATTATGGGTAAGGTGTCTGGTTTTAGACCTCTTGTCGTTCTTCTTATTTTGCTTATAGGTGCAAACCTTTTTGGTATAGCAGGAGCGGTATGTGCAATTCCGGTAACTATGATGCTTTCTATAATTTTAAAGAAGTTCTTGGTAACGGAGGATTAATCTAAGTACGGGAAGCCAATAAGCCGGATTCTGTTTTATCCGATCATCTATCTTAGCCCCATCTTTGCACCTCGTCGAGCAGACTTAAAAGTGGTGTGTTCGTGGGTTTCTGCGGGGTGGGATTGCCCGTTTCACTCATTTTCCGTACTTTGTGAAAGTTTACGGAAAAAGCTCGTCTCTGTTGCTCTCGGAAGATGTCATTTCACCCTCCGTTTTTACCGATTTTCATCGGTAAAACACCAGCGATTGCGCGTCGGAGATTTCCCTCCGTCCCCCTGCTCTATGCAGTCCGGACTTTCCTCTTTATGCCTTGGTTTGCACTTTGGCAAGAAGCGATCAGTCGGCTTCCCGTATTTGTATTTTATCATAATTTCGTCTCGTTTGTTTCTATAGGTTATTTGTGGTAGTATGACGGAAACTGACGGAAAATATTACAAACAAAGGAGAGAAAAGATGTTACGCAGGATTTCTAAAGCAGGGCCGCCTGAGATTAACTACTATTAATCTCAGGTAATCTCAGGTGCCTTTTTCTGTTGGTTTTTATGTTAAAATAATCCCATGTCCGAAGACCTTGATCCCGAAAAATATCATGTAATGACTCCTAAAAAGAAAAAAATACTAACAATCGTTCTTTTGGTATTGTTTTTTATCGTTATTCCGGTTCTGTCTTTTTTTTATTATAAATCCGCGGTTTTCAGACCTTCTCAAACCTCAAAAGAAGCCAATTTTGAAATAAAAAGTGGAGATAGTGTTTTTGAAATAGCCAGTATGCTTTATGACAAGGAAGCAATAAACTCCGAATTCCTTTTTATTCTTTACACCTTTTTAAATAAACCGAATGTAAATATACAGGCGGGAACCTATAAAATTCCGGCCGGGACTTCTTTGGTGGAGCTTGTGAATGAAATAAGTCATGGCAGAAATGATACTTCTTTGACCTTTTTGGAAGGTTGGAGAGTTGAGCAATATGCCATTACCGCCTCGCGGAACCTGCCGAAAGTTGACTATCAAAGATTTGTTGAGATGGCAAAACCTCATGAAGGCTATCTTTTTCCCGATACATATTTTTTTAACAGAGACTTTGAAGAGGAAGATGTGTTGGAAATATTGACTCAAACTTTTGAGGAGAAGGCCAAAAATATTCTCACCGAAGACAATCTGGAAAAAGCCGGACTAACTAAGGAACAGGCAGTTATATTTGCTTCAATGGTTGAAAGAGAGGTTTCTAAAGAGGAGGATAGGCCTATTGTTGCCGGTATTTTAATAAAAAGATGGCGAGAAGGTATGAAACTTGATGTGGATGCTACTACCCAGTATTCGGTAGTTCCAAGAAGATTATGCAACGGTCAGACTTTTTGCGTCCCTTCAATGGAAAATATTTCCAGTTTTAATTGGTGGCCAAAAGATTTAACAGAGGAAGAATTGAAGACGAATGACCCCTACAACACCAGAGTAATTGTGGGGCTTCCTCCCGCTCCCATCTGCAATCCAGGGCTATCCGCGATATTATCAGTTTTGAATTATGAGAACACTCCGTATTATTACTACCTGACAGGAAAAGATGGTGTTACACGCTACGCTAAAACCATTTCCGAACATAACCAAAATATTGCCAAATACCTTACGGATTAACTGGTCAAAAAGGTCATTCTCACTGTATTTGTGATTTTTACGATTTGAAAGTCAGTTACGTTTTCCGAAATTTCTGTCTTTTGCCTTAAGTTTTTAAAGCCTTCATTACCAAATCTTTTGTAATTTTTATTCCGTTATTTTCAAGAATTTGGTCCCTAACATATATCGGAATTTTCATCTCTCTTGCCATTTTAATTCCATCCTTTAAACCTACATTTATATCAAAAGTTTCTTTTCCGTTTTTTATCGTTAAATAGGCATAAAAGACATTTTCACAATAAAGGTAAATCTTAAGATACAGAGCTTTTGCCCCGATTCCTTCTATTATTCTTCGTACGCTGTTGTATACTGAGGGAACAGTCTGGGTTTGAATACATTCGCATCCGGTTTCTATCGGGAGTAGAATTTTCAAAGGTTTACAAAATAGATAAAAAGTTGAAGATTGCAAGTATGGTACTTCGGTTATGAATTTTACCGGTTTATACATATTTAAAAATCTAAGTTATAATTAACCTACAATTATGCCCAACCCTATCAAAAACGCTTATGACAAAATGGAAGGTATAAAGGGAAGAAAGCTCGTTTATACCATTGTTGCGATATTTGTTGTTTTCATATTAGTGGGTTTTCTCATTGGTTATCTTATCTCTCCGAAATTAAATGAAAATGAAGTTGATGAAATAGTCCGTTATGGTGAATCATCGGAAAATCCGTCAGTAAAAAAAGTTGAGGCGGAGGGGAAAATTACTTATGTGAATCCGGAATTTTATCCGATGGATAATATTTCCTATTCTCTAACCGATAATGACGGAAAAGATATTTACCTTTTAAGTTCCAAGGATCAGAAGTTGGAAATAGCCGAAGGTTTAAATGTAAAAGTTATCGGGAGAATGGGAAAATTGAAAGACGGGAAAACAGATGTTTTGATAGTTGAGGAGATTGTTGTAAAAAATGTCGCAGATTGAGTTTAAAAATGTGACAAAAGAATATATACCCGGTATCAAAGTTCTTGACGATGTTTCTTTTTCTATTGAAAAGGGGGAGTTTGTTTTTATAATAGGACCATCGGGCGCCGGAAAATCAACGCTTGTAAAGTTGTTGCTGAGGGAAGAACATCCTGAATCCGGAGAAATTTTCTTTGAAGGTAGAAATATCGCGGAAATTACTCCCGATGAGATGCCTGATTACAGGAGAAAAATAGGTGTTGTTTTTCAGGATTACAAACTTTTAGATTCAAAAACCGTTTATGATAATGTCGCTATATCTCTGGAAGTTGTTAATGCGGACGAACAGGATATAAAAAGAATAGTTCCGAATGTTTTGAGTTTAGTCGGCCTTCTGGATCACTCTTCTTATAAGCCGGAAGAGCTTTCGGGCGGAGAGAAGCAGCGGGTGTCTATAGCCCGTGCATTGGCTCATGAACCGGATGTGCTTATAGCCGATGAGGCGACTGGAATGATTGACCCCGATTCATCGGATGAAATAGTGGAGATTTTGGAGAAAATAAATTCGCTGGGAACTACGGTGATAATGGCCACTCATGATCAGAGGATAGTTGACAGATTAACAAAGAGAGTTATTAAAATCCAGAAAGGTAAACTTGTTTCCGATAAGGAAGGAGGAAAATACCGTGCCTAAAATGTGGAAAAATTTAAAACATTATTTAAAAAAGGAAAAATTGATGAGCATATCGCAGTTTTTGGTTATGACGGTGACATTCTTGTTGCTCGGTATTTTTATAGAAGTGGTAGCAGTTTCACAAACTATGCTGAAATATTTGGAAGACCAGACGCAAATTACCGTTTTTTTCAAAGATGATTTTGGAGAAGATAAAATTTTTCCATTTAAGGATAGTTTAGCTACTGATCCGAGAGTTTTGGAAGTCAATTATATTTCCAAAGAGCGGGCTCTGGAGATTTTTAAAGAAACAAATAAAGACGAGCCGGTTCTTTTGGAATCAGTTTCTGCAAGTATTCTTCCCGCCAGTCTTGAAATAAAGACGAAAAAGATTTCCGACCTCGAACCATTGGCTAACGAATTGCAGGGTAAGGAAGGTGTTGAAGAAGTAAGGTTTTACAAGGATGTAGTAGATAGGTTCAGATCCACCAGCAATACGGTTTACATAATCGGATTTGTCCTGGTTGCCATATTTTTTGTTGTGTCGTACTCAATTATTATCTCTTCGCTTAGGAATGTTATTAACTCAAGAGGTCAGGAATTGGAAATAATGAAGCTGGTCGGAGCATCAGACTCCTATGTTAAAAACCCGTTTATTTATCAGGGTGTATTTTTTAGTTTGATTTCTTCCGTTGCGGCTTCTTTAATAATATTATTGATAGGATTGGGGGAAGATAAGTCCGGAGTTTTTTCTGAAGGTTTATCTTTGGGTTTTCTTTCGCACGTTTTTATTAATCCTATGATTTTCTCTCTGATACTATCTTTCATATTGATCTTATCGGGATTTTTACTCGGGTATTTTGGCAGTAATGCGGCGGTTAAAAAATACCTAAAATATTAATTATGCAAAGAAAAAAAATTCTTTTCACAATTTTTATAGCCTTATTTGCGTTTCTGGTACCATTTTCAGATTTGGTTTTTGCTCAGGATACCGGAAAAACCGAAACAGAAGAAGGCAACGAAGATGAGATAGAGGAGCTTCAGGAAAAAATAGAGAAATACGAGAAAAAATTATCTGAACTGCGTTCAAAGGCAAATACTCTTCAAAATGAAATTGACTACATGGATAACCAAATAGGTTTGACGGAATTAAAGATCCGAAACTCCATCGCCAATATCAGGCAAACGGAAAGTAAAATTAATGAACTTGCGGAAGGAATAGACAATTTGGGTATCAGAATAGAAAAACTTGAAAAATCAATTGATTATCAAGAGAAGGTGCTGGGAGCAAGAATGCGGGAAAGATATAAGGACAGAGAAAAAAATATGCTAATGCTTGTTTTCGGAGGAGATGCTTTAAGCTCCTTAGTTAAAAAAACTAAGTATCTGCAGGATTTAGAAGAAAATGATAGAAAGCTTATAGATCAAATGGCGGCTACTAAAAGTGATTTTCAGAAGCAAAAGGAAATATTTGAGGATAAAAAGAGTGAACAGGAAAGTTTGAAGAAGAAGCTTGAGATTGAAAAGGCTAATTTGGACAGTTACAAAATGGAGTTAGAGAACAATCAAAGAGAGAAGGAGGAGATTTTGAAACAGACCGAAAATGATGAGGAGAGGTATCAAGAGCTTTTGAATCAGGCTATCGCGGAAAGAAACGCAATGCAGGGAATAGTATCCAGTGTTAATTTTAAAAATGGTACAAAGGTAGAAAAAGGCGATGTTATAGCAATTATGGGGAATTCGGGTTCTCCATATTGTTCGACTGGTACCCACTTGCATTTCGAGATTAGGAAAGGCAACAGCGTTGTAAATGCAGAGAAATACTTGAAAAAGAAGAACTTGTATGTTTGGCATTATAGTAACGGTTATACTGATATCGGTAGTGGTAGTTGGGAGTGGCCTATGAAGAGTCCTGAAATAACGCAGAGATATGGTAAAACGCCTTGGTCTTGGAGGTACCCTAACAAAATACATGAAGGAATTGATATGACTTCAAACGATGTTTTTATAAGAGCACCTAAAGGCGGTACTATGATAAAAGGGGGTATGGGTTGCGGGGGAGCAATCATAAATTATGTCGCTATTGATCATGGCGATGATGTTGTAAGTTACTATCTGCATATAAAATAGATTCTTTATTAATCTACTGTGCGTAGATTTTTATTAGTTGTGTTTATATCCGAAGAATAGATAATCAGGTTATGATGAAGCATATTATCTTTTTCGTGCTTTTATATATGATTTTTTCCTATTCCTACGCGGAATTTACACAGTTTGATTTTTCATTAGGTAGGTATCTTGTGGACAACCAGCGGGAAATAAAGGTGCATTTTGATTTTGATCTGTCGGGTTATTCCGAAAAAG
>DAOPPB010000004.1:0-46990 GCA_035358315.1 bacterium
TATATTTGACTATGGAATATATACTCCTGGCGAGTTAAAGGGTGGAAATTAAACAGATTCTTCCTTTAAGTATTGTCATAAAAAAATAAATGGTGTTAAATCTAATATATGGAAGAAAAGAAAGTTTTAAGAAACAATATTTTAATAATAGAAGACGAGCATGATATCCGGGAAGTATACGTCGAGGTTTTAAACATGGCTGGATATAAGGTACAAGAGGCCGCTGACGGAGAAACCGGAATGCAAAAAATAAGAAATGAAAATTGGGACGTTCTTCTTTTGGATATAATGCTTCCCGGCAGAGATGGTTTAAAGATACTGAAGGAAATAAGAAGCAATCCTGAATTAAAAAAAGGTTTGGTTGTTGCGCTCACTAATTTGAATAGTGAAAGTATTATTAAAGAAGCTTTTGATCAGGGTGTTGATGGATACCTAATAAAATCCGAAATTACACCCGACAAAGTCGTTGAAGAAGTTAATAGAATTCTGGCAAACAACGAAGAAAAATAGATAAAAAGAGCTTTAATTTCCCGTATTACAACATATAGAGTGATTATGAGTACATTTTTTACACCAATTGAGCTTTTAGATAATTACTTTTTGATATTATCTTTATTGTTTCTTGACACAAAAAATTTTAAAGTTCATACTTTAAAGTAGACGTAAGCGAACGAGCGTTCTAAAAAAATAAAGCTACTTGGGTTACCATGCTAAGTACGCTGAGTAAAAAATCAGAATCAAGTTTCGTAAGAGGAGGTGGCGAATAAAGGTAAAAATGAATAAATTAATGAAAAGAACTTCCCATCTCAAAAATCTCGGAAATTCAGGTTTTACGCTTATCGAACTTCTAGTCGTTATTGCCCTTATAGGTATTTTGGCTGGTGTCCTTGTTACTACCATTGATCCTGTGAAGCAGCAGAATAGATCACGAAACGCTTCCATTAAATCTTCTCTTGCAAAAGCCGGCCACGCAGTGAATGTTACTAAAGCCGCAACAGGGAGTCTTCCGTCGGGAACACAACTTGGACAGGAGCTGGAAAATATATATTACGATTCCAGTTATACAAATTGTACAAGTAGCACCCTGTTGGACTGTAGATTCTCCGTAAGTGGTACTAGCCTTCCCAAGAATTGCGGTAGCGATGCCGTAATTCCTACATCAACAGGAACCAGTCAGTGCTTTATGCGTATAGTTTCTTATGGAACTTCAAGCGGCGGAAATTTATCTGCAGGTAAATTTAGGATAGTAGCAGCAAAATTCCCATTAAATACATCAGCCACTACTTATGAACTCTACGTGTTTGATTCTCGCTTGGGATTATTGGAGTGTGGTACCGGTATTAGCTACACTGGGACATCCGACTTATCGGTTGTAAATCCTCCCCATGGCACCAACAACTGTAGTCAAGTCGCAGAACAGTAAAGTTAATTTTTTTGATAGCCATGCTTGGTATAACTATAAATAAAACAAATAAAAATGAACGAAAAGGATTTACCTTAATAGAGATGTTGGTAGTTGTTGCTCTCATAGGTATTCTTGCTGGAGTTGTTATAAATGTGATAAACATCCCAAAAACACAGGCCAGATCCCGTGATTCAAAGAGGATCGGAGATTTGAAAAGGATTCAAACCGCTTTGGAGCTTTATTTTGCGGAAAATAGAAAATATCCGGTGAGTACAAGTTTTAACTATGCTCATAATGCGTTGCTGTCGATATCTCCGGCATACATAGATCAGATACCAAAGGATCCTTTCAATGGGGAAAATACAAGCAACACTCTTAGCATGAGATGTATGAACAATAATTATGTGCATGGATATTACTATATTTCAAATTCGACCGGTGCCAGATATGTTATTACCACTATTATGGAATTGCCATTAAGTAACAATGATCCCGGTTGGTGTTCTAAAGTGCCTAATTGCGATTATGAATTAAGTGGGATAGAGTGTGGAGGGTCTTTTGACAAGCTCTATTGTTACTGTGTTCAAAACCCAATGTAAGGTAAAAAAAAGCGAAAAATGGGAACAAGAACGACGGCAAATAAATTTTCGAGAACTCCTGCTTTTTGCCAAAAGGGACTCACTCTCGTTGAGCTTGTTTTTGTCATGGCTTTGTTTCTGATTATTATTACGATGGTGACGGTTTTAATCAATCCAACGGAACAGATAAGAAAGGGTCATGATGACAAAAGAATTTCCGATATTTTACTTCTGGACAGAGTTATAGGTGAATTTCTTTTGGATAATAAAAGATACCCTGATCAATCAAATATTATTAGAAAAAGTAATGTTCTTCCTGCGGGGTCTTCAGATTTAAGCAGTTCAAACCCCGGCTGGATATACGAAAATCTATCCTCTTACACCGAAAAGCTCCCAATTGATCCTGTGAACGATGAAAATTATTTTTACTCTTATATTCACGATGAAACGGGTTATGAAATAAGCACAAAGTTTGAATACTACAAAGATAAAATGGAAGATGATAACGGGAACGATGATTTGCTATATGAAATAGGTACCAACCTAAATCTAATCTCCCGTTAATTTTATGTTAGAATAAATTGATATGAATCTGCCTAAGTATTCAAGAGGTTTTACGCTTATAGAAATTATAGTTGTTGTTTCCATAATTGCCATTATCTCAGGCGGTATAATTCCCTCTTTTTTTGGCTACGTAGAAAACCAAAATTTAAAGCAAGCTAAGGAGCAGTTAAAAAGTGATTTGAGAACCGTTCAAAATAGAGCTTTGACGGGCGCTTTATCGGATTATGTGTTTGATGTAGGGGGAGCGAAAGAACCGGCCGGATATTGGGTTGTATACTTTCAAAACGATAGTGGTGCTTACTCTACCTCGATCACTTCCAGAAATTCTGGGTGTCCACCCTCCCCCTCTTCCAATCAGGCAACTTATAATCTTCCAAACGATATAAAGTACTATGGTGCTTCTAAACTTTGTTTGTATTTTTCTATAAAGAACGGAGATATAAATAAAAGCCCATCGTTAGCGGCGGACTGTATAGAAATAAAAACATCTTCGAGTTCGAGCACTTCAGAGAGGGTTTGTTTTAATTCCGCAGGTTTAATTTATTAATTTTTTTTTAAAAAATAGCTATGAAAAAAGATATTAAAAAAAAGATGGATTTACAGAAAGGATTTACCTTGGTTGAGGTTGTTGCCGCCTTGGCGATATCGGCTCTTGTAATAACTGCTCTGATTTCTCTTACTATTTCAACCTTGAGAACTTCTCTTGATAGTAAGCTTTTGCTCGAAGGCACGAAAATTGCCAATAGGGAAATTGAGTTGGTAAGAGCGTATAGAGATAATAAAGATGTAAGTTGGGTTGATTTTATAAATAATGTTAGAGCATGCAGTTCCGATAATCCATGCCATATTGATCCTTCAGGCCGCCCTGCTTCCGGAAAAAATTCTCAGGGAACAGGAGCTGAGAAAGTTGAATGGTTTTTTAGCGTTGCTGATGTTGACAGTGGGGGTCCTATACCTGCTGGAAATTATCCCAGCACAGTAAGAATCTCTGTTTCTGCAACTTGGAAAGTCGGAGACAAGCAAAAAGGTTCTTATATTTACACCGATCTTTCCAATTGGAGAATGAAATGAAAGATAACATGAAGAGAAAATTTGGCATGAACATGAACATAAAAAAAAATCAAGACGGATTTACGCTAGTGGAAATGCTCTTAGTGGTCTTTCTTCTGGCTTTAACAATGGGGCTTACAAGTGATATGCTATTGTCTTTGATCCGCTCAAATACGAAAACCCAGGTTATAAATGAAATAGAACAGCAGGCTAATTTTGTTTCTTTGAAGATAGAAAAAGAATTAAGGGATTCGGTAGACGTAAAAATTCCCGGCGGGGGAACAAGTGGTAATAGTATTGAGCTTACTTTAAGATCCGGTTCTACGGTTAATTACAAATTGTCCGGTAATGTTTTAGAAAGATCTCTAACCGGGGTATCTGGAACTTTTATTCCTCTTACATCCAACTCCAGTCCTGGCGGTGTTGCCGTTTCCGGGAGTCCAATTTTTACTATTACTGGGACTAACCCAAAAGTAGTAAAGCTTAACATGGTGTTTAATCAAGCCCAAAGCGGTGCCGGATCGACATATAAAGGTTCGGTAAAGCTCGACACGTCAATAGTAATTAGAAGTTCTTATTGATAAATTTTTTGAAAACAGCCGGAAATTGGAATATATGTTGTTTTAGGGGTAATTAAAGGTAGCTAAAGGTAAAGATGATAGAAAATAAAAAAGTAGAAAATGTAGAAAATAAAGGTAAAGGTGAGGATTTCTTTTTTCAGAAAAACGGGCAAAAAGGCCAGACCTTGGTAATAACTCTTTTTGTAATGGTTATAGCGTTGACAGTTGGTGTAATAGTTTCCAGTCGTCTTATAAGTACTTTGAGAAATGTTTCCGAGTCCGATAATTCTTCAAGAGCCTTGGCGGTGGCTGAGGCCGCGATAGAAAATATTTTGCTTCTTTCTCAGGAAACATTGGAAGATTATATAAATTACAATAATTGCGGGAATGATTGTGTTCTGGAAATATTGGGAGAATCAAATTATAGAGCTCGGGCTGATGTAATTCTTAGTTTTGCAGGGGCCTCCAACGAGCCTTATGTTGTCAAAGTGAAAGAAGGAGAGGTTTATCAGCTTTTTCTTGATGGCTACGGGTCAAATTCCGTTGTTAATGTGTGCTGGGATAATAATTCTTCGATATACGCATCATATATTTATGGGGATTCCGGGTCGGTTTCTTTAGAAGTGTATGCTTATAATCCGGTAGGATACCCGGAGAATGAAAACGGATTTTCGGAAGCAACTCCTCTGCACGGGCACACGAATTGCTTTTTGGTTGATACCGTCGGGGCACCCAAGGCTCTGAGAATTAAACCATACAACGAAGAAACGTTCGTTTACTTTGTACCTGCTGAAGGTCAAGATATTCCAAGTCAGGGCATTTTGATAAAGTCTGTCGGGAGATCGGGGGATGCTGTTAAAACCGTGGAAGTTTTGAAGACAGCAGGGGCCGCACCTGGATATTTTGACTATGTTTTGTATCAAAAATCAGCGAATGACCCATTGTCTAATAGACATAATTAAGGTAGCATTTTATTATGCCAATAGTAGGACTTAATATAGGAAAAAAGAACTTTAAGGCCGTAGAATTGGAAGGTAAAAAAGGGAAGGTAATCCTAAATAATTTCGGTACCTATACGAATCATAAATTTTCTCCGACCGGAGGCTTTTTAGATGATCCATCAGGTGTGGCGGCCTCTCTTTCCGAGTTTTTTTCTGAAGTCGGTTTCAGCACGTCCAGTGTTATTTTAAGCTTGGATGAAACTTATGTTTTTATGACTGTTGTGGAGATGCCTAAAATGAGTGATGAGGAGTTGAAAAGTTCAATAAAATACGAAGCCGAACAGCATATTCCTTTTCCTCTTAGCCAGGTTAATGTTTCTTACCAAAAACTCAATGAAGTCTTTTCCGAGAAAGGGAAAATGGCTGTCCAAATAGTTGCCGCAAGGAAAAACATTGTTGATAAATATATCGAGATAGTGAAAAAAGCAAAATTGGTTCCCCGAGCTATTGAACCGGAAACTATAGCTCTAGGAAGAGCTCTTGGAGATAGTCCTGATTCTCCTATGGGAACAATGATTGTAGAGATGGGTTTTGAGAGTAGTTTAATGGTTGTGTGCTATGGGGGAAATGTTAGATTTACAAGGGCAGTTCCGATCGGAGGGGATCTAATGACTAAAACCATAATGCAGAATTTGAATCTTGATTATGCTCAGGCTGAAGAATATAAGAAGGTTTACGGCTTGGATGAGTTTCAGGGTGAGGGAAAAGTTGCCGGAGTTATTAGTCCGGTTGTGGATAATTTGGTTACCGAAATTAAACGGGCAATTCTGTTCTTCACAAATCATAATCCATCTGCTACTATTAAAAGGATCGTAATGAGTGGAGGAACTGCCCTGATGCCTAATCTGCTTTCTTACATGGCGAATAAACTTGATTTAGAGGTTGTATTGGCCAACCCTCTTAGTGGTATTGAAATATCCCCCAAGTTAGAGAAAAGAAAACAAGAATTATTTGAAGATGCCGCCGGATACTCTTCTTCAATCGGATTGGCTTTGAGAGGGATAAAAAATGCTTGACGATATAAATTTAATTCCGCAAACCGAGGTAGTAGAACAGAAACGATCTAAAATTGTTTCTTCAAGTACGGTTTTTTCAATTATTCTCCTCATAGTAGCTCTGGGAGTCTCAGCATATCTGTATAGTACTTTATCAAAAATAAATTCTGATATAAAAAAAACCGATGCAGAAATCGCGTCTCTGAGAAGTGAGGTACAATCCATGGCAGACGTTGAAGTTGCGGCCAGAAATTTGGACAAAAAATATAGCGCACTTAAATCACTTTTTGAAAACAGATCAAAATATTCTCTTCTTTTAAAAGAATTTGAAGCTAGAGAGCCTGATGATGTATCAATACAAAGTTTTGATGTTAAACCCGGGCAGATAAGTGTTTCCGGTACATCGGGGAGTTATATTTCGGTAAAGGCCTTTATGGATAATTTATTAAATAAGGATTTTTTAGATGGAAATCCCTCCCTCAAGGATATTTTTACGAGTGTTTCTTTAAATTCTGTTAACCTGGATAAATCTACAAATAGTGTGAAGTTTATGATCGTTGTGAATTACCAGGAGAAAAAATTGCAGGGTTTGTAAAAATGTCTGAAGAAAATAAACAACAGATTAACATGGACATAAGTAATTTTGCTTACAAGTTAAGGAATGTTATTGTGAATTTTATAGTTCCTATTTTGGCTTTTGTCGTTACAATTCTTCTCGTTGTACTTTACATCTACCCTTCTATTAAAAATCTGCCGGTTAAAAAGGAAGAATTAAACGGAAAGATTTTATTGAAGAACACTTTGTCCAATAAGGTATCCGATTTAAAAAATTTGATTAGCTTTAAGGACACTTTGGATGAAAATCTGGAGATTGTGAATAAGGTTTTGGTTCCCGAAGCCGATGTTCCAAGGCTTTTGGATCAGGCCACACAGATAAGTCAACGAGCTGGAATGGACTTGGATAGGTTGTCTTATTCATATGGCTCTAAAGCGGAAAAAGGCGACGGAAGTGAGGGTTTTGATGTAATAACTGTTTCCATGGGTGTGAATTCCAGTTTTGAACAATTGGTTTTGTTTATGGAATTAGTTGAAAAGGCGGCAAGATATGTAAGTGTCTCAAACTTCAGGTATTCGGTAACTGAAGACACCGAAGTAGGAGGCTCAAGAATATCCAGTTCTTTTTCTCTTGATTCACCTTATCTTTTTGTAGAATCTTCAGCTGTTACAGATGAGCCTATTGGTATAGATATTAAAAGCTCGGATTTTGTTGAATTCATGAATATGCTTAGAAGTTTGGATTATTACGATTTTGTGAATAAAAATATAGAAGCACCGGAAGAAAAACCACAGGAAGGAAATACTACTGAGACAGCCGAAGGTCAGACTCGGGAAGGGAAACAGGAAGTCCCTGCAGAAACTCCGGCAGAAGAATTGATGGAAACTCCGGCGGAGGCAGTGACAGAAACACCGGTGGAAAATCTGGTAGAAAATCAAGCACCTGTAGAAGAGGAAGTTAACGTTGAGATGCGATAATATTCAGAAGCTGTGTATTACAGAGTCTTTTGAGTGCTGTTTTTGATAATGCTATTGGAGATTGTTGAATTTTCCGGAATTATTTTTTCTCCACCTCTCTATTTCTTTGTGGTTTCCTGATAAAAGTGTATCCGGAACTTTTAATCCGAGAAAGTTTTCAGGGCGTGTGTATTGCGGATATTCTATAAATTTTGATTTTCCCCTCGAAAATGAGGAAAAGCTTTCATATTTTGCGGCCTCTTCTTTTTCCAGAACACCGGGAATTATTCTTGTTACACTTTCCATGATTGCGAGTGCGGGTATCTCACCTCCGCTCAAAATATAGTTTCCTATGGAAATAACGTCAGTAGCCAGGTATTCTTCTACTCTGGCGTCAATACCTTCATAGCGCCCGCAAATAAGCGATATTTCATTGCATTTCGATAACTCCTCTGCCTTTTTCTGATTGAAAGTAGTACCTCTTGGCGACAGAACGATAATTTTTCTATTTTTTTCTATCGTATGCTTTCCATTTTTTATCATTTTTTCCATTTCTTCTCTCCCGTATATTTCTGATAAGGCCTTGAATATAGGTTCAACCATCAAAATCATACCTACACCGCCTCCGTAGGGCTCATCATCCACAGATCCATATTTATTTATTGAAAAATTTCTGAGATTCCAAAGATTATATTCGGCTAGGTTTTTTTCAACTGCCTTTTTAAACGGCAGGTTCGCCAAATGTTCAGTAAAAAGCTGGGGGAAAAGAGTTATTATGTCGAATTTAACCATCAAAAATTATCGGAGTTTTATTCACTAAAATTCTGGGGCACCTCTTCCAACACTATTTGGATTCTTATATTATCTTTTATCGCTTTCGCTTTGGCCAGATTTCTTAAAGATTTTATTGTTTTTCCTTCCTTTCCGATTACAACCCCCATATCGTCTTCCGCAACCTTGATATGATAAAAGTAAATTCCATCATCTTTTTCTTCTGTAACTTTAACCTCCTCCGGTTTTGAGGTTATCTGCCTTAGTAAAAATTCCAAAAATTCTTTCATTTGTTTTCTCCTTTGGATTCTTCTTTTTCTTCCTTTTCTTCTTCTGCGATTTCTTTTTCCTTAGTTTGATTTTCCTCATTTGTTTTTTCTGTCGTCACCGCTGTCTTTTCAGTCTCTTTTTTCGCTTTTATCTCCTTAGGATCGTATTTTACGAATTGATATTTATTTTCTATCAGCTTGGTAACAGCCTCCGTTACAAGTGCTCCGTTTTTTCTCCATTTCTCAAATTTTTCCTTGTTGTAGGAAAATTTCTTCTCTGCGTCAAAAGGATTGAAATAACCTAATATATCAACATATTTTCCGTTTCTTTTATCTCTGGTATTGGAAACTACCAGCTTGTAAGCCGGTTGATTCTTTTTTCCTATTCTTGCTAGTCTTATTGTAAGTGACATAGTTGTCTGATTGTAGCAGAAGGATTTTTAATTGTCTATTTTTTTCAGGGCTTTTTCTGCGGCGTCCTGTTCTGCCTTTTGCTTACTTTTCCCACGTCCCTCACCCCAGAGGTCATTGTCTAAAAACACCCCAACTTTAAAGTTTTTTTCATGGTCGGGACCCCATGAATCCTCAATTTTATAGGTCGGGGTTATTCCGTATTTTTCCTGGGCTTTTTCCTGAAATAGGGATTTTGCGTCTTTATACTTTTCCTCTTCTATTACTTTTTCAATTTTATAAAAAAGTTCTTTTTCCAGAAATTTTCTGCAGAAATCAAAGCCTTTTTCAAGATAAAGAGCGCCTAAAACTGCTTCAAATGTATTGGCTAATATATATTCTCTGGTTCTTCCTCCGGTGCTTTCCTCTCCGTTGGAGAGCAAAAGCATTTCTCCGTAGCCCAATCTCTTTGCTTCTGCTCCTATTGAAGATGTGCACACAATAGCGGATCTGTAATTGGTCATATCTCCTTCGGGTGAGTTTTCATATTTTTGGAAAAGATATTCGGAGGAGGCAAGCTGTAAAACTGCATCTCCCAGAAATTCTAATCTCTCATTGGATTTATATTTACTGTTCGGATGCTCATTTAAGTAAGATCTGTGGGTGAAGGCGGTTCTAAATAAATCTTCATTTTCCAATTTTGTATCTAAAATTTCCTGTACTTTATTAAAATCAAATGCCATATTTTTCCGCTTCTCTGAGGAAAAAGCGAAAGGCCCATTAGTCTTGAGCGCTTCGATTTTTTCTCAGTTAAAATTTTTTACTGAGTTTTCTCTTCCAGAACATCTATTATATCCTGTATAGTCTCGAAGCTCTTGGAGTGTTCAATGAGATCAATATGAAAATTTTCCTCTAACTCTTCTAGTATCTCCAAAAGCTCCATTTCGCCTATGTTTAAATCGTCTTCAATAAACGACTCGGCATTTACCTCCGACGTTTCTAGTCCCGTTTTTTCGTTTATTATTTTTCTGATTTTTCCTAAATAATCGGTCATTTTTGTTTTCCTTCGTTATTAATATTTTTCTACTGATACTCCTTAAAACTGGTTGGTTTTTCAAATACCTCTTTTGGCAAATTATCTTTTTCCGAAGGCAGATATTTTTCCACCACCGTTCCCATTACTCCGTTGACAAATTTGTGAGAAGTGTCGTTTCCGAACTCCTTTGCTATTTCTACCGCTTCGTCAATCACCACCTTTATAGGTGTTTTTTTTCCGAATAACGCCTCGAAAATAGCTATTCTTAGTATTACTAAATCAATTTTAGCTATTTTGTCAATGGGCCAATCAGGAGCACACTCTTCAATAATTTTATCTATCTCGTTTATATGACTTCTTACTCCATCTACGATGAATTTTGTCAGTTCGTCGTCATAATCTATACCCTCCTCTTCCAGCATTTCCTTGGATGTGGAAATACACTCTTCAAAATTTGGTTCGGAGAAAAGCCACGAAAAAATGGATGAGAGGGCCAATTTTCGAGAGGTATGCCTAGGATCAGTGTTAGATATCATTTACAATTCAACAGATTCCTCCACATGAGGTCTCTTGTAACCTTTTTTATTCTTCGTAGGAACCACCTGGATTTCCTTTCTTTTGTAGTGAGAGTTTCTCTTTCTTCTCACGCGCCCTTTTGATGATCTTCTTTTTGGTACTGCCATTTTTTTAACTTTCTCAAAAATAATTGATTGGAGCAATTCTAGCAGGTTTTTGCCCGGGGTGAAATATACATAGTAATTAGGAAGGTGTCAAATGAAAAATGAGGGAAAGAATAGAAAAAGAAAAGGCCGGTCATTTTTTAGAATAAATTCTTAAAAAGTGACCGGCGTAGCGGCTATGCGAACTCAAAACTTACGTGTGACATAAAACGCTCTTTTGAGTTCTCTCTGAAACTTTTCCTTCTCTTCCCGTCTTATCTCCTCGTTTGTTTTCCCCCCGTTCCTTTCACGTTCGGAGATAGTTAGTAGTCCTATCCTGTACCTGTATATCCCGGATAGACATTCTTCCAACGTCAGCCCCTCGTCATTCTTCCAATGGCGAATTCTCTCAAATGGGGGTTGGGAATAAAAAGCGTAGTCATTAAGAATGGATGGGTCTTTGATGACAAACGTGCTCTCATCAAGCTCCATGTTAATTACTACAATTCCCTTTCCGTAAACCCCGTTCTTTACCACCTTGAATTCAATATCTACCTTCTCGGTGGTTTTTCCAAAATGTCTATCAGGTTCGCCTTCGGGGCATTTGAATGTGAGTGAAAAGGTTTTTCCAATAACTTTTCCATCTTCCACAATCTTCCTCGGAACTATATTTAGAGAGTTTACTGTGCGTTTTAAACGTTCCTCCCTTAATTTCGCACTTGTAAGATCGAATCTTTTATGATTTAACATCTTTTCTCTACCTTTCTACTTTTGATATTTCCCTTAACGGGATTTTTAGAATGACATCTTATACCACAAAAGTTATTTTTTTTCAACAGGCTATAGGTTACAAGTGTATAAAGAAATTTGTTGTTTTTATTGCATTAATGTGAAAAAACTCTTTCCGAACGCTCTTTCTTCTATTATTTTTAAATCGGTTCCCTTTACTAACTCTTCCATGTCAAGGTTTTCTCCGTGAAAAAACACAACTACTCCATGCTCGTTTAATATTTTTTTCAGATTGGAAATAAGGTATTTTTGCGATGTGTCGGTATAAAATGGGTCAGAAAAAATCAGATCATATTTTTTATTCGTCTTAACAACATATTTAGAGGATTTTTTTCTGAAAACTTCGGATTTTTCCGTAAAACCGCAATTTACAATATTTTCTTCTATGGTTTTTACGCTTACCGGATTTTCGTCCACAAAATCGCACCATCTTGCCCCTCTGCTTAAGGCCTCTAACCCCATGTTTCCGCTTCCTGCAAAAAGATCAAGACAAACTGAACCTACAACTTTATCTCCTATAATTGAAAAAACCGAAGATTTTGCAATTTCCTGAACTGCTCTGAAATTTTCAATATCAGGAGTCTTTAATTTTTTGTTTTTAACTATCCCTGTTGTTATCCTAATTTCCGGCTTTTCGGGCCTTTTATCCTTATTTATTTCGGACGAATCTAGCCCGTGCTTATTTTTTATTCTATCCGCTTTCATGTTAATTTGAGGTTATATACTCACCTTTTCTTTGTGTCAACTTTTCCAGAAGTTTAGGATATTTCTTAAGAAGTGGAAAATATTTTTGGGCTTGGGTTTTTGCTTCTTCCAGCATTTTCAAATTGTTTAAATTGGCAACTTTTAATTTTTTGAACCCGTGCTGCATGGCGCCGAAAATGTCTCCTTGCCCTCTCATTTTCAAATCTACTTCCGCTAAATCTATACCGCTGTTTAGTTCTTCGAGGTATTTTAATCTTTTGTAGGAGTTGCGTGAATTATTGCTCATAAAGGCAAAACAGTAACCTTCTTTTTGCGCTCTCCCTACTCTTCCTCTTAGTTGGTGCAAACTCGCCAATCCGTATCTTTCCGCACTTTCAATTACAATTATCGTCGCGTCCGGTACGTCTATCCCGACTTCTATCACAGGAGTAGAGACCAAAACATCAATTTCTCCATTTCTGAATTTTTTTATCATTTCTTCTTTCTCTTTTGCTTTCATCCTGCCATGTAAAAGTCCCACAGACTTATTTTTAAAAACTCCGTTTCGTAAAGCTTCATATTCTTCCTGGGCTGCCTTTACATTTTCAAGACTTAAACTTTCCGAAGCGTCTATTAGGGGGCAGACTATAAACGTCGGCTCGTTCTTTTTGTTAATCCATTCGTAGGCTTCTTTTCTATTTTTTTCCGGTATTATTTTAGTTGTTACCTTTCTTTGTTCAAAAGGAAAATCTTTTAATACGGAGATTGATAAGTCGCCGTAAAGTGTTAGAGCCAAAGTTCTCGGAATCGGGGTTGCCGTCATGGTAAGCAGGTGAGGAGAAGTTTTTTCTTTTGATAGTTCCAGTATTTTTCCTCTCTGCTCTACTCCAAATCTGTGCTGTTCATCTATTATCACCAGTCCTATATTTTTATATTGTTCTTCCGTAAAGAGAAGAGCGTGTGTTCCTATTAAAATATCCCAATCTTTATCTTTTACTTTTTGCTTTTGTGCCCCCGTTTCCAGCTCTACTTTTATGTGAGTATTTTTCAGTAGTTTTTCAAAAGTTTCTTTATGCTGATTTGCCAATATCTCTGTTGGGGCCATGTATAAAACCCTCATTCTGTTTAAATAAGCCAGATAAGAAGAAATTATTGCCAGAACAGTTTTTCCTGTTCCGACATCTCCCTGCAATAACCTGTTCATGGGCGTTGTTTTTGATAGGTCTTTTGTTATTTCTTTTAGTGTGCTATATTGAGACGTCGTTAATCTAAAAGGAAGAGTGTTTACAAAGTCGTCTATTTCCTTTGTAAACGGTTTAAAAGCTTTCGATTTTAGTTTTATAGACCAATCATTTTTTCTTTTTTCCACATTTAATAACTCTATGAATAATTCTTCAAAACCGAATCTTTCGCGACAATTTTCTGCCTGCTCTTCACTATCGGGAAAGTGTATTTTTCTTATGGCTTTTTCTATTCCGTAAAAGTTTTTTTCTTTTAAAAGTTCTTCCGGCAGGAATTCCGTTAAATCCGTGCCTGAATCAAGAACAGATTTTATTTTTGTACGCAACCATTTTGAGGATATTCCTGAAGTCTCAGGATAAATAGGAACAAGTCTGCCCGTGTGCACATTTTCCTTCGGTTTTTTTGTAAAAATATCAGAAACAGGCTCCATGTCCGGGTTCACAAAACACAATTTTCCGTCAAAAAATCCGACTTTTCCGCTTATGTTATAAGTTTTTCCTGTCTCGAGTGTATTTTTTATGTAGTGTTGATTAAACCATATGATATTGAGTTCTCCGGTATGGTCGGCTATCTTTGCTTTGGTAATTCTTTTACCGCTTCTGGTATATATATTTTGCACGGAACCCAGAATAGCTGTTACCGTTACAATATCACCATCACGTAATTCGTTTATATTTTTAAATTCTGTGTAATCCTGGTATCTGAAAGGAAAGTGGTAAAGAAGGTCTTCAACTTTAAATATTTCCAGTTTCTCCAGAAGTTTTTGGTACTTCGGTCCTATTTTCGGTACAACAGAGATTGGCGAATTTGTCTCAATCATGGTATTATTCTACCAATTTTCGGGGAGAATTATTATTTTCCCAAAGAACTTTGAAAAAACTAATAAATAAGTAAAAAGGAGAGACTTTATGATAACAGTGCTTACCATTAATTCTCCTCAAGCGGTTTCTATGCTTGTTGAAGAGTTTAAGAGAAGTCGATGTCGAGAGGGAAAAGATTTGGTAACGGAGGATGATTTTTTCCTCAAGTGCGGTGTTTATCATCTTTATGTCGAAACCCCGATTCAACAGGAGTTTTTTGATTTTGTGAAAAAAAGCTCATGGGCCAAACCATTTTTTAGTGTGAAGGTTGTTTCGGGGGATGTATGCGGGTTTCCTTCTGAGAAATCTGCTCTTAAAGCTGTTGATGTTTTCAATAAAGAACAGTCGGTATATTTTCTTGACCCTTGCGACATAGATATTGAGAAAATTTCGTGTCATGGCGGATACGTATATGCTCCAGTTATTTTTGACAATCAAATATCGCAGGCTTTTTGGTCTTTTGTTAGAAATAGTTCCCGTTTCTCACGTATCCTCGTTGTGAGAGAGGAGAAAATAGGAAAACGAAAACCTGACGAAAAAAATGACTGTGGGAAAATCTGGGTAAAACAGGAATAAGGTTTTGTTAATATTCAGACCGGAATACTTTAAATCCTTAATGGATTATGGAAGTGTTTCGGTCTTTTTTTATTTCGGATAGGTTTGAACTTTCTGTCTTATATTTTCCATTCTTACAGCAGAATGTACGGGAGGATAGATGTCAATATCAAGGCCAAAGTTGCTCCTATTATTACTATTTTGATGATATTGTCTCTTTTAAAAAACTTTTTAACTTTTTTTCGGATAGGTTTTTTCTTTTTATTTTCATTTTTGTTGCGTAAAGTGTCTTGTTTTTTCATGTTTCGTTTTTTTATCCCTTTTTGACCTCGTAAAATTTCCTTTTCCCGAATTTAATTATTGTTCCTTCATTAAAGTTAATTATCAAAAATGGGTCAGTAATTTTGTTTCCGTTCACCTCTACCCCACCCTGCTCTACGATTCTCTTTATTTTACTTAATGAATTGTTTTCAGTGTCAACTTTTTTTAAAAACTCCAGAAGCTGGAAAGTTCCGCTTACGTCGGTTTTTACGGTAGCTTCTGGTGTTATTTCTTTATTTTGGACTGTTTTTTCAAAAAATTTTTGAGCTTTATCTGCCGCTTTTTGTCCCTTTATCGTTTTTGTTATCTCATAGGCCATTATTTTCTTGTAAGGCATAGGGTTATCCCCTGCTTTTATCTTTTCCTGTATTTCCCATATTTCCCCAAGTGGCATATCGGTCAAAAGTCTCAGTCCTTTTAAAATAAGTTCGTCCGGATAAGACATCGCTTTGCCGTAAATATCTTCCGGTGTATCTCCAAGGTTAATCCCGTTTCCGGAAGTTTTGCTCATTGTAACGGCATCGGGAGCTTCCATAAGTTCATGGCCTCTTATAAATTTTTCCTTGTTTAACATTATTCTTGAAAGATTTCTTCCTACTATCATGTTGAAAATCTGGTCGTTTCCTCCTATTTCCAAATCAACTTTCATGGCTACGGAATCGTATCCCTGCAGCAATGGATAGATAAATTCCTGAAGCCCTATCGGAGTCAATTCCTTTAATTTTTTTTGAAAGAGATCTCTTTCCAACATCTGTTGAACCGTTGTTTTTGACATTAGCTCTATTAGTTCTTTAATAGTTAGCTTTGAAAGCCACTCCGAATTTCTCATAAATTTTGCGGGGTTATCGCCTTCAAAATCGATCAACTGAGAAGCTTGTTTTTTCCACTCTTCCATATTCTTCTGAATCTCTTCTTCGGTCATTATTCTTCTTTGCTTTCCCCCGCCCGGATCTCCGATTATAGCGGTAAAGTCCCCTACCAGGAAAATTACTTCATGACCTAGCTGCTGAAGTATTCTTAGCGCCCTTATTCCTATGGAATGTCCGATATGAAGATATGGACCGGTAGGGTCAAAACCCTGATAAGCTTTTATTCTTTCACCTGACATCAATTTTTCTCTTAAAGCTTCGGGAGACGGAATTATGGTTTCAACTCCTCTCGTTAGGAATTTTTCTATTAATTTTTCGTCTTTCATAACCTTCGGCATACATTGAAAGTATATTATAAGGTTTGGAGTATGTACAGAATCGGCTTTTGGTAACTTTAGTTGGTAATGTGTGTAAATGTTTAAAATGTTTAAAAAGATAACAAAAATAGAGGAAAAAAAAAATAAAAAGAGCCTCCGAGATTTTTTTAAATTCGTCGGAGGCTTTGGTTTTCTTATGGTAGAATTTCCACCTTGTATTTAAAATTAAAAGGATTCTTTTTTTCTAATAGGTCCCCTATTTTTACCTCAATATTTCTTTTATATATTGGGTTGTTAGCCGATAGAAAATAATTATTGCAGGTGATACAGCACAAGCACTTTGTCCCGGGTGTAAGTTCCTTATTTGATGTAATGGTAACATTAGCTGGGTTTGCAGGATCAAACTCTATGCCCCCAATAGCTTTTTCGTCGGCTTCATCAAATATTTCCGCGGGGAAAACAGCACGATTTACTGACATTTTTCGCTCTCCTTTTATTTTATTTATTTTGTTGTGCGATTGTACTAATTGTACTATAAGACTAGCTAAAAATCAAACACCGCCGGGATCTTTAAGGAGTTTTTCTATCCGTATCTATACTGTTATAATAAACTAATGAAAAAGAGCGATTATTCAAATTATCGATCAATGCGAAGTTTAAAAGAAAATAGAGGTTTTTTTTCGACTATTCAAGGGTTTTTTAAGGCTTTTTTTAACTTTATCGGCTCAGTTTTCAGGAGAATTTTCGGAATTTTTCATTTTAATAAAAAGCCTAAAAATGTGTCGCCCTCCCAGAGGAGGAAAAAACTTTACACTCTTTCCAATATAGCTTATGTCCTCCTGATAATACTCTTGGTAGGAATGTTTTCCGTAATTATCATATTTGCTGTTTTTTCAAGAGACCTTCCGAATCCTAATCAGCTTTTGGAAAGAAGTTATGAACTTTCCAGTCGTTTTTATGACAGAAATGGAACATTGCTTTACGAAGTCTATGGGGATAAAAACCGCGTTCTAGTAAAGTTAAATGATGTTTCTCCTTATGTTGCTCACGCTACCCTCTCGGTAGAAGACTCCGAATTCTATCTTCATAAAGGGTATTCTTTGAAGGGAATTCTCAGAGCATTAAAAAACATCATCTTCGGTGGTGATTTACAGGGTGGTTCTACTATCACTCAGCAAGCTATAAAAAATACTCTTCTGACTCAGGAGAGAACATTGGTCAGGAAGATAAAAGAATTGATATTGTCCCTGCAGCTTGAAAACAGGTATACGAAAGATGAGATACTTCAAATGTACTTAAATGAAAGCCCGTATGGAGGACTTAATTATGGTATTTACAGCGCTTCAAAAGCATATTTTAATAAAGAGCCCAGTCAACTCACTTTGGCGGAATCAGCGTATTTAGCCGGTTTGACTCAAAGTCCCTCCTATTATTCTCAGTTTGGGCCGACTCCTGAGGCGGGGATAGATAGAAAAAACTATGTACTTTATCTTATGCATGAGCGCGGATGGGTTGAGAGCGACGGCAAAAGACATTATTTAAGTGATGAAGAGTATGAGCAGGCAAGAAACGAGGTTTTGAAATTTGATACCGCAAAAATACCGCTGGAAGCTCCCCACTTTACTTACTATGTTAAACAGTATCTGATAGATATTCTTGGCCAGGATGCTGTTGAAATGGGTGGATTGAATGTTAAAACAACTTTGGATCTTGAAACTCAAAAACTTGCCCAAAAAATTGTTGCTGAGGAAGTTGATAAATCAGCAAATTTGAACATTTACAACGGAAGCATGGTTGTTATAGATCCAAGAGATGGAGGTATTTTGGCTATGGTGGGATCTAAAGGATACAATCTGGAAGCTTACCCCGAAAATTGCGTTTCCGGAGGAACGGGGGAAAACAGCTGCAAGTTTGACCCCTACGTTAATGTTACTTTGGCAAAAAGACAACCCGGTTCGGCTATAAAACCTGTAACTTATGCCACTATGCTGGAGCAGGGATATACAGCTGCCTACCCTCTTTTGGATGTGCCTACGAAATTTGAAGGGTCTGCCCCCGATCAGCCATATGAACCCGTTAATTACGATGGAAAATTCAGAGGCGTGATGTCTATGAGAAAGGCCTTGGGAAATTCTATAAATGTTACGGCGGTTAAAGCGTTGAAGATAGCGGGAATAAACAATATGATAGATCAGGCCGAAAAGATGGGAATAAAAACCTTCACTGATAGAGAAAGATATGGTTTGGCCCTAACTTTAGGGGGAGGAGAAACGAGACTTTTAGAACTCACAGGGGCTTTTTCGGTTTTTGCCGCAAAAGGAATTTATAGAGAACCTAATCCTATAATAGAAGTAACGGATCAAAAAGGCCGTGTTGTTTATAAGCCGTCGCAGGTTGAGCAAAGGGCATTAAGCGAAGAAACGGCTTTTATCATATCCGATATCTTGTCCGACGATGGTGCAAGATCGGAGGTTTTTGGCGCAGGAAGTTTGCTTAATGTTCCCGGAAGACAGGTAGCAGTGAAAACAGGTACCACGGATGATAAAAGAGATAATTATGCAATAGGATTTACTCCTTCCGTTGTAGCGGGGGTATGGGTTGGAAACAGCAATAATGAAAAAATGAATCCTTATGTTGCATCAGGTATTTCGGGTGCTACTCCAATTTGGAGAAGATTTATGATTGAGTATCTTGAAGATAAGTCTGTTGAGAAATTTGAAAATCCTTCAACTGTAGAAAAAATGGAGGTCGATAGGCTTACAGGAGGTCTTCCTTACAAAGATTTTGATAGGAGAGTTGAATGGTTTGCAAAAAATACCAAACCCACAGCTGTGAGTGATTGGTATCAAAGGATAAGAATATGTAAAATAGACGGAAGAATTGCTAATCAGGGTTGTATAGACGCCGGAAAGTCGGAAGAAAAAGATTTCATAAAGATAAAAGCTGAGCTTCCGGAATGGCAAAGCGCTGTTGATGAATGGGTAAAAGAAAATTATAAAGACGATAAAAAGTATTTCCCTCCCCAGATGGTTTCCGAATTGGAATTTGACGGGAATGAGGTAAAAAATAAGGACGAAGTCCATGCAAAGATAGTAGGTTTGAAAGATGGGGATACTGTTTACCTTAATTTTAGGCTGAATGCCGAAGTTTCCTGTTATAAAGATGTGGAAAGAGTAACTTTTTACATGGACGGGGAGAAGTTTTCTGAAGATAGAAATTCTCCCTATGGGTACACGTTCAATATATCCGCGGATAAAATAGGAAAGCATAAATTTAAAGTTGTTGCGACTGATAAGGATGGTAACAAAGGAAGTGACGAAATTGAGCTGGATGTAAGAGGTTACGCTGTAGATTAAAAGCGGTTTAAAACTAGATGGATTAAAGCTTCGATAAGCTTCCGATAAATTTCGATTTCGGGTTCGGTATTGGAACTTTTTCCTCTAACTGCTATATTTGATATTGTCGTATGGATAATTTCAACGATTTGGAAAATGTAAAATCTTACCTTCTTGAGAGACTTAGAGGCGCCTCTTCCTTGGACGATATTTCTAAGATAAAGATTGAATTTCTTGGAAAAAAAGGATTTTTGGGTAAACTTACATCGGATATTGGAAAAATCCCATTGGAGCAAAGAAAAAATTATGGTATCAGGCTAAATTCTCTGAAAGAAGAAATAGAGGCTCAGATAAAAGTTTACGAGCAGAATTTTAAGGGTGATGTGGATAAATCTGAATATACTGATTTATATAAATCATTACCAGGCAGAAAACCTCCAGTCGGGCATTTAAATATAATCACACAAGCGATCGAAGAGATAGTTGAAGTTTTCGCACCCCTCGGATTCAACAGAGTAAGATATCCGGAAGTAGATCGGGAATATTTTGTTTTTGATGCGTTGAATATGCCGGAAAATCACCCTGCAAGGGACGAGTGGGAAACTTTTTTCGTTGATTATCCCGAGGATGAAAAATTGGGGAAGTTAGTAATAACTCCGCATACTTCCAGCGGTCAGGTAAGGGAGATGTTAAAGGGCAATCTTCCTATAAGAATGTTGAATATTTCCCGATGCGGGAGAAGACAGATTGACGTCAGTCATGTTCCCAGCTTTTATCAATTTGAAGGCCTTGTGGTGGATGAGAATGTAAGTACGGCTAATTTGATAGGTGTTTTGGATTATTTTGCAAAAAAATTCTTCGGGCCGGACAGAAAAACCAGACTCAGACCATATCACTTTAGATTTACAGAGCCTAGTTTTGAAGTTGATATTGATTGCGGCGTTTGCCATGGAAAAGGGTGTAAATTGTGCAAAGAAGGCTGGCTGGAATTGGGAGGTTCAGGTATGGTTCACCCGAACGTTTTACGGGCGGGGGGAATTGATCCCGAGAAATACACCGGTTTTGCCTTTGGATGGGGTGTGGAAAGGGCATTTATGATGAAATCCGGAACAAAAATTGACGATATTAGATATCTTTTTTCAAATGATTTAAGATTTTTGGAGCAATTTTAATATGAATGTATCTATTCCCTACTCCTGGTTAAAGGATTACATAAAAACAAACGCCTCGGTTGAGGAAATTGCGGAATCGCTGTCACTTCATTCTTTTAGTGTTGAGAAAATAAGAAAAACTGACGGAGATGAAATTTTTGAAATAGAAGTTACCCCAAACAGAGGCGATGCTTTGTCGGTTTTGGGTGTTGCGAGAGAGCTTAGAGCTGTTTTGCCCGTCCGTGGATTTAAGTGCGAGTGGCTGCCACGGGAGGAAAAATTTACCGGAAAAATAAATGTCGCAGATAGAATTGATGTTGTGATTGAGGATAAAACGTTGGTTCCGAGGTTCAGCGCCATAATTATGGATAAGATTACGTTCGGAGATTCTCCAAAATTGGTAAAAGAAAGACTGGAAAAAGTAGGAATTAGACCTTTAGGAAATGTTATTGATGTCACGAATTATATGATGGTAGATAAAGGACAGCCAATGCACGTTTTTGACTACGATAAAATTGTCGGTGGAAAAATGACAGTTAGAGAGTCAAGAGAAGGTGAGGTTATTACAACTTTGGACGGAGTTGATAGAAAGCTTCCGGCCGGAGTTATTGTTATTGAAGACGGCGGGGGAAGATTAATAGATTTATGCGGAATAATGGGAGCAAAAAATAGTGAGGTTGATGAAAATACCAAAAAAATACTTCTCTTCGTCCAGGTTTACGACCCGGTCAGAATAAGAAGAGCTTCAATGACTTTAGGTCATAGAACTGAGGCCGCTTTAAGATTTGAAAAAGGAGTTGATTACGAAGGTGTAATTTCAGCCCTTTGGGAGTCAGTTGATATGATAGAAAAATTATCCGGTGCAGTAGTTTCATCTGATTTGGTCGATATTGTTAATTTTTCAAGAGAAACAAAAGAAATAGAAGTGGACGCGGAGAAAATAAGCAGAATTGCCGGAAAGGAAATAAAATCGGAAGATGCTTTTTCTTACCTTAACTCCCTCGGCTTTGAAAAATCAAAGACAAGAGATGGTTATGTAATTGTTCCTTCCTGGAGATATGATGATATTAACGTTCCGGAAGATATTGCTGAGGAGGTCATAAGACTTTATGGTTATTACAATCTTCCTGTTAAGCTTTTGGAAGGAGCTATTCCTATTGTTGAAACTAGTAAGCTTTTTTATTGGGAAAAGACAGCAAGATATTTTTTGAAATATAACGGGTTTTTTGAATGTTATACATATTCTGCTACCGATAAAGAAAAGGCCGGAGAAAACGCTTTGAAAATCTCCAATCCGTTAAATGAAGAAATGACCTACCTAAAAACTTCCCTGCTCCCCCAACTTTTGGACGTTTTGGATAAAAACCACGGCTACGCGGATAAAATAAAGGTTTTTGAATTGGCAAGTGTGTATCTTCCTCCGGAGCCAGATAGTAAAGAAAAAATACCCTATCAACCTGTCAGACTTGGAATTGCTACACATGGAGTAGATTACATGGATCTTAAAGGTATTATTGAAGCGCTTTTTGAAATTATGGGACTAAATTATGATGATGTTTCTGAGGCATTTTCCCATGAAATAGAGGATTTTGGAGGTGGAAACCTGGGTGCTGAGATAAACTTTGAACCAATAGCGGTAAAAGCTACCAAATTAAGGTCCTACACTCCACTGACTGTTTTTAACTCTATTAAAGAAGATTTAACTTTTGAAGTGCCGGAAGGTGTTTTGTATCGGCAAATTGAAAAAACAATCCTAAGTGTTGATAAGAGAATATTTAAGCTTGGTTTCAAAGATGTTTTCAAAAATTATCTGACCCTTTCAATAGAATATCTTGATAAGGAAAAACAAATTTCTTCTGATGACACACAGGAGATAAGAAAAAAGATTTTCAAGGAACTTGAAAAAATAGGTGTCAGATTAAAGGTTTAAAGATCCCATGTATAGCTTAAAAGATTTTGGGGTAAAGAAAGAAATTGGTTTATTGAACAATGGGTCAAAAATATTCCATTTTCACAAACAAAATTCTCCTATTTCTGCAATTGTAATATTCGACGCAGGGGCCCGCCATGATCCTGTGGGCAAAGAAGGAACGGCTCACTATACCGAGCACATGCTGTTTAAAAGCACTAAAAAATTCAAAGATGAGACGGAGACAGGATTATTTCTTGAAGGCATTGGGGGAAGTGCCAACGCTTTTACAGGTGTAGATTTTTTGGGTATCACCGCCGAAATTGGGATGCAGAAAGATTTGCATAAGATAGTTGACTTTGTGCACGAATTATCCCGAAATTCTTTGTTTGAGGAGTCAAAAGTTAATACCGAGAGAGGGACCATATTTGGGGAAATAGCCGATTATGAATCAAATCCCGCCCTTTATATACAAGATCTTACACAGCAGGTTTTATTTCAGGGAACCTATGCCGCCAGGCCTATTGCCGGAAGCAAGGAAACCGTAGGAAGCATTTCCAGAGATGATCTTTTTAATTTTTATTTATCAAGAATTGCAAAAAGTAGCATGAATATAGTCACGGCCGGGGATGCTGATTTTGGCGAAATGCAAAAGATGTTTAATGATATTTTTGAAAATGAAAAATTACCCGAACTGGTTTTTGATAAAAAGAGGCTTGTTTTATCGCGTGGCGAGAATGTAAAAATAAAATTGTATAGAGATACTGACCAGGTATTTATCGGATTTTCTTTCAGAACCTGCCCGTATGTAGATAATGACACTACTCCATTGGAGTTGGTAAGAACTATTATCGGAAGTGGATTTTCGTCTTCCCTTTATAGAAAACTTAGAACCGAAAACGGATTGGTTTATTCTCTGGATGTTTCTTCGGAAGGCTCATTTGACAGGGGGTATTTTTCTGTTATTACCTCAACATCAAAAGATAATGTTCAAAAGGTTTTAGATATTATAACGAATGAATTTAAACGCCTTAAAAAAGGAGATATTTCACAGGAAGAAGTGGATTTGGCCAAGAATAAGACTATAAAGGCAAAGTTTAGAGAAACCCAAACTTCGGCGTATTGGGCAACATTTCACTTATCGGAGGCGCTTTTTAATCCGGAAAGACCGGAAGATTTATCCGATTGGATGAATAAAGTGGAGAAAATAGATTTGACTGATGTGATTTCGGTTTCGGAAAAATATTTTAAACCGGAAAGTTGGTATTTGTCACTATGCGGGGATATGAGTAAGGAAGATTTTCAGGTAAATTACTAATTAGTCGTTTGTGGTTGGTTGTCTGAGAATTATAGATTCTTCTTAACTTTCTCTACTATGGCATCAAAAGCTCTCGGGTCGTTTATAGCTAACTCTGATAACATTTTTCTGTTTAATTCTATTTTTGATTTTTTTAATCCGTCAATAAATCTGCTGTACATTATGTCGTGTTTTCTTAGAGCAGAGTTTATTCGTGATATCCAAAGTTGTCTCATATTCCCGGCTCTTTTCCTTCTCCCTTCAAACGAGTGCTCCCCCGCTCTTAAGACTGCTTCATGAGCTCTTTTTAAGAGTTTACTTCTCGTGCCTCTGTAGCCTTTCGCCATTTTTAATATTTTTTTGTGTTTTCTGGTGGTTTTAAATCCGCCTTTTGTTCTGGACATTTTTATTTTTTCCTATTTTTCTTTTACTCTGCTTTTAGCATGCTTTGTAAGCATTTTCTTAAAATTCTTCTTGTGCCCTTTGTTAGCCTGAGGGATCATTTTATCATTTCTTTTCTTATTGCGAACACTTTTTTTCGCTTTCAGATGTCCCATACCGATGCTTTTTTTCATCAGCTTGCCATTTTTTGTTATTTTTACTCTTCTTAGAAGGGTTTTTTTAGTTTTTATTTTTTGTTTTGCCATATTATTTCCTTATTTCCTATTTTCCCGTAAAGATTGTCCATATCATATTTCCCATTCTTTTCGGCTCACTCTCCATTTTTGCCACTTCCGACAATTCTTTTTCTATTTTTTTTATCTGTTCAAAAGCCACTTCGGGAAACATTGCTTCCCTACCCCTCATTTTCACGGTTATTTTAACCTTATCTCCGTCAGAGATGAACTCCTTTGCTCTCTTAGCGAACCTTTGTATGTCCCCATCCCCCGTTGAAGGTCCAAGCCAAAATTCTTTTATTTCCGTTTTTCTGCTTTTGGCTTTTGCTGTGCTTTCTCTCTTTCTTTCCTCGTAAAGAAACTTCTTAAAGTCAGCTATCTTTGCTACTGGAGGATTTGCGTTGGGCACTATCAAAATCAAATCCATCTCATCTTCCCCGGCTTTGGTAAGCGCATCCCTTGTTTTCATAACCCCAAGATTTTCGCCCTTAGCGGATATGACTCTTATTTCTTCTGCTTTTATCTGTTCGTTTTTTGTGTACCAGTTAGGTATATTTTTGTCCTCCTGAACTTATGTAAATTACCACAAATTGAGAGATTTGGTCAAATACATTTCCTCAACCTTTGAAATAACCTCGTCTATTGTTCTTGCTCCTAAATTTTCCTCGGTACGGAGCCTGACGCTCACCTTATTATTTTCAACTTCTTTATCGCCTACTATTAGCATATATGGAATCTTCTTGATCTGAGAATCTCTTATTTTAGCCTGCATGGTTTCCGATCTGTCATCAACAAATGTTCGTATTTTTTTGTCTTTAAACTTTTGGGAAACCTCCCGAGCATATTTTAAATGTTTTTCTCCTATAGGGATTATCTGAACCTGAACGGGAGAAAGCCATACCGGAAAAGCCCCCGCAAAGTGCTCCATTAAAAATCCTATGAACCTCTCACTTGAGCCCAAAGGAGCCCTGTGCTGGACTATAACCGGTTTCTCTTTTCCGTCCTTATCAACGTACTTTAAACCGAATTTCTCAGGCATGTAAAGGTCAATTTGGTTTGTGGATATCCCGTATTCCGTTCCTATAGCCGATTTTATCTTGAAATCCATTTTAGGGCCGTAATGGGCTGCACCTTCATTTACTACTGTGTATTCTATTCCTGATTTATCCAGTGCCTCTCTGGTAATTTTTTCGGCTTTTTGCCACATTTCTTCTTCTCCGTGGTATTTGTTCATTTTTTCCGGGTCTCTCAAGTTAAGTTCTACATGATAATCCGTAAGTCCTAATGTGCTGTAATAATACCTGTGAAGGTCAACTATCTCTAAGAAGACATCTACGGCTTGTTCTTCTGAGCAATAAATATGAGCGTCATTCTGGCAGAAAACCCTGGGTCTTAATATTCCATTTATAGAGCCTCTGTTTTCATATCTTGCTACTGTTCCATACTCCGCAAGTTTTAACGGCAGATCTTTATAGGTTCTTGTCTTTGACTTGAAAATAAGATGGTGAAAAGGGCAATTCATCGGTTTTATGAAATATTCGTCCTCTTCTTCTCCCGGAACCTCCACTTTAAACATCTCTTCTCCGAAATATGAAACGTGCCCAGACAACTCAAAGAGCTTCTTTTTTGTCACGAAAGGTGTGGACACTCTTTGGTAACCCCATTTTTCTTCTGTTTCCTTTCCCCAATTTTCCAATTCTTCCCTTATTATCATGCCGTTTGGGAGCCAAAGCGGAAGTCCGGGACCTACCTCTTCAAAGAGTGTAAAAACTTCAAGGTCCTTATTTATGTTTCTGTGATCTCTCTTTTTCTGTTCTTCCATTTTGGCTAAATATTCATCCAACTCTTCCTGAGTTTCAAAAGCCGTGGCATAAATTCTTGTCAACATTTTGTTCTTCTCACTGCCCCGCCAGTAAGCACCTGCCACACTTAGAAGTTTGAAGAATCCTATATTTCCCGTTCTTCCGACGTGATTTCCGGCGCACAGATCTATATCGTAAAATTTTCCATCTTTTGCTCCTATCTCACACACGGTAGGTTTTTCGCCATCCTTTTCAAGATCGTTTATCATCTCCAACTTAAAAGGATTATCTTTAAAAGTTTCTTTTATCTCCTCAAATGTTGCTACTCTCATCTTTATCGGGAGATTTTCTTTTACTATATCTCTCATTTTCTGCTCAATTTTTGGGAAATCTTCTTCGGTTATTTTTCCGTCGTAATCAAAATCTCCGTAAAAACCATCTTCTATCGGGGGGCCCATAACTTTCTTTGCTCCCGGGAAAAGGCTTTCTACAGCGAGTTGCATTACATGCTCAGCGCTGTGTCTTAATGAAAATAGCGGGTCATCTTTAATTTTATCTACGACTTTTTGTTTTTTCATGTTTGTTTTTTGTCTCTAAGCCAAAAATCTGCTTCTTATTTTATTTTCCGGCTTTTCAACATTCATTATAACCTTTTTTGCTTAAATGGATACGGTTTTATGAGTTCTATCAACACTAATTCCCCGCTTCGGAGCGGGTTGTGAGTGTACTGTAGTATCTAAAAGATATAAGAAATGCTTTGTATTTCACTATGTTTATTTTTACTAATTGCCACTTTCGTTGTCAATGAAATTTATGTAAATAAAAAAAGCTTCACAAAATTATTGTGAAGCTCGTGGAGCCACTTTTCATTATTTTATTGAGTACCGTAGAAACTTTTTCGGAAAAGGGAAGTTGTTTCCATTGTTCCTTCTCTTTCTCATCAACGGGCTCTCCGAAATAAGCGGCAAAAATTGCTGCGTCATGCATGTTCATTACACCACTATCAATAAACTTTTTAATGACGCGGGCCACTTCCGGATTCTCTTTGCATATTTTTACGCAATCAAATAATTCTCCGAACTTTTCTGTTTTAACGATATTCTCCTCGTTAGGACGAAAATTCAGTGCCTCGAACAAACTTATCATGTGTTTCATTTTCTCCTCTTTTCTATTTTTATCTATTTTGGTTTTAAATTTTGACTACCGTAAATTTTTCGGAAGCTCGGAAAGAGATTTTACAATTTTAAAACCTCTTTTTCCACCTGTATTTTTTCGGTTCCGATTATTTTTGTTTTAGATAGTAAAAGCAGAATCGGATTGATAGTTATGGAGTAGATAAAATAGGCTATTGCTCCGTATATCTGTAAAAGACCAAAAACCAGAAGTGCCAACGCCGGACTAAAATATTTTCTGTAAGGTTCAATTATTTTGTCTACTTGCTCTGATATAGAGCTTGTGAATGTTTCTGCAATGTTTTTCTCCATATTTTCTCCGGAAATATTTTTTTCTGAAATCTCTAATGGATTAATTGCTGGAAAATCTGTTATTCCGAAACTCTTGAGAACGGTTGACAGCTCGGGATTTGTTTCTCCCAGAGAATTTAAATCGAACATTTTTTGATTTTCAAAATATTCCTTGTTGTATTCTTCCTCCACAATTTTTTCAACCGGTTTCTCTGCTATATCGGCAGCCCATTTTCCTACATCTGCGGAATAAACATCTTTGGATGCGAGAAATACCGCCAGTGCTGTCACCCCGCTTATAATTGCTAGAAAACCTTTAGATACAGACTTTCCGGAATACGGCACTTTTATTTTTAGTAGGTTTTTTTCAAGCTTTTTCGTTTTGTTAATTTTGAGAAGAAAATAAAGTGAAAAACCAAATGAGCCTGCCAAAGCTTCCGTAAGGCCAAAGAAATTTAAAAAGATAAATATGTATATGAGGAGAATACAGAAAAGAATAAATATTTCCCATCTATTCTCTATAGTGCCGACTAAAATATTAAGGGTCCAAAGGGACAAGATTAAAAGTACAGCGAACGGAACGGCAAAATCTGGCGATAGGGAAAAATACTTCTTTGTGTCAACAAATTCAAACAATGTCCTTAACAAGAAAATAATTTCTAAGGAAAATAAGATATAAAACGCTACTTTCTTTAGCGAAAGAACAGACTTTAAAGAAGATTTACCTTCCATTTTTTAAGTATAACTCCCATCCTCAGGGCTCACAACCATTTTGATATCCGCTTTTCAGTTTTTAGTGTCTTTAGAAGAAATTGTCGGTTTATTCCTGTTGATGTTGGGATTGCTCATAAAGCTCTGCATCGGCCTTGGTAACATTTATTGTTCCGTCCGGATGGTTTGCCGGGCTGTATATTGTGTATAACTTTAAATCTTCGGTTTCGCTTGTATTAATTACATTGTGATTTGTTCCTGCGGGGATTACTATTGCGTATCCGTCGGATATTTCGTATTCCTGATCATTTGCTATCACTTTTCCTTGTCCGGCTTCTATTCTAAAAAACTGATCTACTTTCTCGTGGACTTCCATTCCTATTTCTTCATTTGGCTTTAGATTCATAACCACCAGCTGACTATGCTCGTTGGTGGACAGAACCTTTCTGAAATTATTATTTTCAAGTGTTATTTTTTCAATATTGTCTACAAATATAGGCATGTTTTTCCTTTCCTAAATATTGTAAATAATTACGTTCAAAATTAAATACTTTAGTGGGTAAAGTATACTATCAAATTAGTTTTCGGTACATCGGATTAATTGCTTTACTTGAAATTTCTTTCTCCCGATCTTATGCTCATATATTCTTTTATTACCGGTATTTTGCTGAGGTAGTTTTTGTGCATATCTACATAAGGTCCTACTCTTGCTGCTTCGTTTCCGTATCCGCCTGTTCGGTCATCTATAGAATCTTTGTATTCAAAAGCAGGTGTTGTTAAATCCCCTCCCTTTATCCATGTTTTTCTTAGCCCTGTTGACTGAATTTCACTATTGTTTTCAATTCCTCCGATCCATGTTCTTCCCAAAGAATCACTGCAGAACATATATTTAAGACTACCGTCTTTTGAGGGGAAAACTTCAATTATCATTTTCCCATATAAGATGGTCTCTTGCTCCCAGCTTGTTAGCAATTTTGAAAAATTCGGAGATTCGTCTTCGGATAGAATCATTTGCTCGGGCGGTGTTTTTCCATGTTCCGCGTAAAAATTACCTTTTAGTCTTCTGGGAGAAAATTCCACCTCATCGTAATATTCTCCAGGTTGCTCCCCGAATATTTTTGCAGTTCCGGCGAGGATAAATTCAGAGTTTCTTTTTAATTTTAATATGTTTTTATCGTCTTTAGTTGTAACGGAAAGAGCTTGTTGTAATTCTACGGGAAGGGTTACACTTTCTTCTCCGTAGCCTTTTCCCAACCAGCTTATTTTTCCGTTTTTTCCCATTTTATAGTCAGGTAAATAGCGCCAAATTCCCTGAGAGTTACTTCTGTAATACGATCGCGCAATTGTTTTTCCTTCCTTCTTAACGTAAGCTACAACAGCTATTCTCCCGCCCCCCAATTTATACGCCGATGAGAACCATATGACAGAATCCTCAATTTCAGTTTTATATCTGGGTCCCAATCTCTCTTCTTTTAATATTTCCGGAGTTAGGTATTCCCCCATAAAAGCATCACCGTGTATCTCTGTTTTATTAAAAATTTCCTCGGCTTCTTCTTTACTTATGGTTTCTATTTGGGGTTTTATAATTTCTTCCCGTACCCTTTCCATTTTTGGCGGTGGGTAATTTTCCCGTTTTTTTCTTGTTTCTATCGGATCGGTGTTTGTGGGTCTATTTTTGCTATTCTCCGGCTTCCCATATCTTTTCCATGCTTCTTCCCGTAGTAGTTTTATCTGGTCGTAATAATCTGCCCCTTTTCCGTAAAGGATGTGACTTAGTTCCTCCAGGGATTCTTTAAATTCATTGTATTTCTCGGGAGATATTTTTGATCCCATTTCTCTTAAGATTCCTTGTGTGGCTTTTTCGAAAATTATCGGATCCGGATATCTCCACAATAATCTCGGAAGATCCGTCGGTTTTAGTTCGTTTCCTCTGGTAAAATCGTTTATTGCAAGTTTGGTTAAAAAACTTTTCATCGGAAGAGCATACTTATGATTTGATATTTTTCCGAACATTTCAGTCGGGTTATTAGGGTCTTTTTCGTTCTCAATGGGAAGTGCTATATGGAGAAGAAGATTTTCAATTTCCCCCTCTCCTATTTCTCCATTGGCCAATTTTTGCAGAAGTTCTTCCCGTTGTTTATTTTTTTCCTCGTCCGGAATTTTCGATTGTTCTTCAAAAATGGCATCGGGATTTCCAGAACTAAGTGCAGTAATAATTTTTTCCTGTTGGCGTTTATTTGGGGTTATTTCTGTAGTTATCTCTCTATGTGTTTCTTTTTTCTCGAGTGCAATGGTATCGATGGTTTCTGTTTCGAGCATACTCTAATGTTACTATAGTTTTTTGTATGATTAAATCTTAAAAAAATCTTAGTTTATTTGCTTTATCGGAAATTTCCAAATTTCAGTGTGTTTTTTTGGTGGGCGGTACAGGAATCGGCTACGCTTCTTAACATCTTGTATTTCGCTAACGCTCAAACAATCTGTAAAGCTCGCAGCCCCGCCTCGCTCCGCTTCGGCATTCGATTCCTTAAATCTTATTTGTTTACTTTATTGAAAATCTCTAAGTATGATTTTATCCTTGGTGGGCGGTACAGGAATCGAACCTATGACCTCCACAATGTCAATGTGGCGCTCTAACCGACTGAGCTAACCGCCCTAACTCTTCTTTTTCGACCGAACCAACCAGAATCAGTTCATAAGTGCACTTATGAACCGTATTAATTTTCCGTTTCCCAAGCTTTATAGTAGATTTACTTACCCTTAGAACCCATTACCTTATCAATTATTCCGTACTTTACTGATTCTCCGGCGTCCATCCAATAATCTCTATCCATGTCGGCCTTCACTTTTTCCAATTTTTGACCCGTTTCTTTTGCTATAGCTTCAGCATACTGGTCCCTAAGTTTTAACATATGTTTGGCTGTTATTTCAACATCTGTGGCCTGTCCTTCAACGCCTCCTATTACCTGGTGAATCATTGTGTGAGATCCCGGTAAGGCGTATCTTTTTCCTCTTGTGCCGGCTGAAAGTATTAAAGCCGCGGCTGATGCCGCAAGCCCGACATTTATCGTCATGACGTCGTTTTTTATGTATTTTATTGTATCGTACATAGCGACTCCGGCGTAAACTTCTCCTCCTGGAGAGTTTATGTAAACACTGATGTCCTTTTTGGGATTTTCGCTCTCCAAAAACAACATCTGAGCTATGAAGGTATTTGCAACCCCCATATCTATCGGACCTGTGACGAAAATCACAAAATCCTTCAATAGCCGGGAATAAATATCATAGGATCTTTCCATCCCACCCTGGTCTCTTTCTACTACTATGGGGACTAAAGTTTCATTCATCATTTTATTCCTCCTTTTTCTCACTTTCGGGTTCCCCTTTCTCATGATTTTCCTCGTGAGCGTGGGGTCCCTGAGTATCTTCTATTAATTTTGTTAAAAGTTTATTTTTCTCAAGTATAGTTCTTATGTATAGTTTTTGCATCGGGTCGCGCATTTGTTCAGCCACACTTGGGTCTCCTGCGGCTTCTATCATTTCTTCTATTTCCCGGTCGCTTACTTCTATTTTCTCCAACCCGACAAGATAAGAGAGAACAAATTCTGCTTTTATATTGTTTTCGGCTATTTTTGTATATTCTGCCCGTAGTTCGTCCGCAGTTTTTTCCTGAGCTTTCAGATATTTTTCGATCGGTAGTTTAATCGTCTCTAGTTGATCCATTAATCGCATCATTAATCTATCGGTTTCCTCTTCTATTAAAATATCCGATACTTCAACCTCCGACTCCTTCAAAAGGATATCTATTACTTCATTCGGGCCTATATGAGCATGGTTTTCTTCCTCTTTTTCTACGTTTAGTTCACCTTTTTTTAGTTTTTCAAGTTTTTCTTTTTCCAGCTTTTCGGTTTTTTCTTTGTAATAGTTTTTTAAAGCCTTTCTATAATCTCCGATTTTTACTTCCGGTTTTACTGCAAATTCTGCTGTGAACTCTAAATCTTTTTCAATGTCAAATTCTTTTATTTCGACTTTAGGATTGGATACCGGAGAAACTTTGTTTTCTTTCAAAGCCTGGGGGTAAAAAGTCTGAAGAAGCTCATTTATTGCATCTCCGTAAAGTTTTGAGTTTCCAACTTTTTCGATGACCATCTCTCTCGGGGCCGTTCCCTTTCTGAATCCCTGTATCTCCGTGTTTTCAACGGCTTTTTTTACCTCGTTATTATAGAATTCCTTAACTTTATCGTTTTCTATGGTAACAGCCATTTTTATTGTTGATTTTGGTAGTTTTTCTATTTGTGTTTTCATAGTGTGGTTATTGTATCATAGGGGAGTTTAATTATTTGTACTTTTTTCCGAGCAGTTTCTCTATATTTCTAACTGTACCGTCCTTTTTGGCGAATTGTGACCACCACCATTCCTGGGGGGTGCTAGTTTTCATTTTTATAGCCAATTTCTTTGCCGAGTTAGTTTTCATATAAGGAACTCTGTCTTTGAAATCTCCTTTGAACCATCTATCTGCTAGTTTGTTTCCCTGCCAGGACAAAGTCCATTCTAAATACATCTGTTCTAAACTATCAGCATCCTTGGCGCATTTCGATTCCAGAGAAACTCTCTCTTCAAATTCTTTGATTAGATTTGTCATATCTTTAGAAAAAGGGGTGTTAGCGAATTGATCTTTAACTGCTTTTTCTTCGTCAGCTGTTGTGTAATGTTTACCCACAAAATCGATATCCCCGGTTCGTGCTTCAACCATGTCGTGGAACAATCCCATTGCCATTGCCCTTAGTGCTTTTTCCTGGGTTAACCCTTCCATCTTGGCTATGCAGTAAGATATAACCGCTACATGGAAACTGTGAGATGCCACCGTGTCAAATGTATTACCGAGATGTTTTGTATGCTGTCTGGGCATTTGCATCAGTGTTCCTGCCTGCTGTATTAGGTGAAAAGTTTTTTCTATTTGTTTATTGCTTATGGTGACCGGTTTTTTTGTTTTCATCCTTTACTATTTTACCATCATTGTCTAATTTATTACTCCTGATCCAATGCATAATTTTCCTATGTAAAAAACACAATACTGACCGGGCGTAACAGCCGATTGGGGGTCTTTGAATTTTATGATGCAGGTTTTACTATTTCCCTTTACGGGAATTATTTGTGCTGGGATCGATTTACTCTGGTATCTTATTTTTGCTTTTACCTCAAGTTTTTTTCCGTAGAAATTGTCTGTTGAAAAGAAGACATCTGAAAGTTTAGCTTCACTTTTTCCTACATCGGATCTATTTTTTGAAACTACTATCGAGTTATCTATACTGTTTTTCTGTATGACGTAATATGGTCCTCCGGGCAACCCTATTTTCTTTCTCTGTCCTATTGTGTAATATTGCAGACCTTCGTGCTTACCGAGAATTTTTCCTTTTGTATCAATTATATTTCCGGATTTATTTCCCACCTCTTTTTCTAAAAAATTATCCATTTTTTTTGGGGGGATAAAGCAAAAATCCTGGCTTTGTCTGACCTTATTATAAAAATCAATGTTCTCGTTTTTTAAGATTTCATAAACTTCTTTTTTTGTAAATTCCCCTAACGGGAAAATTATTCTTTCAAGCCACTCCTGTGGTAAAAGATTTAGATAGTAGGTTTGATCCTTGTTTTTATCTTTTGGCACGGAGAGAAAAAAGCATTTATATTTTCTGCTTTTTGTTATTTTTGCGTAGTGGCCGGTTGAAAAATATTTTATGTTTTTTGAGTCGGCGAATTTAAATAAATGAAAAAATTTGGTATTTCTGTTGCAGAAAACACAGGGGTTTGGTGTTTGAGAGTTTTTCAGAGAGTTTATTGTGTATTTTATAACATTTTTCTGAAAATCTTCCACGACATCCAAAATATAATGCTCGCACCCATATTTCTCACATATTTTTTTGGCCCTTTCAATGGAAGATAGCGCACTTTTCGCATTTTCCTCTGTAGGATTTTTACCCCTAACTTCTTCGGATAGGTTTTTATCCTTTATTTTGTTTTCCCATGTCGGGAATTTTAGAGAAACGCCGATGGGGTCCCACCCGTTCTTTTTAAGAAGAATTAAAGTCGCTGTTGAGTCAACTCCCCCGGACATACCTACCACTATCTGCTGCCCTTTTCCGTTTTTTATTTTTGTTTTTGCTTTTATTCCTGCTGATTTTCCATCCATTCCTCATACCTTTCAGCCAGCATCTCATTGCCCCTGACTATTTGTTTGTGCTTTTCCTCCAGAGATTTAGGAATGGGTTTTTTGTTGTTAAAGAGATAATCGTAGATTGCTTCTGCTAAAGCTTCGGTGGCAAGTACGGAGCAGTGAATTTTTATCGGAGGGAGTCCATCCAGAGAATCAATTATGTCCCCTTTCCCTATTTCTAAGGCCTCCTCTATAGTTTTTCCTTTTACCATTTCGGTTATTGCACTGCTTGTGGCTATCGCCGCAACACATCCGAAGGTTTGGAATTTAATATCGGATATTATTTCTTTTTTACCTTCTTTTTTTATTTTAATGTAAAGATACATCATGTCTCCGCAGGCCAAGTTCCCGACTTTCCCTACCCCATCAGCGTTTTTTATTTTTCCGAGATTTTTCGGTTTGTGAAAATATTCAAGTACTTTTTCGGTATACATATTTTTTCCTTCTTCCTTATAAAATTAAAAATCTTCTCTCAGGTTCATCGGCGAGATGGATCTTATTTTCCTTACAGCTTCGGGCAAAACCTCCAAAAAGTAATCAACTTCCTTTTCTGTGGTATATCTTCCTATGGAAACTCTTATTGTGCCTTGGGCGTATTTTTCGTCTACACCGCAAGCTAAAAGCACGTGTGACGATTCAAGTTTCGGAGAGGCGCAGGCCGATACTGTTGACACTTCTATTCCCTTCGAATCAAGTTCCATCATCAGAGCCTCTCCTTCAATGAAGTCAAATCTGACATTTATGTTGTTAGGAAGTCTTTTTACAGGATGCCCGTTTAGGTGAGAATGGTCAATTTTTTTCAAAATGGTTTTTATCATTTTATCTCTGAGTTTGGTTTGCCTGAGTCTTTCATCGTACATTTCTTTTATACAAAGCTCTAACGCCTTTCCGAATCCTACGATTGCCGGAACATTGACGGTTGAAGATCTTTTTCCTCTTTCGTGTCCGCCTCCGTGCAGGAGAGGTTCTATTTTTACTCCGTTTCTGATGTATAAAAGTGCCGCTCCCTTAGGTCCATAAATCTTGTGAGATGAGGCCGTAAGTAAATCAATGTTAAGTTTTTGCACATTTATAGGCATTTTTCCGAAACTTTGGCATGCGTCGGTGTGGAATAAAACTCCCTTTTCTTTGCAGATCTTTCCTATTTCTTCAATCGGCTCGATAGTGCCTATCTCATTGTTTGAGTGCATTATTGAGACCAAAATTGTGTCTTTTGTTATCATTTCCTTAAGTTTTTTTGTATCTACAAATCCGAATTCGTCAACGGGAGCAAATTCAACCTTGAATCCGTTTTGGGCGAGATATTTAGCGCTGTTTAAAACGCAGTCGTGCTCTATTGCCGAAACGATTATTTTATTTCCTTTGTCCTTGTTAGCCGCGGCAATTCCTTTTAAAGTCCAATTGTTGCTTTCTGTAGCTGAGGAAGTGAAAAATACCTCACTTATCTGGCAGCTTAGGTAATTTGCAATTGTTTCTCTTGCTTTATCCGCGGCTTTATTTGCTTCTACTCCCATTGAATGAATCGAAGCTGAGTTCCCGTATTTTTCCGTATAATAAGGCAACATCGCCTTTATCACGGCTTTATCAACTGGCGTTGTTGCGGCATAATCAAAATATATCCTCTTTTTAGTTTTTGCGTTTTTCATAAGCGGTAGATATTCTACCACAATGTTTAGAGACGGTTTATTTTAGGAGTTATCCGGAATAATAGAAGGGGTGGTTTTTACGGTTCCAATCTTTTCACACCTCTATAGAGATATGTAGCCTCACGTATATTGGCTAAATTAAGCATCTTCATCATCATTCTTGCCGGGCCTACACCAAGTCCTCCATGTGGAGGGCATCCGTATCTAAAGAAATTTAAATAAAATTGAATCGGCTCCAGCGACATTCCTTTTTCTTTTGCCTGTTTTACCAAAATGTCGTATCTATGCTCTCGTTGAGCTCCCGTTGTAATTTCCAGCCCATCCCATAGTAGGTCAAAGCTCTTGGTAAGCTTTGGGTTATCATCAAGTCTCATGTGATAAAAAGGTCTGGCATCAGCTGGATACTCGGTTACAAAAACAAACTCGTGATTTTCTTCCTTTTTAATATAATCTGATATGGCTCGTTCTTCCTCGGGGCTGAAGTCACCTTCCTTTTCGCTCGGCACCTTTAATTTTTTTAATATTTCTTTGGCCTCTTCCATGGTTATCTGAGGAAAAGGAATTTCCGGAATAGTAAGCTCTCTGTTAAAGTATTTTTTAATATCCTCCCCGTATTTTTCTTTTATTTTTTCTATGATGTAACGTATTAAGTTTTGCTCTAAGTTCATTACATCCTGATGGGATTCTATATAGGAAAATTCCAGATCATACCCTGTAAATTCTGTAGCGTGGCGTGATGTAAATGATGGATCGGCTCTAAAAACCGGTCCTACTTCAAAGACTTTTTCAAATCCCGAAGCCATAGCCATTTGTTTGTAAAATTGAGGAGATTGGGCCAAATACGCTTTTCTATCAAAATATTTTACTTCAAAAAGCTCGGCTCCCGTTTCGCTCGGTGAGCTCATAAGTTTGGGAGAGTGTATTTCAATAAAATTATTTGCAATCAGATATTCTCTGAAAGATTGTTCCATTAAAGTCCAAACTTTAAATATAAGTGTATTGCTTGGTTTTCTTAAATCCAGCCATCTCCAGTCCAGTCTTTTCTGAGGATCAACTTCCTCCCCGGCTTTATTAACTACCGGTATGGGAAGGGGTGTTTCCGCCTCGGAAAGTACCGAGATTTTTCTAATTGATATTTCTACTCCTCCGGGAGCTTGAACTTCTTTTTTTGCTATCCCAATGATTTCGACTACCGATTCCATGCTTAAGCTGTCAATTAAGGTCATTTCTTCTTTTGGAAGATCGGCCGCAACGGTTTGTATTGTTCCCGATACGTCTCTTATAATCAGGAATTTTATTTTTCCCTGGTTTCTTATCGTTTGGACAAATCCGGAGATTTTTATCTCTTCTCCTATATGATTTTCTATTTGATTTATCGGTGTTCTTTCTGTTTTTTCGTTTTTCATAAGCGGAATAATTCTATCATAATGTAAAATCTCATTTTGCGACTTCTTTGATCAGTTTTACAGCGTGGTCAACAATATCTTCCTTGTCATAATAAAAGTCAGGCTCAATTTTTGTATCCTCAATCGGTTTTTCCTTTCCTTCTAAATAAAATCTCCATCTTGGAATGCCCAATACATATTTATCTCCATCATACTCGATGAGGTCTTTTACGGGATTGGCGCTCCCTCCAAAAGTTTCTGTGCCGATAGTTACACAGTCGGTTCCGCTTTTCATCACGGCTACAAATCTCTCCGCACTTGAAAAAGTTTTGCCGGAAATTAAAATTGCGATTGGTTTTTCATATTTTTCTCCTTCTTCCGGATACGCATTAACTTTTACTCTTTTTAATCCTCCTCCCTTTCTTAATTGTATATTTGTCCCTACAGGGTGAATTCCCTTTTTGATAAAATGTTTTTGGGCGAATGCCCTTGCCGGTGTTTCATGTCCCCCCTCATTATCTCTAAGATCCAGTATTAATCCTATACTTTCATCTTTATATCGCAAAAATATATTTTCCAACTGCTGTTCCAGCTGGTCACGATCGACTGCAAAAGAAGGTATTCTCATATATAGAACACCATCTATCATTTCACCTGAGGGAAATTTTTCAGGTCTTTTTTCATTTTCCACGTCTTCTATATCTTGATTTTGATCTATCTTTTCAAAATAAGCGTGGGGATTGTTCAGAAGTTTTACCATCTCATTTATTTCATCTATCGGATTTGATGGTTCTATATTTACTGCTTTTTCCATATAAGAATTGTATTCTTCTTCATTCAGGAAAGGATATGTAGCGGCTATGTGGGTTAATATCTCTGATGGCAGGTCTTTTTCTTTCTCAGCATTCTCTTCTGATTTATTCGGTGATTCCAGTGGTGTATCTCTCGGCGATGTATTTAAAAAATTGTTTGGTATTTCTTCCGGTTTCATGAGTTATTCTTAAATAATTTTACCAGGAATTTGCAAATCACTTATTATGGGATTTCTACATCTTTAGTTTCTATGTAAATCAGATATATTCCCCTCCATCTTTTAGGTAGTTTTACTGGTGAGTATAACTATCGCCTTTATTTCCTTTATTTTACCTTTGATGATTAACATGCTAACGTTGGAGTTTTTGTCGGAAATTTTTTTATAAATGTTTTGAAATTTACTCATATTTTGAGCATATCATTTTAATGATTACCTCGGATAAATTGATAAAGAAGTCGTACTGAAAGGTGGAAAGTTTTCATCTAAAATTTCGTAAACCCAAAGCTAGCGGACTTTATATGATGTACTACATAACAAGATGTGAGAAGAATTATGAAAGTAAGGAAGGATAATATACAATTTATCTGTGGAACCATTTGATATAAACCATTCCATGGAAGAGATTACCAATTATATTATTGATTCGAGTAATAATGCAGAACAATCGGAATTTCCATATTCGATTAAGTGTGACTTTATTCTAAATGAAGACGCAACGATAGAGGTTATGTTCGAGGATGGGAAAAAATTATCGGAATTTTTACCTTCTAATTTAAAAATCATTGACACCCCCAATTATAATAAACCGTCCATGAAAAAAACATTGTTCGAAAACGGAGAAGTTCAAACTATGGAAGTTCGGGTAAACTACGAATGGCTTAAAAAGGGAGGGTCTAATGAGGTGGCAATATTTGCTCATGAAATTGGGCATGCCCTTGCTGTAGAAGAGGAGATTGCTCATTATAAAAAATTGAACGAACTTTATAAAATTCCCCCGCCTTCAGAAAACTGGGATAATGACACAAAGTCTTATGTAGCTTCTTTCTTTTTAAAACGTAGTTCGGATACACTAGACAATGAGGTACAAGCTTGGAATTACGGTAAAATAATAGCTTCACTTTTTGGTGTAGAGGACGCCCACTACGAAGATGTAATGAGACCTCAAATTGAAGGAATGTTTTACGCTGTTTATAGTACAGCTTACAACGCTATAAATCATCTTTTCCACGGTAATCCCTCTTTTCTTAATAAAGAAACTACCTATCCAGTTTATAATTTGCCACAGCAGGAGGAAATACAAGTAACAGTTGAAGAACTTTTATCAATATTTAAAAATTTAGATGAGAATAGATATAAACGCAATGTAAAGGAAACCAATCACTATATGGGGCATTAGTAGCGCGAGCATCATCCCTCCCTTTTCTTGATTGCGTACGTAAAAATTGGATTTGATAAAACCTAGAATATTTGGTGGGCGAGAGAGGACTCGAACCTCCACCCTTTCGGACACGGTCCTAAGCCGTGCGCGTATGCCAATTCCGCCACTCGCCCCCGGAAATAATAGACTTTAAAATCTTGAAGATCTGTTTCTGCCATAGTTTTACTCACAGTAACCCGAGTATTTTTCTACAGTTTTTCCGATCTTCTGGTACAGGGGAATTATAACAAATATACAGGTACTTTCTTCGCGTGGGTATATAATTTAAATATGGAAATAGAAACTATTGCTATATGTGAAGAGGAAGGAAATAATTCCCTGGAAAATGAAGAAAATAGAGAAAATGAAAAAAGCGTAGAAAGTGTTTCCGATCAAATAAAAAGTGTTTTGGATAAATTACCTCCCGAAGAACGTTCAACGAGCATAGACGAGCAAAATGAGGCCTTGGACTCCCTTGGTCAGGATTTTATTATCGGACTTAAGGCTCATATTTATAACGCTATAAAAACAGAGGGGGATAGAGAAAAAGAAGGTAAGCCGAACAAAATGGATGATTTCAGAAATAATCCTGAAAGATTTATTAGGGGACATCTAAAGGGAGAGATTTTTGAAAAGTTAGTGGTTATGGATCCTGTTATCAGATCGGAAAGATTTAAAGGTGTCGACCCGAAAAAAGTGGCGGAAATGGAAGCTTTATCAAATGAGATTCTTAGTGTAATGCAAAATCCTGCAAGGTATAACCTTGAAGATAGAATTCAGCTGAGGAGGCTTCCTGACGCGACTTATATTGATATAACAGATGCGGGGTATGTTGAGATTCTTGGGGTTGGGGAAGCCAAGTCCGGAAGGATAGATAAGAGATTTCGTTCTCAGGCGCTTGGTTATGAAGAATCGGTAAAAATCGTCTCCGAGGGTCTTAGCAAAATAAGACATCCAAAGAGACTGCGAAATTTGGGCTTGAACCATTTAGCGGATAGAATGGAAAAAGCAGGAATGTCCGGAGTTTCTAATTTTGTAAGAGTAGCGCCTGATTTTAAAGAGACTCTCATTATTCCTCAGGATAAAATTCTAGATTATGACTGGGTAGAAGATATTGTCGATAATATTCTAAGATCTTCTTTCACAACCTACGAATTGGACGCGATTACAAAATGGGCTTATGAAAAAATACAGGAATAAAAACCCGTAAATTAAGCGGAGAAAAGCGCAGCCCTATCAATAATTCTAGGAGTTTTTATTCTGCCAATGAAAAATTTAACCCCGTTTCTCCAATTTATCGGATTTGGGGGCGTGTAAACAGGCGCAATTTTTTCCGGTGTGTCCAGTCCTTTTTCAACATATTTTTCGGACAGTTCTCTTCCCACTATCTCTATAGCTTCGTCAAAAGATTTAAAGTAAATGGCGTTTTTTCCATAAATTCCCCACCCGAACGGATTATATGAATTTGGAATAATTTTTTTTCCGCATGACGATTCCATACACGCAATTGCAGGAAGAAGTCTGTAGTCAAGGTTGTACTTATCGGCGGTATCAACAAAAGTATCGGCATTTTCCACTAAAGGTGATTTTTGCTCCTGAAAAAATTCCTCCAGAGATTTTATTTTCTCTTCCCTGCCCTCGCCCGTGTTTTTTCCGATAAAGCTTTGGGGTAATTCCTTTGTTTTTTTCTCTGGAAGATGAGGAAAAGCGGCAGATAAGGCGAAAACCGCTACAAAAGGCAGTATATTTAACTGTAATTTTAGTAAATTTTTACTCATAGAGCGAGGATTCTAACATATTTTTACTCTTTTTTCAAATGCTATAGGGTAATATTTATGAGAATCGTAAAGTTGCAAATGGAATATACAGGAGATTTTATTGCATAAAGTTTAAAAGAAAATTAAATCCACATGGAGTTTTTAGATTTTTATTAAAGCAGATATTTATTAAAAAGTTTTTACGGAAGATTTTTGCGGTTACTTTTCGGGGGTCTCGTAATTTTTAATTAGCTCGGCAAAATGATTTACTCCTTCGCACCAGGAACCTTTTGAGGGCGGTGTGTACGTTTTCATTATTTCGCAGGTATCGGTAATTCCCTTAGAGTAAAAATTTTTGGAAAAATACTCGGAAACGGTCTCTATTCCTCTTACCCAATTGTCAAAGGAAAAAGTTATGTCCCCATATACTGCCCATCCCCACGCGTTATACGATTCTGCCCCGCCTATTTTGGGTGATTTTTTGCCGCATCCGGATTCCTGGAATGAGACAGCGGCGACGAGCCACCAGGGTATATTATTTTTGTCAGCTTCGTACACCATTACGTCTCCGAGTCCCTCCAGCGGGCAATTATACATTTTGTAGACCTCGTTTATTCTTTGAGCTCTGGAATCTTTTGAATATATTGAAGTTGTTGCAGTTTGAGGTTTTAAGGGCTTGGAAGAATACATTGAATATTTTTTTGTCTCTTCAGGTTCGGCTTTTTGCGGCGTTACCATTAAAGAGGTTAGAAAGGCGAAAATAATGACGATTGACGCGGCGGCCCATATTCCGGTGACTCCAGCTCTGAGTTTTTGGGGATTTATTCTGAATTTCAGAGTTTTTATCGGTTTTTTAATAAATGAAAGCGGAGATGATTTTGGAGATTTTACATTGTTTTTAAGGTCAAAGTCGGCTATGGTAAACTTCTCCGGTTCTTCGAAAAGGGAGTTTATCTGCTCAATAGAGCCTTTGCTCCCGGCTTTGGAGATTTTCTTTTTCAGTATCTTTTTTCCGTCTTTATAGAAGCTTCTGTTGATAGAGATTTTGTTCATGATTTACGATAGATTATCACAGGTTTGTTTGTTTTTACAAGATGACAAAGTTACGGAGTTTTGTTTTTGATGGATTTGAAGGTGTTAGTAGTACCTGTAGAGTAGGAAAAAAGATTAGACTGTTTGGTAATATTACTTATAGTAAGAATTATAGTGCAATAGGATTTTTGACATGTTTTAGGTTTATTGTTACTATAGCGACAAAAACTAAGGCTAAAAAATAACAAGCCAAATTGACTTATATCTCATAGTATGCTATTCTAATAAACAGAGATGCATTCAATCCCTATCACCTAAGGAGGATGAAATGGAGAATGGTTGGTTTTTTGCTGGTTTGATCCTTGGTCTTGTCGCTGTGAGATTCATAAAGAAGTTCATGGGCTTCATATTATCCAAGGAGGATGAAACGGAAAGGAGTTGGTCTTCAGTAGGCCTGTTTGCCTTTTTTGCCGTCGTTGTAGTGTTTATCAGCGGCTTCATTGGTCAGTGGGTGTGGGTCTGGGTTGTGCCTGACGTGTTCGCAGGTGCTGTGGAGAAGGGCGTTCTTCCCGCTTCTATCACCTTTGGTCAGGCATTAAAACTGTTCGTTCTGCTCTGTGCATTTACCGAAGTGGCCTTTGAGCGTTATTACCACAAGGAATAATCGCGCAAATACCACCCCGAAGCTCTCTTGTCTACTCTTGGTCATCAAAAACCAACTGCGGACTAGAGAGCTTCTTTCTTTTAATACCCTAATTTATTACCCATTTTATGCAGGTGTCTTTGTGTTAAATCAAAGCTTGAAGGAAAGCTAACTAAGGTTTGTCGTTTTTGGTCGGGGTGGGCGGACTCGAACCGCCGGCCTCACGGTCCCAAACCGCGCACTCTAGCCAACTGAGCTACACCCCGTTAATTTTTTACTATTTTAGATTTCCACTTCGTAGAGTAATTTTATTAAATCAGAAAGAATGGCTTCAAAAGGTTCGGAGACATATATTGCCCTTTTGTTGTGAACCAAATCTACCACGTGCAATTTTATCGTATACAAGCATTTTTGGGTAATCGGGCAATCTGCAACTGTTGAGTCTTTTTTGTCAATATTTCTTGAAAACTCCGATATTACAAAAACGTCATTATCCAAAAAGTATGCCCTGTCAAAATAACAATTTCCTTTTGTAGAACAGTCGAGCACCCTCGCATCTATGATTTTATCTTCTTTCAGGCCGTAAACTCTGACCTCATTTGCCATTATATTGTCTCTGGGAACGTTTCTGAAATCTACAAAAATTCTTCCATTCGGGGAAAAAACCACTTTATCAAGATTTTTGTGCTCTTCCAAAGTTTTTTCGTACAAAGCTTTTTGCTCGGGATCATCTATTGAATAAACAGCCATCCAGGTAGTATTGTAAATTTCATTCTCTTCTTTTAATTTGAAATCATCCGCGTCTATGTCCAAATCGTGATTCTTCAGATTCGTAATCCATCTTTGAAAAAGCCTGCTCTCCTCCACTTTTTCCGGAAGTTTTGATTTATCAATTGATCTTTGTTTTTCAATGTTCAAATAAACCCCGAATGTCGTTGCTATAAAAATTATTAAAATTAATATAGTGTCAAGCTTCTTCCTCATAACCATATTCTACCTCAAAAGAAAGAAAATCATTAACTTTGTAATATAATAGTCGTATGAGCAAGCCTTTATCTCTTGTAAAAAAACATATCCTGTCAAAGCATTTTCCCGTTTTTGAAGTAGTGGCACTTGTTCTGTTTGCGCTTTTTTTCAAGATGGTATCAAAAGTAAATTTCATGCAAAATGACGATTGGAACAGGACCACATCCGTTCTAAGATTTATGTCGGGAGATGTATCTTTGATTCAGGTTACCGCTACAACTTTTTATGTTCAGGGAATGCTCGGGGTTATTTTTGCTTCAATTTTTGGCATCGGAAAACTACCTTTTCTTACCTTAATTTTTTCCGTTCTGGATTTTTATGTTTTTGCGAGAATTTTGCATGACCACTTTGATTTCGGAAAATTAAAATCGATTATCTTTTCTCTGATATTTTTCTTTACTCCGCTTCATATTTATTCATCAATAGGTTTTATGACGGAAAACTATACTATGCTCTTTATGCTTCTTTCTCTGTATTTTCTTCTTCAGCACGAAAAAGACAGAAAGCCTAAAAGTTTTATCTTTTTTAATCTTTCCGGAGTTTTGTCCTTTTTTACAAAGCAAAACGGAATAATTTTTAATGTCGCTTATATTCCGTATTTAATAATTAAAAAAAGGTATAAGGAAGCGTTGGTGCAAATTGCGGTCGTAGGTTCTCTTTTTGCCTATTATTTTTTCCTTTTTCCGCAGACCGAAGAAATGCAGGACAAAGGTTTTATTTACAAAAACTTTTTTGATTGGAAATACGCTTATTCTTTAATTTACGGAATTTTGCTTGTAACCGTGTCTTTTGTTCTGCCGTTTGTTTTTGGAGTGGTTTTAAGTGTTTTCTCGGAAAATAAGAAAAAACCGGTGAAGATATTTTTGATGCTGGCTTTTTCGGGGATTTTATATTTTTTGTTAAATAAGTATTTTGCTCCGGGAAAAATATCATGGGAGGAATATCCTTATTTTGAAAATACCTTTGAAAGAACGGGTTTTTTCCCAAGGTCAATTTTGGGTACGAAATATTATTTTAAGTGGAATTATGATATTTATAGATATTGGGATTTGGCCTCAAAGATTCTTCTGGCTATGCTTATCCCCTGTCTTTTTGTTTTAAGGAAAAAAGTTGTGAATATCTACTCTATTTCTATTGTCGGGTATATTGTGCTGATGATTTTCACCCAGGTGTTTTTTGACAGATATCTTCTTCCGCTGATCCCGATGTTTATTCTTTTTCTACTTTACATTATGCCGAACAACAGAAAAAGATTTCTGAAAATGCTATCCTGCGTTGTGTTTTTATTTTTTACCGCCTTTTTGTCAATGCAGATGGCTAACGATTTTGTTGTTTCAAACAATTATGTCTGGGGAAGAAGTGAGTCTCTGGTAAAAGAAGGCGTTTCTCCGAAAAATATACGGGCTACAATGGCATGGCAGAAGATTTACGGCTTATCGGAAGAGCCGGAGTTTTTCTTTTCTTTTAGCAGCCCGGAGGTTGAACCGAATTATCTTGAAAAATATTATCTTTTTGAGGAGAAGAGCTTGAATTTTCCGGGGAGCATTTTTGTTGATCCTATGATTTTTTTGTATAGGAAGAAGTAGTTAATTACGGCGGTTAAAAATATTTTTTTATTAAACCGCACTCACATGAGATGAAAGTTAAAAATTTAGATATAGTTCATAAAATTATTCATGTTTTGGAATTGGCTCTTCTGCTTTTTTTAATATTCATTTCTTTTTTCTACAAACTTGGATACGAGAATATAAATGTTGATCAATTTCTTTGGTATGACCGCACGGAGAAATTTTTCAAAGCGCTATCGGAGGGAAAATTTGCCTCTACGTACCAGCAATACCACCCTGGCGTAACCTTGATGTATCTGATAGGTTTGGGAAGGCTGGTTTATCAGAAATTTACAGGAGATTATTCAAGTTGGGCAGATATCACCTACGAAAACTTCGGAACTTATAATTTTTATACAAAACTCTTCGTGGTAATTTTCTGTTTGCTCATAATTTTTTATTCCGCTTTTGTAATTTACAAAATAACTTCTTCCGGAAAAATGTCCCTAGCATTTTTGTTTTTCCTTTTTCTTGAATCATACTATGTTGGACTGATTAGAAATCTTCATATGGATGGAATTCTTTCCGTTTTGATATTTTCCTCAGTTCTGTCCTACTATTACGGCTGTACAAGTAAATCTTCCAAGTATGTTATTTTCTCGGGGATACTGTCGGGATTGGGGTTGCTGACTAAATCTCCTTCTATTTTCATACTTCCATTTTGCGGAATAATTTTTTTGAGTCTTTTTATAAAACGAAAGGAAGACAGAAAATGGCTGGTGCAAAAAACTGTTATTTGG
>DAOPPB010000005.1:0-41079 GCA_035358315.1 bacterium
ATACCCAAATAAAACCCGTAGACACAAACTTGATATATCCTGTACAATAATCTCCGTTATGCACGATTCTATTTCACACATCTTAGTTCGGGGAGCCCGACAAAATAATCTTAAGAATATAGATTTGGATATTCCGAAAAACAAGATGGTTGTTTTTACAGGTGTTTCTGGTTCCGGAAAATCTTCTTTAGCTATGGACACAATATACGCCGAGGGGCAGAGAAGGTATGTTGAGAGTTTATCTGCGTACGCAAGGCAGTTTTTGGGTGTAATGGATAAACCCGATGTTGATAAGATTGAGGGACTATCACCTGCTATAGCTATAGATCAAAAAACCGCGAGCAAAAATCCCCGTTCAACAGTAGGGACCGTAACTGAGATTTACGATTTTCTGAGGCTTTTGTATGCTCGTGTAGGTCACCCCCATTGTCCGAACTGTGGAAGAGAAATAAAACGTCAGTCTCCGCAGGAAATAGTTGAAAGAATGTTTGACATAATTTCCGGAGAACCCGATTTCAAAACCGAAAGAGGTGTCAGGTTTATAATTTTTTCTCCTGTAGTTAAGGACAGAAAAGGTGAATTTTCGTCTCTTTTTGAAAATTTGAAGAAGCAGGGGGTTGTAAGAGCCCGTGTTGATGGCAATATAAGAGATTTATCGGAAGATTTTAATCTTATAAAAACGAATAAACATACGGTTGACGCTTTAATTTCCCGTCATGTCATAAACGAAAAAAAATTAAAAAAAGAAGAAGATAGAAAAGATGTCGAGAGTCAGGTGTTTCAATCTGTGGAAACTGCTCTAAGATTGAGTTCGGGGAATGTTTTATTAACCATAGTTAGGGACAAGTCCTTCGATTTCTCTCAGGATCCAAAAGAATTTGAAGACCATCTTTTCTCCGAAAATTTTGCCTGTCCGGTGTGCAACATCTCTCTTGCCGAAATAGAACCCAGAACATTTTCTTTTAATGCCCCTCAGGGTGCCTGTCCTGCGTGCGATGGTATAGGGACAAAGCTTAGAATTGACGAGGATCTTGTTGTTAATCCAAGATTATCAATTTCGGAAGGAGGTGTTCTTCCCTGGACAAGACTTTTTGAGCATATAACTTGGACTTCCCGTGTAGTCAGATCCGTTGCTGATTATTATAAATTTTCTCTGGACACGCCTATAGGAGAGTTAAGTAAAGAGGCTAGACAGATCCTCTTTTATGGTGCGGGGGATAAAAAATTTAAAGTTTCTTATATCAGTAGGGACGGTCTAAAAAGAACTTTTAATGCCGGTTTTGAAGGTATTATTCCAAACTTGACCAGAAGGTATAAAGAAACGGATTCCGATTATGTAAAGTGGGAAATAGAAAAATATATGATTAAGGAAAAGTGTCCCCTGTGTTTGGGGGCCAGATTAAAAAAAGAATCATTGTCAGTGTCTATAGATGGGAAGAACATTAACGAGGTATGTAATCTCTCCGTTGTTGATGCTCAAAAATGGTTTGATTCCCTTCCGGGTAGACTCAGCTCCAGGGAAAATAACATAGCCGAAACTATATTGAAAGAAATAAACTATAGAATAAAGTTTTTAGTTGATGTCGGATTAGGTTATCTGACTTTAGGGCGCGGTTCTTCCGAGTTGTCGGGAGGAGAAGCGCAGAGAATAAGATTGGCTTCGCAGATAGGTTCCGGGCTAAGCGGAGTTTTATATGTTTTAGATGAGCCTTCTTTAGGTCTTCACCAGATCGATCAGGAAAAGTTAATAAGGACTCTGCACCAACTTAGGGATTTGGGAAATACGGTTTTGGTAGTCGAGCACGATGCGGAAACTATGCTGGAGAGTGATTATATATTTGATTTTGGACCCGGTGCCGGAGAACATGGCGGAGAGGTAGTTTCTGAGGGAACCCCCGATCAGATAAAAAAGGATAAGAAATCTTTAACCGGAAGATATCTTTCCGGAGATTTAGTGGTGGGCCAAAGTTTTAAGGAAAAAGCGCCTTCCGATTACTTGTTTGAGGGGAGTTCAAACGTGAAAGGGAAACAGAAATCGGAGGGAAAAAACCTTGTTTTAAAGGGAGCTTCGGGAAGAAATCTGAAAAAAGTGGATTTAAAAATTCCATTGGGAAAGTTTATATGTGTCACCGGTGTTTCCGGCTCGGGAAAATCTACTTTAATAATGGATACTCTTTATGCCGGTTTGAGACAAAAGTTCGGATTAAAGTTGGAAGAAAGACCTGAGCCTTTTGAAAGTATTGAAGGGGTAGAAAATATCTCAAATGTCATTGCCATAGACCAAAGTCCGATAGGTAGAACTCCTAAATCAAATCCTGCAACTTATACAAAGGTTTTTGATCACATAAGGGATCTTTTTTCACAAACTCAGGAAGCAAAAATAAGAGGTTACGGCCCGGGAAGGTTTAGTTTTAATGTTAAGGGTGGTAGATGTGAAGCGTGCGGAGGCGAGGGACAGATAAAAATTGAAATGCAGTTTATGCCCGACGTTTATGTCAAATGTGATGTCTGCAAAGGTAAGAGATATAATTCGGAAGCTTTGGAAATAGAGTATAAAGGAAAAAATATCGCTGATGTTTTGGATATGACTGTTGAAGAGGCCTTAAAGTTTTTTGAAAATATTCCTCAGATAAGAAGAAAATTGGAAACTCTGTACGACGTGGGTTTGGGATATATAAGATTGGGTCAACCGGCTCCTACATTATCCGGGGGAGAGGCTCAAAGGGTAAAACTGGCATTGGAGTTATCAAAGAAGTTTACGGGCAACACACTTTACATTTTGGATGAGCCTACTACGGGACTTCATTTCGCGGATCTTGAAAATCTAATAGCTATTTGTAAACGTCTTACAGCGAAAGGAAACACGGTTTTGATGATAGAGCATAATCTTGATGTTGTCAGAAACTGTGATTGGGTTATTGATCTTGGCCCCGAAGGCGGGGATGCAGGAGGGGAGGTATTGTTTGAGGGTACTGTGAGTGATTTAAAGAAATCTAAGAAATCATATACCGCCCGGGTATTACAGCTTCTACTTCCCTCTTAGTTTGCGTCCGATTTTTATATTTTGAAAAATCTCCTTCTTTGTTGCCGGATTTTACAACTGGTTTATGGGGAGGGAAAACTTATTTCCGTTTATATCCAAAAATTCGAATTTTTCGGAATCTTTTTTGATGAATGTGTATGTTGAGCTTCTTATAGGCAAGGCTTTTCCGTTGATTTCATAAACCGAGACATTTCCGGTGTTTTCTACCTTTATTTTTTTAAATCCCTTTAAACTCCTAAACAGGTTGAAATTGAAAACCTTCTTTACTTCTATATTTGGTATAAAATCTTCGTCGGAACTGGTTTGAGACAGTGCTGTTTCTATCAGTTTTTCATTACCGTTAAATCTGTATGTCCCGGCGGAGAATGGATGTTCTGAATTCAGGCCTTTTACCACAAAAGACAAATGATTCGTATCATTTTTGTAAAAATAATCTATTCCCGATGTTTCTCCCCACGTTGGGTCAACCTGCACCCACCCATAATTCGGGTCATAAAATTCCGCCCATGAGTGAAGATAATCCCCGCCGTTAAGGTTTATTGATATTGGTTTATTCTCTCCTTCAGACGCAAAAGCATATCCATTTACTTCTCGTGCCGGTATTCCTATGGCTCTTGATATGGCTATAAAAAGATCTGAAAATTCCATGCATGTGCTGTTTTCTTTTTGTACAATTGCTTCTTTTGCTCCTTTTCTTTCCACCATACCCTTGTTTTGAGCTTCATAATCATAACTTAAATTTTGAATTACAAACTCGTAAACTCTTTCGGCGTTTTGAACTACATTTAGATTTTCATCCTTTAACTCCTGAGCAATTTGTTGAATGTATTTGGATTTTGTCTCCCAGTATTTTTGTTCTTTTGTGTAAATTTTTTTCAGATTATCAGGTATTTTTTCAAAACCACCTCCCAGGTTTGGGTCTATCTGTCTTCCATATAATCGTGCTGTTCCTATAATTTCAATCTCCAGTTTATTTTTCGGTTTTAGAAAGTAATAAGCAATTACATTGCCGTCTTTATCTGTTTTTGTTTTCTCCGGACTTGGACTTATCTTTTTGTAACTCATGCTTTGATAATTTTTTATATCCGGAGGAAAAGCTACTTTCTTAATGGCCGGAAGAAATGAATCATTTTTTATCTGGTATCTTATTTTGAAATTAACAGGTTGATATTCCCCGAATGCCGCACTTATTCCGGAAGACTGAATATTTTCCTTTGTGAAATAGAAAGCGATTTTTCCGTCTTCCTCTTTTTGCAATTTGGGAGCAGGGGAGATATATACTTTGCTGCCAAAGGACTGGGGAACGGATATTTTTATGTTGTATCCCGAGGCTTTCTCCGGTGCCTGAATTTTCGGTATATAAATATTCCAGATTTTTCCGGATTTAACAGCTATACTCTTGGTTTTGTAATTTAGAATTATGGTATTTTGTCTCCCTTCCCCAATGGCGTAATCCTTGATAGTTGCTGATATCACCGTCTCTCCGTTTTTTTCTTCTACCTTGGGATTTGTATCTTTTTCATTTGTTTTTGCGGAAACATCATATATTTTTAGTTGTTTGGCGGAAAAGGTATATATGGTTGGAATTACATCGTTCTGGAGATTTGTGATAATTGCTTTGTGAATTACATCCGTTTCTCCGTTTTCGTTAATGTCATATTCTAAAATGTAGTCGATTGAAAACTGATCGCCTTGCGCAAGGGATTTTCCGCAGGAAAGAAATATTGTGCAAATAATAATTATAGCTTTTAATATGAATTTTTTACTTTTCATCGGAAAATATTTCATCTTTCAAATGCTACAATAAGTGTGTGAAAACCTCAAATTTAAGAGAAAAAGTGGATAATCTGCCTCAGTCCCCCGGTTCCTACATTTTTAAAGATTCCTCCGGAAAGGTTATATACGTAGGAAAGGCCAAAAATCTTAGAAATCGTGTGAAGTCATATTTTTCATTCGGGATTCCAAAGGATTTTAAAACCTCTGAGCTTGTCAGAAGGATTAACGACCTTGAATTTATAAAAGTAGATTCTGAGTTTGAAGCGATATTATTAGAAGCGGAATTGATAAAAAAATACAGGCCGAAATATAATATTGTTCTTAAGGATGATAAGTCAAAGATTTATATTGTGATAAGAAACGAGATATTGAAAATTTCGGAAAAAAATTACCGAATTCCTAAAGTTATAGCTCTGAGAAAACCGGGAATTACGGGCAGAGATATCGTTTTCGGTCCTTATCCTAATTATGTTGTTGTAAGAAATATTCTTGCTACCTCGAGAAAAATATTTCCTTTTCGGGATTGCAGTACGTCTAAATTTTCAAAATATATGAGAATAAAATCTCCATGTCTTTACGGACACATTGGTTTATGCACAGCTCCATGCGTGAATTATAACCCCGCGGCTCTACTCGAATACAGGAAAAATATATCGGGTTTGAAAAAATTGCTGTCAGGTAGAATTACAAAACTTACATCGGGTATTAAAAAAGAAATGGAGGAGGATTCCCGTAATGAGAAATTTGAAAATGCCGCCTACAAAAGAGACCTGCTTGAGAAATTTTATTATGTTCAGCGAACTTTCAGGGAAGCTGAAGAATATATGAATAATCCTTATCTTATCGACGATATTGGAAAAAAATCTATCGAAGATGTGAAAAGTATGCTTCCTTTTTTGAAAAAAATCCCTGCAAGGATGGAGTGTTACGATATTTCTAATATTTCGGGAAAAGAAGCTGTCGGTTCTATGGTAGTTGCTATTAACGGAAAAATTGATAAGGGAGAGTACAGAAAATTTAGAATAGAATTTAAACAAAAGCCCGATGATTTTGCAATGATTTATGAGGTTTTATATAGAAGGTTGAAAAGAGAGACGAAAAAGGACGAAAAAAAAAGCTGGGGTATGCCTGATCTGGTGATTGTAGATGGAGGGAAACCTCAGGTTACGGCCGGCGAGAGTGCTGTGAAAGATTTAGATTTAACAATCCCTGTTATCGGTTTGGCAAAAAAATATGAAACTATAGTTTATATGGAAGACGGAGTGTTTAAGGAGAAAAATTTTCCTAAAAATAGTTTAGGGATGAGATTAATAATAAATTTAAGAAATGAGGCTCACAGATTTGCTCAAAGCTATCACCATCTTCTTAGGGAGAAGTCTTTGCATGGGAAGTTATAGATAAATTAACTGATTTGCGGGGCATTATTATAATTATTATAAAAGGAGCTAATTTGTAAGTATTGGGCTATTGGCTTTATAATCTGTAGAGAATGAAAAAAATAATAAGGACATTTTTATATACTGCTATAGCTCTTCGTTCGGCTCAGTTGGCCATAGGTTCTTTATCTTATTCTGCAAGTCACAGCGCTCTGCTTTTGATAATAGCGGTTTCTTTGCTTTATTTCTTTCTTAAGCCGATAATATCTGTAATCTCTCTTCCGACTAAAGGGAGCGTCTTTTTTCTTATTTCTTTTTTATCTACTGCAATAGTTTTTTACGCATTAATGAGTGTAATTCCGGATTTAAAGTTTAACGCTTCCACTTTGAGGAGTTTGAATATTTTCGGTTACATGTTACCATCTAAGAACTTGGATGCACTTTGGTCCATGGTTTTTTCAGCTCTTGTAACAAGCGCCGTTTATTTATTTTTGGAAAGTTTGTGTTGTAAAAAATAGTATGCTGGGATTTGCAAAAATCTTTCAAATAATTATCTGTCTACTTTTGACGGTATTGGTGTTGATTCAATCAAAATCCTCCGGTTTGTCGTCAAGTCTTAAAAGCTCCTTTAATATGTATAGATCTTTAAGAGGATTTGAGAAAGTTATATTCGTTTTGACTATAGTTTTGGGCTCTTTATTGGTAATTAATTCTTTGCTTATAGTATTTTTGAGCTAGTATGTCCGTTTTTATTGAAGGCGGAATTCCTATAATGGGAACGGTTTCTGTTTCCGGCTCAGCAAACTCGGCTTCAAAACTTATTATTGCGTCCATGTTTTCAAACGAGGATGTAGTTCTTAGTAATGTTCCAAGGGTTCAATCTATTGAAGATGATATAGAAATTATTGAAAGTATAGGAGGTACTGCCGAATGGTTAGGCAGTAACACACTTTCTTTGAACGGCTCCCAGATAAATACTTACGAAATACCTTCCGAGGTAGGAAGAAAATACAGAACCTGTGCTTTGCTTGCTGGTCCCCTGCTATTTAGATTCGGAAAAGCGGTAATTCCAAAATATCAGCCTATAGATGGGATACAACGGCCGATAAATAGATTTATAGATACATGGAAAACATTGGGTCTGAATGTTTCTGAGGATGAAAAGAATATTTTGCTTTCCAACGATGGTTCTGCGGGAGGAGCTAATATTAATTTTAAAACTTCAAGTCATACTGCCACAGATAATGCTATTTTATCGTCAGTTTTTTTAACCGGTGAGACCGATATATCCAATTCTTCTCAGGATTATGAGGTTGATGATTTGGTAAATTTTCTGAATTCTATGGGAGCGAACATCAATAAGCCTGAGGCGGGAAAAATAAGTATTGAAGGAAAAGGTATTTTTAAAGGTACATCTTTTGAGGTTTGCTCGGACAAGCTGGAGATAGCTGCCTTTTCAACTTTGGCTGTTGTTACTAAAGGAAATATATCTATAAAAAACGTAAAACGGGATTTGGTGCTTCAATTTGTTAATTTTCTTAATAAAATTGGTGCAAGATTCGAATTTTCCGAAAATGAACTTAGAGTTTGGCGCCACGAGGAAAGTTTGATTCCCCAGAAATTGGAAATTTCCCCTTCTCCCGGTTTTATTACCGATTGGCAGCCCCTTGCAGTTTTGATACTAACTCAGGCAGATGGTGAGAGCATTGTTCATGATACCGTCTATGTTGATAGATTCGGATACTGTATGGATCTTAATAGAATGGGGGCCAAAATTGATATTGTAAAGCCCTCTGAGGTGGGACTTATCCCTATAGTAAGTGACGACTCTTATGATATGGAAAAGGAGGGGGAGCCTGCTACTGTGGCTAAAATATTCGGTCCGACAAAATTAAAAGGAGAAAGACTGGCAATAGAGAATTTTAATTACGGTTCTGTTTTGGTTTTAGCGGCTCTTTGTGCGGAGGGAAAAAGTGAGATAATTGGTATAGAGATTCTGAGTAAATATTTTGAGGACTTTGTCCTAAAGCTTAAATTATTGGGAGCTAAAATATGGGAACAGTAGGTTTAATGCTAGATCTTTTGCTTTTATTTTTATCATGCCTGCTATCTCTGGTTCTGTACCCATTTTGGATCGATTTTGTTTACAAGTTTCAGATGGGAGAGAGTATCAGAGATGATGGGCCGGCAACGCACAAAAAGAAAGAAGGAACCCCAACGATGGGCGGACTGGTTTTTGTTCTCAGCGTTGCAGTTATAACCTTAATTTTCAATCGTTCCCGAACCCAAACTTTATTTCCGCTTTTTGTTGCCACTTCTGCCGGATTGCTTGGATTACTTGAGGATTTTACTAAAGTATACAGAAAATCCGGGCTGCCGGGATTTTTTGAGTATCATTTTGGCAGATTTTTTAAAAAGAAACCAAAAAAAGTTCTGAATTTGGGACTGTTTAGTAAGATTTGGGGAACTTTTAAAGAAACTTCCCGTGTTTTTGGAAGTTCGGACGAAAGTGGTATTAAAACTTATCAGAAGTTTATATTCCAGGGTTTAATTGCCGGTTTTGTATCTTACTGGACATATTTTAAACTTGGCTGGGATTACATTTGGTTTCCCCTTCTAGGGAATGTCCATATCGGTTTTTGGTATCCGATTTTTATATTCTTTCTTTTTATAGCTGTATTAAACTTTGTGGCTTTTACTGACGGATTGGACGGGTTGGCGGGAGGGCTCTCTTTAATCTCCTTTGTTGCTTTTTGGGTACTTTCCAGAATTCTCGGTTATAATTCTTTAGCTGGTTTCTGCGCCACTTTTGCCGGGGCGTTAATTCCGTTCCTGTATTTTAATATTTTTCCCGCCAGAGTATTTATGGGTAATGTAGGTTCCTATGTTTTGGGTGCTACTATGGCAATACTGGCTGTGGTTCTTCACAGGGAAGTAGCCTTTATTTTTATAGGTATGATGTTTTGGATTGACGGCATATCCAGTCCGCTCCAGCAATTTGTTGTTAGATTAACTCACAAAAGAATTTTTAGAATGGCTCCCATACATCATCATTTCGAACTATTAGGCTGGCCGGAGACAAAAATAACATTGAGATTTTTACTCTTCGGTGTATTTTTTGCTTTTGTTGGCATTTTTATCGCTATACTTTAATCGGTAAATAATTTACTTCATTACATGAAAAATAAGAATAGATGGGGAAGAAAAAATAAGGATAGTTCTTTGATCAGCATTATACTGTCCCTTTTGGGATTTGGCCTCTTAATGATTGCTGACTCCACCTCCGTTTACTCAAATAACCTTTACGGCAAGCCCTATAGGTTTGTATTCCTTCAGGCCGCATGGATAATAATCGGACTTATTTTCTTTTTTATCTTTTATCACACCGACTACAAAAAATTGGCTAAGTTTTCACGGTCACTTTTTATTTTTAATCTCATAGCTTTGGTTTTCCTGGCCATTATTGGAGTTATGCCGTGCTCCGATTCTTTTGCTATCGCGCCGTGCGTGAATGGAGCTAACAGATGGCTGTATATAAATCCTCCTCCGTTGCCTCAGATTCCTTTTGTGGGGATTTTGGGTTTCCAACCCGGGGAATTAGCGAAACTTACAATTGTCCTATACCTGTCTTTTCAACTAAGTTTAATAATGGAAAAGGAAATTTCCGGCAAGGAGAAGGAAGATCCGTTTAAGACCTATATGAAAATTTCTGTTCTGCTTTCAGGTCTAATTATTTTACAACCAAATATGTCCACCGCAGTGATGGTTTTTGCTTTGGGTACGGTTGTTTATTTTGTATCCGGAGCTTCCTTGAAGCCTTTATTTGCAGTTATCCCGGTGGCATTATTAGCTGTCTTTATTTTTATAGTTTCGTCTCCCTATAGAATGGAAAGGTTGAAAGTTTTAATTTCCGGCAGTGATGAGAGTGAGTCAAGCTATCATTCAAAGCAGGCTCTCGTAGCTCTGGGTTCCGGCGGATTTTGGGGAGTCGGTTTCGGGCAGTCAAAGCAGAAATACCAATATCTTCCCGAAGTTGCTTCGGATTCAATTTTTGCAATTATAGGTGAAGAATTCGGTTTTGTCGGAACGGTAACGGTTATAATCGCTTATTCTTTTTTAATATACAAAGGATTTAAGATTGCGGGAAGATCCAATGACCTATTGGGTAAACTCTTGGCTTCAGGTATTTCATCTTGGTTCGGAATACAATTTTTGATAAATATCGCTTCCATGACGAAGCTCATTCCTCTTACAGGTGTTCCCATTCCACTAATATCGTACGGTGGCTCTTCAATGCTTTTCGGTATGATAGGCTTAGGAATTTTAGGGAACATTCAGAAGAAATCCGAATTGGAATAACTTTTTTTTCTAAGTTAAAATAGGTTGAATATGAAAATTGTTATGACAGGCGGCCACCATAGTTCCGCTCTTCCGGTGATTAAAAAGTTGAAAGAAAAAATTCCGGATATTGAGATTTTATGGATGGGTCACAAATATTCCATGAAGAAAGATAAAAACCCTACGTTGGAGTATTTGGAGATAACTTCTATGGGGATTCCATTTTTTGATCTTAAGGCGGGTAAAGTCTATAAAACTTACGATTTGGGAAGACTTTTGAAAGTACCGATTGGTTTTTTTCAAGCTTTCTTTTTTCTGTTAAAGAATAGACCCGATGTAATTCTTTCTTTCGGCGGTTATCTGGCAGCTCCTGTAGTTATAGCAGGTTACATCCTGGGAATTCCTTCCATTACTCACGAGCAAACTATTGTCGCCGGATATTCCAATGTTCTTATTTCAAGGTTTGCTAAAAAAGTTATGATATCCTGGAAAGAATCTGAGAAATTTTTTCCTAAAAATAAAGTAGTTTTCACTGGTCTGCCATTAAGGGATGCCATTTTTGAAATAAAGTCGGATTCTTTTGATATTAATGAAAAACTCCCTACTATATATATTTCCGCCGGAAAAACAGGTTCTCATCTAATAAACGAAACAGTTGGGGAAGTTTTGAAAGATCTTCTTTCTTTTTGCAATATTATTCATCAGTGTGGCGATAACTCTGTTTATAATGATTTTGAGTTTTTGGAAAAAGAGTATGAAAAAATAAAGACTTTATCCGAGGGGAAGTATTTTCTGCGAAAATTTGTTTTAGAAAATGAGATAGGTGAGGCTTACGGGAAGGCGAATTTAGTTGTATCGCGCTCCGGAGCTCATACTGTTTCCGAGCTTATAGCGCTGAAAAAACCCTGTTTGCTGATACCTATACCATGGGCTTCCCACAACGAGCAATTTAAAAACGCTAAAATGGCAGAAAATTTAGGGCTTGCGGAAATACTTGAGCAGGAAAATTTGAACGGAGATATTTTATTGAGAAAAATCAGATACTGCTTGTCCGATTTGGATCGCTACAGATTAAAAGATGATGTATTTCCGGAGTTCCTATCATCGGAGCCGGCGGAACTTATTGCAGGTGAGGTTATTAAACTCTATGAAAAATCGAAAAAAAAGTAAGCCCGTGTCAAAAAAATCCGATTACAAAAATATTTATTATCCTCAGAAGTCTTTTCCTAATCAGACTAAAGAAAGCCAGTTGCTTCTTAAGAATATTGAGAATAAGAAACGCAGGGTGATTAGCTCCAGAACGGTGTTAAGAAAAAGGCACGGGATAGTAAAAAAGATTCTCATATCTCTTTTTATATCCGGATTGTGTATTTTCCTGTTTATAAAATTTCATGTTGCGGATTATTTCAAAATATCTGCCGTGAATGTTACAGGGTCGCATGGGTTTGTTAGCGCCGAAGATGTCAGGAATTTGACTGAGAAAAATGCTGCCGGAAAATTTATTTTTTCTGTCAACGAAGAAGAACTCTCAAATATCCTTCTTAAAAATTTTTTAGGTGCAAAGAAAATTTATGTAAGAAAAAACTATCCTAATTCTTTAGATGTGTTTATAGAGGAGAGAGTTCCTCTGGCAGTTGTTTATAATAGTGAAGGAGGGCGATTTATCATAGATTCTGAGGGTTATGTTTTGGGTGTGGTTGATGAAAATTTTTCTGACCTTCCGGAGATTAAATATGAAGGTTCTATTATGGTAGGAAATTTTTTGGAAAGAAGTATCGTTCCAATTAGTACCAATATCTTGAATTTTGCCGCTTTGGAGAAACTAAGAGTCAGCAATATGAGTTTTTTTTCTGATTATGTGAGATTGTACGTTAACGGTGGTGTAGAAGTGTATATGGATTATGACAAAGATTATAGGAAATCGCTAAAAACCGTGAAAGCTTTATTAAAGGAGTCTGATGACGGGGGAAAGACTTTAGAGAAAATAGATTTGAGATATGATAAAGTGATAGTATTATATGATTAGCTTTAAACTCTATGTCCAGGGAAAAAATTATTACAGGAATTGATATCGGATCCACCAAGATATCTACAGTTGTTGCTTCCGTCTCAGATAATAAAGTTTCGGTCATAGGCGTGTCCGGAAATGTGCCGTCAAAGGGTATAAATAAAGGCAACGTTGTTGATATTGATAGTGCAGTTGAAGTCATATCTCAAAGTATAGAAAAGGCCGAAAGAATGGCCGGTATTTCTGTATCCGATGCTTTTGTTACCATAAACGGAAGTCATATAGAAACCTTAAATTCTCATGGTGTTGTTGCTGTGGCTCCGAACGAAAACGCTGACATTACTAGGGAAGATGTTGCTAGGGTAATTGAAGCTGCTCAGGCGGTTTCTCTGCCTTCTACCAGGGAGATAATACATGTAATTCCGCGGGATTTTGTGGTTAATTCTCAGGAGGGAATTAAAGATCCGGTAGGAATGTCGGGTGTAAGACTTGAGGTTGAGACTAATGTTATTCATGGCTCAGCTACCGCAATGAAAAATATAGTTAAATGTGTGAATAAAATTGCAATAGATGTTGACGAATTGGTGTATAGCGGTCTTGCCTCGGCGGAAGCAGTTCTTACGGATACGGAAAGAGAGTTAGGTACTCTTTTGGTGGATATAGGCGGAGGCACTACTTCAATAATTGCTTTTTTGGACGGAAGCCCGGTACATTCAGTAGTTCTTCCGATAGGAGGGAAACTTATTACAAGTGATCTGGCAATAGGTTTGAGGTCACGGCTTGAAGATGCTGAAAAAATAAAAATAAGATTAAGCAACGAGGCCTTGCTGTCAAAAAATGACTTCCATGATAACTCTGAGGATTTTGATGTTTCAGAATTTGATTTGGATATTGAGAGAGTTCCGCGCATCATGCTTTATAAAATTATAAATGCCAGGTTGGAAGAAATTTTCAGATTGATAGCTCTTGAGATAACAAAAGCCGGATTGAACGGAAAATTGCCGGCTGGAGCGGTTATAACCGGTGGAGGCGCCTCTACAGCCGGGGTTGAAAAAAGTGCTAAGGTTAATTTGAAAATGCCTGTTAGAATAGGAGTTCCAAAGGGTGTCACCGGTTTGATTGATGAGATAAAGGGTCCTGATTCTTCTGCCGGAGTAGGTGCTGTTCTTTATGGCGCAAAACTTTATAGGGGTAGCAATCTATTGTCATTTGATGACAAAAACGGTAGTATTAGAAAAAGCGTATCTAAGCTTTTTGGCAAATTGAAATCGCTTTTGCCTTGAAATTAACTTAATTTATTTTTGATTTATCTGCCCACAAATAATTAAATGCAAGTAAAGCCTGAAGTTGAAAATTTTGCAAAAATAAAAGTTCTTGGTATAGGCGGTGCGGGTGGAAATGTTATTAATTCTATGATCGAGTCCGGACAGATAACCGGAGTTGAATTCGTCGCTATAAATACCGATGCTCAGGATTTATCCGTGAATAAAGCGGTTGTAAAAATACCCATCGGACAGGAGATAACCAATGGTCTTGGATCCGGTGCTAACCCCGAGATAGGTAGAAGAGCCGCGGAAGAATCAATAGATGTCATTAAGGAACATATTCAGGGTGCAGATATGATATTTATTACAGCAGGTATGGGTGGGGGGACAGGTACGGGGGCCTCCCCTGTAATAGCTAGAGCAGCTAAAGAACTGGGAGCTTTAACTATCGGGGTTGTCACCAAACCATTTCCATTTGAAGGCAATCTTCGTATGAGGAACGCGGAAATGGGTATATCAGAGCTACGGGATGAGGTTGATGCCTTAATAACCATTCCTAATCAGCGGCTTTTGGATATTGCGGATGAAAATATGTCAATAATTGACGCGTTTAAACTTTCTGATAGCGTTCTGAACCAGGGGGTACAGGGAATCTCCGATTTAATAGTGATGCCCGGGTTGATAAATGTAGATTTTGCTGATGTGAAGACGATAATGAAGGATGCGGGAACGGCTCTTATGGGAATAGGAATAGGAACCGGTGAAAACAGAGCGGAAATTGCCGCTAAAGCAGCTATTTCTTCTCCTCTTTTGGAACAATCCGTGGAAGATGCCAAAGGTATCTTGTTTAATGTCATTGGCGGATCTGATCTCACAATGAAAGAAGTTGATAAAGCGGCAAATATAATCAGGAATATTGCAAATGACGAGGCAAATATAATATTCGGAACTACAATAGATCAAAGATTGGCGGGGCAGGTGAAGATTACAGTTATTGCCACGGGATTTGATGTGAAACAGGAGGATTTGGGTTACGGTTTCGTCGAAAAAACATATGCAAAACCGGAATTAAAGAAAGAACCGGCACCAATTGATGAGAAAAAACCTCCTTTCTCCGAAAAACCGAAAGATGTATTTAAACCAGAAGATTTTGAGGGAGATTTTGAAAATAAATATGACATTCCTGCCTTTTTGAGAGGAAAGTAAATCCAACTCTCCAATGTTCACTGCTTTAATTTACTCCAATTTTCTGATTTTATTATTGGCAGGCAGTAGAAATTTCCGTTTCAAGAATTTTTATTTTAGATAAAAGTATTAATTTTGTGAGTTGGAAACCTTTGTGTATAGGCAGCAGAGGCTTATAACCCACCTTTATATAAAAGTATGAACTCTTATCTTTATTTTAATGAGGGAGAGCAACTGGTCAGAAATGAAAATATTAGTTTTTCCGATAATGGCAAAACAATTCTGGAGAAGAGATATTTGAGAAAAAATGAATTGGGTGAAATCGAGGAAACTCCTGACCAGATGTTTAGAAGGGTAGCGAATGCAATTGCTCAGCCCGATGAACCGTACCACAATGTAGAGAGAACCTCCATCGAATTTTATAATTTGATTTCTTCAAAAAAATTTTTTCCGAATTCTCCAACTTTTACGGGGGCAGGGACTCCGATAGGTCAACTGGCAGCATGCTTTGTTTTGCCTGTTGCTGATGATTTAGGAAAACAAAGTGATGGTATTTTCCAGACATTAAGAGACGCTGCTTTGATACAGCAATCGGGTGGTGGGAACGGGTTTTCCTTTTCGAGACTCAGGGCAAAAGGATCCAGAATTTCCACGAGCAACGGGTTATCCACCGGACCTGTAGGTTTTATGGAGGCTTACGACGCCGCCTTCGGAGTAATAGCTCAGGGAGGAGTTAGAAAAGGAGCTAACATGGGAATTTTGCGGGTAGATCACCCCGATATAAGAGAATTCATAACCTGCAAATCGGTAGAGGGAAGACTTTCCAATTTCAATATCTCTGTAGCTTTGACCGATAAATTTTTGGAAGCTGTTGAAAAAGATGAAACATACGAGCTTGTAGATCCACATACAAAAAAAGTTGTAGAAGCTCCAAGAGCCAAGGAAATATTTAACCTTATTGTAGAAAATGCTTACAGAAACGGAGAACCGGGAGTCCTCTTTATTGATACTGCAAATAGAAGCAATCCCGTGCCTCATTTATACGAATTGGAGGCAACTAATCCCTGTGGAGAGCAGTGGTTAGGTCCTTATGAAAGTTGCTGTCTTGGATCTATAAATTTGCTGGAGCATATAAATAAGGATGGAAAATTGGATTGGGAAGATTTAAGAAAAACTATTATCTTGGCTGTTAGATTTTTGGATAACGTGGTTACAGCCAACAAATATGTTCCCGCAGTGCCTCAATTAAAAGAAGCCGCTCTTACGAACAGAAGAATCGGGTTGGGAATAATGGGGTTGGCTGACGTTTTTTATGCTCTCGGAGTAAGATATGGCAGTGAAAAAGCTCAGGATCTTGCAGGTCAGATAATGGAGTTTATTCGTTTTTATGCAATGAAAACTTCCATAGAACTTGCCCGCGAAAGAGGACCATTTCCAGGTATTAAGGGTAGCGTATTTGATCCTTCAAATGTTACGTGGCGATCTCCCAAGCCGTTGAAAGACTTTTTCTGTGATTGGGAAAAACCTTTTATTGATTGGGGCGAAATTTTAAATGGCATAAGACTTTATGGAATACGTAATGCGGCCGTAACCACAGTTGCTCCTACAGGAACTATTTCTACTGTGGCCGGAGTTGAAGGATACGGATGCGAACCCGTTTTTGCTCTCGCTTATTATAGAAATGTTTATCAAGCTGCCGGAGATGCAGAAAAAATGACTCTAACGTATGTAAGTCCGTCTTTTCAAAAGGCTTTGAACGGATTAGATATAAACGAGGAGAGAAAAAAGGAGATAATAGATGAAATTATTAAAAGCGGGAGCTGCCAAAATATAAGGGATATACCCGAATATATTAAGAATACTTTTGTTGTTTCCTCTGATGTTACGCCGGAGGAGCACATTTATATGCAGGCATCCTTGCAAAGATTTGTTGATAATTCGATTTCAAAGACATGTAATCTCCCTCCTACTGCCACTCCTGGCGACGTTGAAAAAATATACATGCTGGGGTGGAAATTGGGTTGCAAAGGATTAACGGTTTATGTATCCGGGAGCAGAGAAGAGGAGGTTTTGGAAACAAAGAGCAAAAAAGAAAGTTTATCTTCATCGGGAAAAACAACCGACCATGATATTAATTCACAGACTGCACAAGAAGAAATTTCCGGGAAAGAAGATAAAAGTAATTTTGATTATGGATCGGAGGCCAAACTCGGGAGGCCGTATAGGTTGGAGGGTGCGACTTATAGTGTAAAAACTCCTCAGGGGAAAGCCTTCATTACTGTCAACAAGGATTCTTCCGGCAGACCTTTCGAGATTTTTATAAATGTTGGAAAGGCCGGTACCGATGTTGCCGCCTTATCAGAAGGAGTGGGAAGATTAGTAAGCGGGTGGCTTAGGGTTCCCGGTTCGTCAGAAAGTACTGTAACGGAGATAATCTCCCAGCTATCGGGTATAGGGGGAAGCAGATCGGTGGGTTTCGGGAAAAACAGAGTAAGTTCAATTCCCGATGCCGTAGCAAAGGTATTGGCGGAAGAATTCGGATATTCCCTTCCCAAGAACCTACCAAACGGTAACGGGAGCAATGGTTTAGCAGAAAATACACCGATGAATTCTGCTTCTGAAATTAAAGAGGATTATCCGGACGATAAATACACCGAACAAGGTTTTTCCACCAGTATTATGGGGAATGTTGATTTTTGCCCGGATTGCGGAAATTACTCTTTTGTAAAAGAAGAGGGATGCGCCAAGTGTTATTTGTGCGGGTATTCTGTTTGCTGAATTTGCCGGGCTTACTTCGATTTATAATTGACTGCTTTCCGATTTGAGGTATATTTGTGTCAATCTGCCTCTAAAGTATGAATAAAATATACACAGGAAACGGAGACTTCGGATTTACCTCTCTGCCGAAGATGCATAAAAAAATATCTAAAACCGAATTTGTATTTGAAATTTTAGGAACCTTTGATGAGTTGGAAGTTTGTCTCGGATTTCTTCATTCCGCCCAGTTAGGTGAAGTAAGGAAAATGGCAGTTGAAGTTCAAAAAGACCTTTTAAGCTTAGGTTCGATTATTTCTTCCGGAGAAAAGATTTCACGTGATGCAAATGAAAAATGGGAAAAAAGGATAAAAGAATTGGAGGAAATGATAGACTATTTTGAAGCAAAAAATGACCCCATTAAAAATTTTGTTCTTCCTGGCGGGTGCAGAGAAAGCAGTTTTCTTCATCTTGCAAGAGTTACTTGCAGAAAACTTGAGAGAATGGTTTTTTCATATTTAAAAAAGAACAAAGATAAGGCTTTCATAGGAAAGTACCTTAATCGTCTTTCCGATCTTCTCTTTGTGATGTCCAGATATTCCAACAAAAGACTTGGATTTGAGGATAAAATCTGGAACAATAAGGAATAGTGAAAAAATACTATTTTCTTCTATCTTTAATACTTCTCATGCTGATATTCTTAATATCGGTTTTGTTTGTAAATGCCAGAGATACCGATAAATTGCTTAGTGAGGAAAAATATAGCTCCGGGGAGAATTTAAATATAATAACTTATTAAATTTTTATGTTATTCTGTTTCCGATGACGTTTAAATTACCTGAGAAAAAAACAATACCTGAATTCGAGTCCGATGTGCTGAATTTTTGGAAGAAAAATAATGTTTTTGAAAAATCCGTGGAAAAAAATCCGGAAGATAACCTCTATGTTTTTTATGACGGTCCTCCGTTTGTTTCCGGCCTTCCGCACTATGGGCATCTTTTAGTTTCCATTGCAAAAGACGTTATTCCCAGATTCTGGACTATGAGAGGAAAAAGGGTCGAAAGGGTCTGGGGCTGGGACGCTCATGGATTAACAGTGGAAAATAAAGTTCAGGAAAAGCTGGGGATTAAAAACAGAAGAGATATTGAAGGGTACGGTTTGGATAAATTTACACAGGCTTGCTATGAATATACATCCAAAACCTCGGCTGAATGGGAATGGTATATAGATAGAGTCGGAAGATGGGTAGATTTTAATAATCCTTATCGTACTACGGATCAGAAATATATGGAAAGTGTAATGTGGGCTTTTAAGCAAATATATGATAAAGATCTAATTTATGAGGGTATCAGAACTTCTCTTTTTTGTCCGACTTGCGGAACCCCTGTTTCTGATTTTGAAATATCTATGGATAACTCATACCGCGAAGAAGAAGATCCATCAATAACGGTAAAATTTAAAGTAATTTCGGATGGAAAATTTAACGGGCAGTATCTTTTGGCATGGACGACTACTCCATGGACTTTACCTTCCAACCGGGCTTTAGTGGTGAATGATAAAGAAACTTATGTTTCCGTTGAATATGAAAAGGAGTTGTATATTCTGGCAAAAAAGAGATTGGATTTTGTTTTCTCCGGTAAAAACTACAAGATAAAAGAAGAATTTAGCGGTGCAGATATAGTAGGGTTGGACTACGAGCCTTTGTTTAAGTTTTTTTCTTCAAAAGAAGGGGAGTTTAAGGTTTATTCGTACGAGAGCATGGTCACCATGGATGAAGGAACGGGGATTGTACACAGCGCTCCGGGCTTTGGAGAAATAGATACAGAGATGGGAAAGAATTACAACCTTACCCTTATGATGACTTTGGACGATGAATGTAAGTTCTTACCGGGGACAAATGAGAAAAATCCGTATGAGGGTATGTTTTACCTGGAAGCAAATCCTCTCATTTTGGAGGATCTTTCCGGTCGAGGGCTTTTGTTGAAAAACGAGAAAACAGCCCATAGGGTTCCTTATCATGACAGGTGTAATACACTCCTGGTTCAAAAAGCGCAAAAAGCCTGGTTTATTGATATCCAAAAGATTAAAGGAGATTTAATAAAGAATAATCAGGATATAAACTGGATTCCTGAGTACGTTAAAAATGGTATTTTTGAAAAAACCATTGAACAAGCTCCTGATTGGTGTATTTCCAGAAATAGATTTTGGGCCACACCTATGCCTGTGTGGGAATCTGCTGATGGTGATAGATTAGTTTTTTCTTCCATCAAGGAAATAGAAGATATGTCGGGGCAGAAAGTTAAAGATCTCCATAGGCCTTATATTGATGAAATTGTAATAAAAAAAGATGGCAAGGAGTATAGAAGAAGGTCGGAAGTTTTGGATTCATGGATGGAAGCAGGATCTATGTCTTTTGCCCAGATTCACTATCCTTTTGAAAATCAGGAGAAATTTGAAAAAAATTATCCCGGAGATTTTATTGTTGAATATAAAGGACAGGTAAGAGCATGGTTTCAGAGAATGCACATCATTTCTACTTTGCTTTTTAATTCCCGTTGTTTTAACAATGTAATTGTAACCGGAGTTCTTGCCGGAACCGACGGAAGGAAGATGAGTAAAACGTATAAAAATTATCCCGATTCAAAAGATGTGCTAAACAAATACGGGGGAGATGCGTTGAGACTTTATTTTATGGGATCCCCATTAATGTTAGGGGAAAACACGAACTTTGACGAATCGGAACTGAAAAACAAATTGAGAAACGTATTAAATCCCCTTTGGAACTCGGCTGTATTTTTCCTGACTTATGCCCAGGTAAATAACTGGAACGAACAATATGCAGTTAAATCCAATAACGTTCTTGATAAGTGGATTCTGATAAGATTAAACTGGGTTATTAAGGAAATTTCCGATAGCCTGTCTTCTTATAACATACCTCCTGCAGTAAAATCCCTGGAAGAATTTGTGGACGATTTGTCCCGTTGGTATGTCAGAAGATCGCGGGACAGAATTTCCCATGGCGATAACGAGGCTTTATCAACTTTGTATAAAGTTTTGTTTGAATTTTCAAAAGCTTCGGCTCCGATAATTCCTTTTATGTCTGAAAATGTATACAGATCGCTGATAAAGGGCGGAGAAACTGATTCCAAATCAGTTCATCTGTGCGATTATCCTGTTTTTGAGGAACAACTTTTCTCCGATTCGGAAGATATATTGAAAAATATGAAAAAAGCCCGTGAAATTTCCAGTCAGATTCTTTCCATAAGAGTAGAAAAAGGAATACCCGTAAGGCAGGTGCTGAATTCCGCCAAAATATCAAAAAAAGATGATGTTCCGGAAGAATACAAAAAATTGATTTTGGAGGAAGTTAACGTGAAAAGTATTGAGGCTGCTGATTTAACTGAAGAGAAAGGACCCTTAAATATACAGGTCTCAGAATCTGTAAAAGTAACTGAAAATATTAACGTTGAACTTGATACCGAAATTACGCCCGAGCTTGAAAAGGAAGGTAGATTGAGGGAATTTATACGGGAAGTTCAGGATCTTAGAAAGGAAGCGGGTCTTTCGGTTTCTGATGAGATAGTTTTGACTTATAAAAAAGATTCCGATTTAGAAGAGATTGTAAGTATTTTTAAAGACAAAATAAAAAGTAAACTTTTGGCGAGAGAAATAATTGCGGGTGAGGAAACGAGAATAGATAGGATATAATTATGGTATATTTAATCAATGCAGGATTTAATTATCTCTATTAATAACAATATTCTCAGAGTTTCAACCATTGATAAGGAGGCGGTTCTTAAAAGTGCCATGGTTGATATTCCGAAAGAAATTGTTGACGACTCAAAAATACTGGATACAAAGGGTTTAGCTTCTATTATTGAGGGTTTGGTTTCCACTTTAACGCCCCTGAAAAAAAATAAGCTGAGGTTGGATTTTATTATGGAGCCGCAGGATGTTTTTCTGAGATTTGTTACGGTTTCAAAAGGAGAAAATAATATTGACGAACAGATAATTTCCGAAATCAAAACAAAAGAGCCGGATCTGCCGTTGGATAATTTATATTTTTCATATAAGAAATTAGTCCCTTTCGTTTACCAATTTGTCGGAGTTGAGAAGAGTGTATTGAATAGTTTTTTGGAAGTGTCTAACATCTTAGATATTAGTCTGAGAGGTATAATACCCTGGGTTTTGGCTCTTCCGAAATATGAAGGTATAAATGATCCTGCAGTTTTTGTGGCCGAAGTAGATGGGGATCAGGTAATCGCACTTTCCGAGCTGAACGGTATATTTTTTTCCGGAGTCTATGAGAACAAAAGCAAGAAAACGTCAGAAGAATTATCAGCTCTGGTGAAAGATTTGTCATTTTATAAAAAATCCAGTCCTATTAAGTGTGTTTTCACTTTTAATTGCGACTCGTTTGAAATTCCCGGATATGAGGTGAAGCCTATAACAAGCCCGAATTTCAGTGATGGCTCCCAGGCTCCGGCGGGAATGGAGATAAATACCATTATCAATTTTCTTATAGATTCCGACCCGTTGATTTTGGAGAGTCAGTTAAATCTTCTTAATTTGTTGCCCCTGCCAGTCGAAGTGAAAAAAAGTCCGGCTTTAGTAGTTGTAGGTTCAGTCGTTGGCGTCCTATTGTTGGTGGTGGGCGCTTATTTTGGTATCAGAAACTTTAAGGGAGAAAAATCTGTTGATACTCAGATGGCACAGACGGGTCAAAGTCAGGAAAATGCGCAGGTTCTAAGTCAGTCCGTTGAAAATGAGCAATCTGAAAATGGTAGTGGAGCGTCCGAAAGTGACGGGAAAAATGGAGGGACCGACAGCGGTGCCGAAACTGATCCGAACGCAAAAGTGCAAAAAGGGAATCTAAAAATCAGACTTGAAAACGGTGCGGGAATAAATGGTTTAGCAGCAAGGACAAAGGTTTTTTTGGAAGATTTTGGCTATACGGTTCTTACGATAGATACCGCGAACACAAAAACTGACTCTACTGTTTTGCAATTTAAAAAGAGTGCCGCAGAAACCTATAAAGATATGATCACAGAGGATATGAAAAGTAAATTTCCCGACATAGAGGTGAAAGACGATCTTCCTGATGACAGTGATTATGATTTGCTAATAATATTGGGTGCAAGTTCCCAGCTCTAAGCTGCGGGCTATTGCTCAATTTTCAGTATTAGTGTAATATCCTTATGTTTAATATGGAAAAATATGCAGCAATAAAATTAGGTTCAAAGCAATACCTTGTTCACGAAGGGGATGTTATTGAGTTGGAAAGACAAAAGAATCCTGTTAAGGCGGAGGTTTTATTTTATGCCGATGATACTGATATTGTTGTCGGAGAACCTTACGCTTCTGGAATTTCTATTAAAATTTCGGTTTTAGAGGAGAAACTTGGGAAAAAGGTAAGAGTTGCTAGATTTAAGAAAAAGTCACGGTACGAGAAGGTCAAGGGTCATAGACAGCCTATGAGTGTTGTAAAGGTGGATACGATTGAAAACGCTAATAAGAAGGTTAGAAAAAGCGAAAAAGAAGTCGAAGAGGTTGTTGAAGCTGAAAAGAAGACTGTAGAGAGAAAAGTTAACAAAAAACCAGTACCAACGAAGCCAAAAAAAGAAGCAAAGAAAGAGGTTGTGAAGGAAAAAAGTGTCCAGAAAAAGCCGGTTAAAGAAGTTGCAGTCAAAAGTGTCAGCAAAAAATCAGGTAAAAATTTGAAGAAGGGGAAATAAGAATATGGCGCATACAAAAGCTGGAGGTTCCAAGGCAGTTCAGGGAGGTAACGTTTCGGGAAAAAGACTCGGAGTTAAGGTTTACGGTGGTTCTCCCGTTAAGAGAAGTCAGATAATTGTAAGACAGCGAGGAAGGGAAATACTTCCCGGTGATAATGTATATATGGGAAGGGATTTTACTTTGCATTCCAGGGTTGACGGAGTAGTAGAATTTTCCTGGGAAAACAGAAAAAAGAAAAGGGTAGACGTAATAGCAGTGGAAGGGTCTGAAAAGAAATTGGGAGTAAGTAAAAAGGAAAAGACAAAAGCTCCGAAAGAAAAGGTAAAGATTAAAAAGTAACGATCTAGACAGTTATCATTTTTTTAACGATTCTTTAAAAATCCCGTTATTATCAATAATTTACCCTTTTTACAATTCTCATATTTTTTATCGGATAGTAAACCAGAACTGCCCTTCCAACTATCATTTCGTTTTTAACATATCCCCAATCTCTGGAATCCGTGCTTTTTTCACGGTTATCTCCTAAAACTACAAAAGAATTTGCCGGAATAGTATATTCCGGTCCCTCCTCTAAGAGTCTTCTTCCTTTTGTTTGAGTTCCTTCCGGTAAATAATTTTCCGTTAACTTTTCTCCGTTAATATAAACCAATCCGTTTGAAATCTGAAATTTTTCTCCGGGAAGTCCTATTATTCTTTTTATCAGCAATCTGTCATTTTCAAATGGGTTTTTAAAGATTATGACATCCCCACGCTCAAGATTTGACAAATTCACCGATATTTTTTCTGCCAGCAATTGTTCTTTATCCTGGAAATTAGGAACCATAGATTCTCCCGTGACCTCAAATAGTTGCCCGACAAAAAAATAAACAACCGAGAAAACCAACGCAAAAATTGTGAGAGTAAGCAAATAATCGGCAATTGCAGTTTTTATCTTTTTATTACTCATAGTCAATTAATCTTATTCCTGATAAATTGGAACTACAAGGTGTAGTAAAATATACCTGCAGTGTTGTTTTAGCATTGTTTTTGGGCTCATAGCTCAGACGGTTAGAGCGTTGCATTCACATTGCAAAGGTCTCAGGTTCGAGTCCTGATGAGCCCACCAAAATGACTTTAGAGGTGTCCATTGTTTTATCTGCCAGATATTATTTAACAAAATATTCGTATAAAAGGTCCCATAAGTCTGTGTAGCCCCCATCGTATCCCAGAGCCCATATTCCTACCCCTCCAAGCTCGTGTTCTTTTATAAGGTCGTATTTGTATCTAAGCGACTCGGTATTTTCGTAATAAACGGTTCTTAGAGCATTGGTTTTAGGACTTACGTAGGTAAAATAAGGAGATTTTCCCTCGTTATTCCACTTTAGCTCGGGTGCAATTTTTATTATTGTTTCCAGGACATCTTCATAAGATTGAGCTTCTGAAAATCCGTTTTCATCAGATCCCGAAACTCTTTTCGCATATTGAGAATCGTCTTCAACAAGCCAATTGTAACCGTAGTAAGGGATGCCGAGAATTATCTTGTTCGGAGGAACCTTGGAAAGAAAATCCTTTATAGTTTCTTTTACATCAGAACCGGGACCTTCTATAGGGGAGATCGGTCCTACTTCTTCCGAAGTCGGTTGGTGGTAATCGTAAGCCATTATAAAAACACCATCTGCCGCCCGGCCCAAATTTTCCAGATCGGAGCTTACTCTTTTTTGAGTCGCTGAATCTCCAAAAGCCGAAACTACAAGATACGTGTTGCCGTACGTTTCGTCCATTTTGCTGTTTAAATATTCAACAAATTCAGAAAACTTTTTCGCTATATCCTCGTCAACTCCCTCCGCATGCTCGAAATTTAAGTTCACGTCCTTTATCCTTTTCTCATCCAGCTCAATTTTAAGATTTCTGATCAAAGTATCCCAGCATTCTCTACAATTTAGAAATTCATTATTTTCCTCGTCACTATGGGCAATGACTGTTAGAGCAAATCTTACATTTTTTTCTTTGCATTCTTTTATGAGATTTTTTAAATCTTCGTTGTTTTTCCAGTTATCGTAGCCCGGTTCTACAACAGAACTTCCGTCCTCTCCGTTTATGGTGGTAATAAAATTTCCATCTCCATCAAGATAAAGCCCAAAATAAGCAATGTCTGTGATCTTGTCTAATTGCAGGTATTTGATTTTATTTAGATTCCAATATGGAAGATATCCATATATTATTTTTTTCGGATGTTCTTTCTCTTTGGAGAAAAAAGAAAAGATGCTTGATTTATCGGAAAAAGGTGAAAAAACTTTTAAGTTTCTTTCATTCGGTTCTTTTTTACCCACAACCCAAAGCCCAGTAAAAAGGGCAAGAGCGAAAGCAAAAATACCGATGATAATTTTTATTTTTTTACTCATTCAGTACTCAATTTTACACGATAAATATCAGGACGTCTCAAGTTATAAAATGATAAAATTAATAAGTTATGGATAAGCTCGGGAAAGGGGTTAAAACTCCTGTCAGAAATGTTATTTTTTTTGTCCTTGTTCTTACTGCTTCGGTTTTGATTTATAAAGAATTTGTTGAAAAAAAAGAGCAGAATGAGGTAAATGAAGCAGATTTGAGTTTTGTTTTTAATGCAGAGGAAAACTGGGATGAAAGCGAACCTTGCGCGGTTGTTCAAAATATCCGGTACGTTTATTATACAGACGCCGATCCTCTTTGGAAGGAAAATAATAAATTCGGACTTTACATATATGCCGAAGATAAGGATTTCTTTGAAATCGCTCAGAATCTTGTGAATTCAAATGGCGGGGAATGGGGATATGTTTTAATTCCTTATAATGTAAAAGATTATGATAAGGGAAAGTGGGGTAGGGTTTTTGACCAATTGATAAGCAAAAAATTGATTCCGGTAATACAACTTTGGAATGTAGATATTGAACATTATCAAAAACAAACAAAAAAAGCAGCGGAATTTTTAAACACTTTTGTTTGGCCCATAAAATACAGGTATATAAGTGTTTACAATGAGCCTAATGATGATAAGTTTTGGAACGGGGACGCGGATCCGTCAGAATACGCGGAAGTTTTGGATTATACGATAAAAACTTTTAAAAATGTAAACCCGAACTTTTATATGCTTAACGGTGCTTTTAATGTCAGTGCTCCCAATAGTAATGAAAGCTTAGATTCCTTTGAATTTATGAGAAAAATGAATGAGAAAGTTCCGGGGATTTTTGAAAAACTTGATGGGTGGGCATCGCATCCCTATCCCCAACCCAATTTTTCCGGAAGTCCGTACGATACCGGTAGATGGAGCATACGGGCATACGAGGAAGAATTGAAGTTTTTAAAAGATGAGCTTAAGCTTAATAAAGATCTGCCGGTTTTTATAACAGAAACGGGATGGGCTCATGCGGAAGGGGAGAGTTACGACAGCTCCTACTTACCGGTGGAAAAGGTTGCTGAGAACTTCAAAATAGCCTTTGAAGATGTATGGCTTAAAGACGACAGAGTTAGAGCGGTAATGCCCTTTACAATAAGGTACGACCCACCGTATGATCATTTTTCTTGGGTAAATAAAGATAAAGTTCCTTATCTGCATTATGAAACTGTGAAAAAAATAAAGAAAATTGAAGGAAAACCTCCGGTATTATCTTCTGGTGATATGAATATTTATAACTGCTCAAAGGGGCAAGAATAATGTTTAAAAAATTCAAATCCTATACTGCAACCAAGGTTGCTGCGAATACAGTTTATCAGATAGCAGGAAAGATAATTAGTATGTCAATTACGATGCTGGCCGTAATGATTATAACCAGGTCGTATGGAAGAGAGGAATATGGCGCTTTTAGCTTGATGCAGTCCTGGCCGGCCCTTTTTTTTGTAATAGTCGACTTTGGAGTAAATGCTATTGCGGCAAGAGAACTCACAAAGGACTGGAGTAACGCCGGAAAATATCTTGGAAATATTCTGATAATAAGATTTTTATTTTCATTGCTTATTATTGCTTTACTTTCCGTAGTTTTGAAATTTTTCCCCTACTCTCCCGAATTAAGAATGGGTATAACACTGGGTCTTTTCATTCTTCTTACTCAATCTCTATACTCTACGGCTAATATTTTTTTTCAAGTTAAACTGAGATACGATTTCTCAACCATTGCTTACATTTTAGGATATGCGGTAATTTTCATTTTGATTTTGGTTCTTTCAAAGTCTAATGCTGATATAATGTGGGTTAATTTTTCTTATGTAATAGGCGGAATAATAACTTTTGTTGTCAGTTTGTTATTTCTTAGGAAGATGGGTGTCACCCCGGATTTTTCTCTTGATAAGAATCTTCTAAAATATCTGTTTTCGGCCTCTCTTCCTATTGGAATTATGTTTATATTCAGTCAGATGAGTTTTAAGGAAGACGCTTTAATGCTTTCAATTTTGAAACTTCCATCTTCCTATGGTTTGGGCAACACCGAAAGTGTTGCTGTTTATGCTTTGGCGTATAAAGTTTTCGAAGTTTTACTTGTCGTTCCGACCTTTTTTATGAATTCGGTTTATCCCGTTCTGGTAGGGGACATGGCAAAAGGGGAAGATAGATTGAGGAAAACTTTTTCACGGGTTATTTATTTTTCAATTCTCTCCGGTGTTTTAGTAGGTTCACTGGGAGTAGTGTTTGCGCCGCTAGCCGTAAAAATATTAGGAGGAAATGAGTTTTTTCAATCCATCGGTGTTTTAAGAATACTTTCGGGAGGCCTTTTTATTTTTTATCTGACATCTCCGCTTTCCTGGTTGATAGTTACCTTGGGCTACCAGAAGTATCTTCCCTGGATATACTTTATAAGTTTTTCTTTTAATATGATTTCCAATTTTATTTTTATACCCAAATATTCTTTTTATGGCGCTTCATGGATAACCATCGCTTCGGAGTTTATTGTTCTTATTTTACTTGGTTTTTTTGCCCGAAAATCTTGGAATCTCAAATATGCTAAATCTTAGCTTTTACATCACGTTGCTTTTGTTGAGCTTAAATCAGCTTGTGTCTGTTTCCAAAAGTGAAGGGATGAATATCTATCTTTTTGACATAGCTATCGCGCTTTTCTCCTTTTTAGGAGTTGTTTATTTTGCACTTGTAAAAAAATCCTTCAGAATACCGAAAAATTCTTTTCTCTTTGCGATTTTTTCCGTCTTTGCACTTGCTTCCCTAGTTTTTTCTTTTTCTACATTGGAAATACCTGCAGAGGATTTTGTTGTCAGCGCCTTTTATCTGTTCAGGTTTTTTTCGTATCTTCTTTCAGGAGTAGTCGTTTTTAATATGATGGATAAAAAATTAATAACGAAGGAAAAGATTTTCAAGGCTTTTATATACTCCGGTGTTTTTCTTGCTATTATAGGTTTTATCCAACTTTTAGTACTGCCTGATTTTACGGTTTTGGATCCTGAACTTGGATGGGATCCTCATAAAAACCGTTTGGCTTCAACTTTTTTTGACCCGAACTTTGTCGGTGCCTATTTCGTTATTTGTTTAGTTTTGCTTTTGGAGAAATTTTTTCCGGAAAAAAGAAAAGGGGATATGGATTTTCAGAATCTCAAGCATACTGAGGATTTTGCTAAAGTATCGGATGAATTTCCTAAACCGAAAAAAGGAGACTTTATTGCTTTTTTAATAATATTTACCGCCCTGGTTCTAACTTTTTCCAGAAGTGCCTGGGGAATGCTTGGGGTTGCGATTTTGCTCTATGGGTTGTTTAGATCTCGGGTATTGTTAATTGCGGCGTTTATAGTGGTTTTTTTGGCCTATTTTGCCATTCCCAGGGTGCAAACAAGATTATCCGGTATTACCGACCCGGCCGATTCTGCCAGTCTCAGGCTGGTTTCCTGGAGAAATGCTCTTGAAATTGTAAAAGATAACTTTTGGACGGGAGTAGGATTTAACTCCTATCGTTATGCTCAAGAGGAATATGGGTTTCTGGATATCGGGGAGGAAAATGTTCATTCAGCAACAGGATCTGATTCAAGTCTTCTTTTCGTTTTTGCGACAACAGGTATTTTAGGATTTTTGTCTTATTTTTTGGCTTTGATTTTTCCACTTTTCGGTGCCTCTGCAAAAAAAGGAGAGAGAAGTTTAATTTCCGCATCGGTAATCTTACCTCTTTTATTGGAATCTCAGTTTATAAACAGCCTGTTTTATCCGCAGATTATGTTTTTGGTTTTCTGTGTATTATTTATTGACTCTTCGAATATTTGACTGTAATTTCTTTTGAGGATTTGTTTCCCGCCAAATCTGTGGCTTCAATGTTTATTTTTACTTCTCCTTCATTAACGGATAGTAAATAACTGAAGGATAGGTCGGAGTTCTGAATAGCAGTTCTCTCGTTTATGCTGATATTGGCTTTTTCACTTATTTTTCCTTTGATTTCAATTCTTTTGTTTAGATTTTTTATTGTTTCGCCATCTTTCGGGCTTTCTATTGTTATTTTAGGAGGTTCTTTATCATAAACTATTACCAGAAACTCTGAGCTATCACTCTCATTTCCGTTGTTGTCGTAAGATTTAGCAAAAATTGTGTTTGTTCCGGAGTTAAGTTGAATATCGGGGAATGTAAAAATTCCATCATTACCGGCGGTAGTGGATCCTTTTTCAGGCCCGTTTACAAATATCTTAACTATTGCTCCCGAAAGAGCTTTTCCCATAAGTGTTATTTTATCTTTGTTAGTTGCCTTTGGAGCATTAATAAATACCGGAGGCATGGGTTTGGGCGTTGGTACATACCCGGGGTCGTTTCTGTGTTTTGAAAAATATCCGAATAAGGAGCCTATTTGTGGCGCAAAAACGAAAAAACCAAGTATACCGATAGTCAAAACTATTAAAATAGCCAGCACTCTTTTTCTCAGAGTTTGTTCCAGGTCTTTCTCCGATAATCTTTTGATATTTTTTGCTTTATCTCTTTTCATGTTTAACTACTACTTACACGGTATAAATTAATAATGCGTTAATTTTTAATAATTTTTACAAAATGACTCGATATTTTAAATTATTTCTCTTTTTATGAAATCAATCAACTCGTCTTTTATGTCAGGTCTTTGCATCGCGAATTTGAGTGTCGCTTCCGTGAATCTCAAAGGATCCCCCGTTGTGAGCCACTCCCCTTCAATAGGTTTGGCTATTATCTTTTCACCTCTTTTTGCTAGATTATTTAAAATATCCGCGAGCCATAATTCGTTTCCCTTTCCAAGAACTCTTTTTTCTGCTTCTTTTACAACATCGTACGACAAAACAAATCTTCCGAACTGAGCCATTTGCGATGGGGCGTCTTCCATTGTAGGCTTCTCTGTTAGCCCCGATATTTCATATTTACTCTCGGGATTTTCCTTGTAGGCAACAATACCGTATTTTGAAACTTCTTTTAACGGTACTTCCTGGACGGCAATTACCGCTTTGGGGTTCTCCTCCTCAAAAACATCCATAAGTTGTTTGGTAACAGGGATATTTGAAATGGTTAAGTCATCCCCAAACATATAGACGAAACTTTCTCCTTCTTTCAGAAATTTTTTAGCAGCTAGGATAGGAGAGCCGTTTCCGTATGGTAAATCTTTATCCTGTGGCTTGAATCTCATTTTTGCCATTTTTGTGATTTCTTTTATTTCTTTGGCAAGTTCCGATTTGCCGGTTTCCGTCAGTATTTTTTCCAGTTTTCCGTCACGTGAAAAATATTGATTAAATGTTTTAAACCCGGGCCTTGTAATTACTATGACTTCTTTTATTCCGGAATCAGCAAGTTCCTTTACTAGGTACTGAATTATAGGGGCATTTAGTATAGGTAGCATTTCTTTTGGAATGCTTTTTGTAGCGGGAAGAAATCTTGTTCCGAGTCCTGCGGCTGCAATTACGGCTTTTTTTGTTTTCATGAAAATATTTTACCAAATTTCGGAGATTTATTTTTGTAATTTTGAAAAAAAAACGGGATAGGTTTTTGTTTTGAAAAAATCCTATCCCGAATTTATTAAAAAATCTCCATCAATATTACTACTATCGTTATAACTAAACCCCCGACAAATGCCAGAGCAATCCACCATATTTCTTTTGGAAGATCGTCCGGCATTCCCGTCACATTTTTGTGATTTTCATCTTCCATTCCTTTATCTCCTCCAAAGATCTTTTTTTCAATTTCACAATCTACTTCTTACTCCTATTATAATTCTTAGGGGTAGCCATAGGCTTTTCCTTTTTTTCTTTGTTTTCTGATGGGTATAGCAAAAAAACTACCGCCATCAAAGTATAGGTAACTGCCAGGACGGTACCTGCAGCCGTCTCCCCCAAACCCTTGAATCTTAGAAATATTGCTATCCCCAAGATCAAAAACAATGAGAAGGAAAATACCTTTCCAGGATGTTTTTTCATTTTTCTCTCCTTTTTATTATTTGTTATATTTTTGGTTAATCTTATCTTCGTCATTATACCCCATAGTAGTAGAATTGTCCAGTTAAGGTTTTAAATGTTTGTAGCAGTACACGAGGCCTTATTTTGCATAATTTATCGGATTTTATGGAGCCGAAGGTGGGAATCGGACCCACAACCTAACGCTTACGATGCGCTTGCTCTACCATTGAGCTACTTCGGCATAAAATATTGCGGCATGTCAAAATAAAATTAAATATACCGGGCATCAGTTTATCGCTATCTTGCCGACTATTGTATTCTACAAATTATGTCTGAAAAAAGCCACTTCGCTTATCTGTGCTTTTCGGATTTTCTTTGTTTGCAGTAATTTAATTTCTAAATTAGACTATATGTGATGTGGGTAGATATCCTAAATAAATTTCTATTGGTCTTTATTCTAATTGTTCCTAATTTATATCTTTTAATTATATTCTTAAGATTCAAGAAGCATTTTAGGGAAGAGCTTTTTCCGATAATTTTTCTATTTTTTCTTAATGTGATTTTTTTAAACAAATTGTTGTTTAAAGGGCAAACACTTTCGGCTCAAGATTTTAATAATATTCAAATTCCGTTCTTTCATTTTTTCCGGGAATCAATTCTGACTTATAAGGAGCCTCCAATTTGGAATAGCAGATTCGGAGGTGGTTTTGATGCCTTTTCCAATCCTATATCTGCTTATTTTTCTCCTTTTAATTTTATTTTTCTGATTTTTGAAAATGTTTATACTGCGTCTGGTATTTTCATTCTTCTGCAATTATTTCTGATATCAGTTTTCTCTCTCATATTTTTTAGAGAAATGGGTTTTGATAGAATCAAATCTCTTTTTGGCGCTGTTGTCTTCACTTTTAACGGTTTTGTTACTATGAGGTTATCGCCGGGAGTCGGAATTGAATACCTATACTCATACAAATGGATTCCTTTGATAATAACTTTTACCTTTCTTTATTTTAAGAACCATCGTAATTTTGATCTTATACTTTTATCCTTGTCTTTTGCCTTGTCTTTTGAAGGAAACCTGAATATCGTTATTGCAATGTGGTTTTTTTGGATTTTATTAGTGACTTTTGTCCATGGAAAGGATGCCGTTAAAAATATAAAAAAGCTTATTTTTGTTCCCATTTTGTCGTTTTTTATTTTTGCTATTAAAATTCTGCCTTTTTTGTATTTAATGAAAAGCAGCACCGGAAGAATATCTGAAAGCGTAGGTAAGGGATGGAGAATTAACAATAAGATAAAAATGCTAGAATTTTGGAGTTATTTCCCCCCTTTCAGGCATTTATTCGGGGCGGCAATCTTTACCCCGGGTTTGATAGCATCAATTTTCTTTTTCCTGTGTTTAGTGGTTTTGCTGGTGAGGATTTTTACCAAAAAGAAAACGGACAAGATTCTCACTTTCTCTCTTATCTCCATTTTTGTAGGTTTTGTTCTTGTTACTTACAATCCCTTTTCGGATTTTTTGTTCAAACTGCCATTGTTTAATAGATTAACAATTGTTCCTGCTTTCATGGTCCTTATTTTTGTTCCTATGTATGTTATGAGTGTTTATGGTTTGGATATGTTTATTAAATTTTTAGTAAAAAAGATAAAAGTTAAGTTTAAAGGTTTCACTTTCTTATTCGGAAAAATTATGGCTTTTGGAATTTCCTGTCTTGTTTTTCTGGAAGTTTTAGCCGGTCCCTCTACATTTGGAAATAACACTTATAGTTTTAATTTTGCGAAGATGGATAAAAATGAGGTTCATAAAATTCCTCCTTACAGCACGCTAAAAGATTTAAAACCCGGCGTCTTCTTGTTTTATGACAATTCTGATACCTTCTTATATCCTTATGCAGTGTCAATATTAGATCTTTATACTCTTAACACCTTCAAGTATTTTTATGGTCCAGTAGAAGAAAAGGAATTACTTAAAAAGGCAAGTCTTTTAGATATTGAGAATAAAGCAGATTACATTATAAGTACTAAGGAAATAGAAGATGGAAACCTGGTTTTATTAGAGGAAGTAAGTACCTCCAGTCTCATTCATGATTTTAATTCTTATTCAATTATAGATAAAAGATATAATTATTTGAATTTACAGTCCGACCTCTCCTGGGAAGAAAAACTCTATATCTATTCTTCAATAAGTGACATTTCAGATGAGTGTTGGAAAAGGGTAGATAACAATCCTGTTATAGCCAGTTTTGTGAAAGAAAGTGGGGATAATGATAATAACGGCAATATTAACTCCTCTATTAAGTATTCTCCTTGGTGGAAAGTTTATGGAAAGAGTGATATTAAAATCGGTAAAGATAATTTTGGTTATCTTTGGTTAAGTGGTGTAAAGCCCGGAGAGAAGGTAGAAATTTTTTACTTTAATCCCTTTATTTATTTGGGGATGCTCTTATCAATGATCGGTTTATTTTGTGTTTTATTCTCAGGTATAAAAGAAAGAAAATTTGAGAAAAATAAATAAAGTGAGCGCAAATGGGCTAGAGCCACTTTCCTATAGCGCCTTCGTCTACTTTTGCAACAGTTTTATCCGGACCTATTAGAAACACTACATTGTTGTATAGTGACCCGCCTGTATAAACATTAACAAGTTCCCATCCTTCCGCCACTTCCTTGTCACTGATGAATACACTTTTTGGATTTATAGAATCGGGGAGAAGAGATTCAATTCTTGACTTTTCTTTTTTCAACTCTTCTGCGTAAGCCGGGTAGGGCTCCCTGGTTTTTGTCTGCAGATTGTATTTTTCGTACGTAGTTTGAATTTTTGACCCTCCTTTAAAATCAAGCCAATCTTCCTTTTTTGCGACATAATTTTTTTCCACGATTAAATTCCCATCTACGACTTTTTTAGCATAAAAGTCTTCGGTGTCGGAGGGAAGAATTATATTTTCAGATTCGCATGTTTCAACGTTGATTTTTCTGATGCCTGTAGCTTGGTTTATTTCTCCCGGTCTCATAGCATACCCATCCATAAAAAGTTTTGTAACTAATTCATTGTTACTTACCCATATAAATTCTCCTGAGAATGTACATCCGGTCTCTTTTCCATCGGCTACTGAAATTACTTTATTAAGGCCGAGAGCGCTTGTTCCCATTTCCACCAAAAGGTACCTTCCATCGGGAGACCACTGAACTTTGCGCTGAGTGGTAGAGTCGGATTCTATTTTTCCCGTTGTTCCGGTCTCAATGTTGAAAATGTAAATATTATTGTCGCATTTGGAGATATTGCTCATTTCCGGGCACGTTTTCAAATAGGCTATATTTTTCTTATCCTCCGAGGATGCAAAAGCTTTCACGTCCTTCAATAGCAGTGTCCTTTTTAAATCTACGGGGTTTATTGTGTAAAGTTCTCCTTCTTTTGTGAGCAGAAGTATTTTGGAATTGGCTATCTTTTCCGGAACTTTTTCTTTGTCTCCGTCTCTGTCTATATCAATCTCTACAAACGGTTCACTTGGGCTTGTTGGAGATGGTTGTGTTTCTTCCCTTACCTCAAATTCTGAGGGCGGTTGATTTCTTTGTTTAGAACCGGAGACAAATAGGAAAACTAAGAGGGTGACAGCCAGTAGGACTAATATTACAAACAATGTTTTTCTGCCGATCTTTTTACCTATATTTAAGTCTTTTTTTTGAAGCTCCTGGGGCGTATCCGTTTCTGTTTTTGGGAAGTTTTCTGTACTCATAGTTAAAAGTATAGATTAAAATTTCTGAAAAAGAAAGAGCGTCGAAAAGAAAAAAGAAAAGGGATCGTTTGTTAAATGTTTTGTACAAGCGATCCCGGTTTTATTTTTCGATCAGGTTTCTTAATTTGGGTAAAAAATATTCCTGGAGCCAAAGATCTCCTGGATCTACTTTTCCATTTAGAACCTGATAGTGGCCCAATACGTTTTCAATTGATATATTGTATTGGCGCATCAATTTTACTACTAATTCCAGCGTAAAGTTTGTAACCGTTTCTATTGTGGTTTTCATCTCATCGTCTGCTTCTCCATTTACAATGGCATTAAAATTTCTTCCCGCTATTTCAATATTTATGCATTGAGCATCAAACACCCAATTGTCAGCGGCTTTTGATTGTTTTACGCTGTCCACAAACATCGGTAAAAACTGTCCTACGCCATCGATTCCTACTCCGAAATGAGACGACTTTGTGCTTCCCAGGCCAAACCACGTTCCGGTTGATAGCCATTTATTATATGGTTTTTCAGGTCTTCCATCCCAATGTAACACGATGTACTTCGGAATAATATTGTTGTCCTCCCAACCGGTCTTTGGTAGTTCTTTGTAGTAATCTCCAAAGCAAATGTAGTCTTCACCATTTTCAGGGCACTCTACATATGGCAAGGATACTTGGGTTGGTGTAGGTGTAGGTGTTGGTGTAGGGACCCTGGTATATGTTGGATTTTCCACCGTCATTCTATCCTCTACAAGTGTTAGCGTGGTTTTTACAGGTGTAGGTGTTATATTGAAATCATTGATATTTAATTCTTCCCTCACTGTGCTTAACATTACTTGTCGTTGGTAAATACTGCCACTCAAAGCTATAGTTAGAAACAAAAAAAACACCACCGATATGAAGCGTTTCACGTCTTTCTCTCCTTTTATTTGTATTTGTCCGATATAGTAACATTTTTTCTGTGAGAGTCAAAATTTTTTCGTAGTGGTAGGAAAATAGATTATTGCTACCATTATAAAAAATTATGCGTTTTATGAAGAGGAATTTCGAAAAAAAGAAAAGGGCAGTATTTTGATATACTGCCCTTTAGGCTAATAAATTCTTATCGGGTCATCATCTATTGGAGATAACACGAGTACTAATCTATCAGCCTCATTTTTATCAGGCCTGTTTTTGTTATTAAAAATTTTCTCCTGCATTTCATGAAGTGAAATCCATACCGGCTTTCCCCCATTTCTGATACTTTTTTCGTCTGCTTCTTGTAATCTTTTTAAAAGCTCCGATTCTGAGCATAATACCCATATAAGCACTGTTTGATAGCCAAATTTTTTGGCTTTATATAGGTCCTTCTTTCTCGGAGGTTTACGAAGATTACATGAGTCGTTGACAATTGCTATTCCTTCTTTTAAAGCTTGGTTTATTAATCTTTTTCTCACCATTCTTGTGAGATATTGTCTTTCCCAGTAGGCCTTTCCATTGACACTATTATCATCTTTAAGGAAATTGAAATTCTCATTAATTAAATCGTGAATTTTACTTGTTGAGACCCTGAAGAAATCTCTTAAAGATGAGTTATTTTCCACAACGTATGTTTTCCCCGATTTTGATAAACCGACCATCATTACGAATGTCTTTTCCCGCTTGTAATCTTTATCGTTTGTAAGTGAATGTGTGACTTCCTTGAAGATCCTACGGTGCTTAGGGTTTGCAAGATGGATTATTAATCTGATAACCCCGATTATCTTAGAAAATAAAGTTGTCATTTTCCTTCTCCTTTTGTTTTTATTTTGTAAAGATTATAGGTTGATGTGGTATTTTATGCAAATTACCACCACAATACTGTTTAAACCGAGATTGAGGTTTTAATATCGGATTATAGTCAGTAACTCGAGGTTATTTGAAATGTGTTACTGAGTGTTGACTTATTATATTTTCTGTATAAGATTATCTCCAGATATGTACTACTTGTTAGCTGTTAAAATCAATAGAGGTTGGCATCGCGCATAATTTTGCGGGTCAACTCTGTGGTTTTTAACAACTAAGGTTTGGTAATTGACCCGCATTAGCGGGTTTTTTTTGTCTCAAGTAAGTATATGGTTGGAGATCGGGGATTAGGGAAGTGGGATGTTCAAATAATGGCGGTAGAGTAGGAATGTACCATGACGATATATTTCGAGTGTACATTGTACTGCTTCACCTGCTATGATTAAAAAGATATTGTTTCTTTTAGGGAGAGTGTTTTTTGTAGAACTTACCGATGTAGCTTAACGGTAGAGCGGTGGTCTCCAAAACCATTGGTCGAGGTTCAATTCCTCGCATCGGTGCCAGAAAATTAAGATTTATAAATTTAACAGATTGATTATGAAAGAGAAAAGATTATTAACAGGGATTCGTCCCACAGGTCCACTCCATTTAGGACACTATATCGGAGCGTTAAAAAATTATGTAAAGCTTCAGGATGATTATGAGTGCTTCTTCTTGATTGCTGATGTTCAGGCTCTCACAACCCATGCAGATAATCCGAAACTAATTCAGGATTCTGTCAGGGAAGTGGTTCTTGATTTTCTGGCGGTTGGATTAGACCCTACTAAGGAAAATGTTCATTTTGTCCTTCAGAGCGCTGTTCGTGAATTAGCCGAACTTACGGTTTATTTAAGTATGGTCACCCCATTCTCATGGATGGAGAGCAATCCTACCATAAGGTTGGAAAAAGAGATGTTAATGTCGCAAGGCAAGTCTGTTACTACAGGTTTTATGTACTACCCGGTTAGTCAGGCCGCAGATATATTATTTGTTTCCCCCGATCCTAAGGAATCTAAAGAACCAATTTTAGTTCCTATAGGAGAGGATCAGGTACCACATATTAGAGATACAAATAACATATCTGAAGCATTTAATAAGATTTACGGTCCTACTTTTGTCAAATGCAAACCTTTAATCGGTGATGTAGGTCGTCTTGTTGGTATAGATGGAAAATCTAAAATGTCCAAATCCTTAAATAACGCAATTTATCTTAAGGATGACGAAGAGACAGTAGCAAAGATGATTAAGAACATGTATACAGATCCAGGTAGGATCCATGCCAACGATCCAGGTAAAGTTGAAGGAAATCCCTTATTCATATATCACGATGCTTTTAATCCGAACAAAGAAGAGGTAGCGGATCTTAAAGAAAGGTATGTTAAAGGCACCGTCGGTGATGTAGAAGTGAAGGAGAAATTAAATATAGCTATGCAGAATTTTTTAGGCCCTATAAGAGAGAAAAGGCACGCTAGTGAAAAATCAGATGTGTTTTCTATTCTTAAGGAAGGGACCGCTTTCGCGAGAAAGATAGCCACCGAAACGGTTGAGCGTGCTAGATCGTCTATGTATCTGAATTATTTCTGAGATTTGCTAATAATGATCTCTTAGACTTAGATTTTTAACCCGAGCAAGTTAAATCGTAAATAACATTTTTATTCAGCATATGTGTAGTTTATATGATCACTTGATTTGATGTTATTTTGATGATAAAGTGCACCCACTTAAAAAATATAAAAAGAAAGGAGAAAAAAAATGTTGTTGGAGTTAATTGCCATTGTGGCCTTAGTTGCGGATGCGTTGACACTCGACGCACGTTTGGATCGTCACTTCTATTATATGCATCTTCCAGCTGACGATCCTAGAAGATTAATTTACGAGGCTAAATTAGCGCTTGATATAGCCAAGAATAACTATAAGCACCCTGTGATGGGTTATCACTACTATGAGGATGATAATGGTAACAAGCATCATATTGAATACTTCGATGAAGTTGGGGAGGACGTTCCCGTGTATTGGCATGACTATGATGTTGATTTAAACGACTTGAAAGCTAAGTTTGAGGAAGCAAAGGAAAATCTCGAGAAGCTACAGAGAAAGTACCCGGATGTTAAGGTAAGATAGAAGGATAGTTCTACAGTGAGAGACCCCAATTAAATAAAATTAATCGGGGTCTTTATTTGTCTAAGTTAAAAATCGTACCTATAGTGCTGATTCGATCACCGATTTATAAATTGTATGTGTGATTAAGATTACTAGAATAGTTTTATAGATTGAGCTCTTTTATCAGGAGATAAACTTGTTGTAGCAACTCCAAGCATTTGGAGCGGGCGACGGGACTCGAACCCGCGATCTTCTCCTTGGGAAGGAGACGCTTTACCACTAAGCCACGCCCGCGTAAATATTTCACAAATTAACTTTTTAAACTAAATAATCTCAGACGCTTTACCATTGACGCTATAGTACGAAGTGCTATAGCTCAATCGCAAGGTTCTCGAGCGAAGCGAGAGGTTCTTCCCACTAAGCCACGCCCGCGTAACAATATAAATGTTAGTTTTAATATTATATTCTCAACCAAACAGTCACACAACCAAATTTATTGGTGCGTGACTTCTAAATATTAAAATCGATAAGTGAATTATTACGGTAGTCTAAGTACCTGTCCCGGCACTATCAGAGCCTGCGAACCGTTAGGTAAAAATCCGATCGAATCTTTATTTGCCTCAAGAATTTTTACCCATTCAAATCCGCTTCCATATCTTGCTTCAGCTATTTCCCATAGCGTATCACCTTTTACTACCGTATAGCTTCCTCCTTCTATATCACCTTTTTTATAATCCGTAGCAACCCACGTGGATTTGGCAGTACTTTGGTTCTGTTCTGCGGTTTTGGTTTCCGAAGGCTGTTTTTCTGCTTCCTCTTTTGCACCCTCTCCATTTATATCTCCCTTTTTATCTTCAAATATACTTTCAATAAAGCCCGCTTCTTCTTTGGGTTTTTCTTTTTTCTCTCCCCCTTTATTAAAGTAATTATACGTCGCAAAAGCCAGTACTAAGATGAAAATTCCTCCTACGATGATTGAAAGCCCGTCCCTATCTTTCTTTTTCTCATTTTTAGTGTTTTCGCTTTTTGTTTCGCTCATAATTTTTATAAAACACCCCCTTTTTAATAAAAATAATACAGATGATTATGTTCTAGGGGCAGAGTAATGTTATATTAACACAAATTTTTAAAAAGAAGTAAAAATATTTACTTTTCTTAAGATATATATAATTAAATTGATAGCTTTGAATAGTTGCAGTACGCTCCGGTCGTTTGAGACGAGTTAAAAAGCATATTAACGGCCAAATTTTATTGTGAGATATATAAATTTATGGGGTTTATAAGGAAAAAAGAAAATTTTACATGTATTAATTGCGGTGCTTTTATTGTCGGAGATGGTTACACAAATCATTGTCCTAACTGTTTGTATAGCGAACATGTTGATGTTACACCGGGTGACCGTAAAAATACATGCAGAGGTTTAATGGAGCCTATTGGCGTAGAGATTAAGGACGGAGAAAGAATAATTGTTCACAGATGCACAAAATGCGGAGAAATAAAAAGATGCAAATCCTCTCCGAGAGATAATTTTGAGGCTGTACTGCAAGTAATCCAAAAACAGATTTCCTATTAGGTTTTCTGGCGGGGTCGACGGGACTCGAACCCGCGACCTCTGCAGTGACAGTGCAGCGCTC
>DAOPPB010000006.1:0-39670 GCA_035358315.1 bacterium
GTCGAAATGGCTTTAATGATGGCATGAAGACGCCGGGCCCGGCCCGGACAGGGCCGGGCCTAGACAGGGCTCAGCCCGGCACGGGCTGAGCCCGGAAGAACCCCGACGTGCTAAAATATCTCCATGAACATAAAACCGCTGTCCGAGGCCCCCATAAATAAAAATACAAAAGTACTCGTAAGGTGCGATCTTGATGTCCCCATAAAAAACGGCATTATAGAAGAGACTTTCAGACTTGATTCTTCTCTCCCGACGCTAAAATACATAATAGAAAAAGGCGGTTTTCCAATAATTGTGGGACATATCGGCAGACCAGACGGTGTTTTTTCACCCGAACTAAGCACAAAACAACTTCTCCCCTACTTCAACGAAAACTTAGGCGAAGGAAATTTTGAACTTTTGGAAAATTTAAGATTTGATCCAAGAGAAGAAGAAAACGATGAAGAATTTGCAAAAGAATTAGCGTCAAAAGGTCAAATCTATGTCAATGATAGTTTTGCCACCTGCCATAGAAATCACGCCTCAATCACCGGGATAACAAAATTTCTCCCGTCTTTTGCCGGAATTGCACTCCAAAGAGAAATATCCAATCTTAAAAAAGTAACCGAAAATCCCGAAAGACCTTTATCAGTTATAATTGGGGGCTCAAAACTGGAGAGCAAACTTCCCGTAATAGAAAAATTTCAGAAAACCGCAGATTACATAATGCTAAGTTCTCTTCTTTCAGCAAACTGGAGTAAAGAAATTACTCAAAACCTAATATTATCCGATAACAGAGACACAGTTTCAAAAGACATAAATGAAAAAACAAGACAAAAATTTATAGAAATAATTGAAAAATCCAGGACAGTTTTGTGGGCCGGACCTTTAGGAATGTATGAAGAAGAAAAATATATTGCCGGAACAAAGGCGGTAGCGGAAAAAATAGCGGAACTTACCCAAAACAACAAACTCTACTCCATCATCGGAGGAGGAGACACCGTTGCGGCAATAAACAAATTAGGATTATTAAACAAATTCAGCTTCGTATCCGGAGGCGGAAGCGCAATGCTTGAATTTCTATCAAAAGGAACACTTCCCGGAATTGAGGCTTTGGAACAATGCCAAAAATATTAAAACCTACACAACCGGAAAAATGCATCGGGTGTGAAATGTGCGTCTTTGAAGCGCAAAGACAATTAAAAAAAGTCGGGATGGAAGAATCTCTCATTAGAGTTTTTAGAAAAAAGTCCGATGGAAAACAAAATGTAGAGTTTGAATTAGAAATAGACCCGAGAATTAATATCTTAGATATAGAGAAAATATCGTCAATTTGCCCACGTAAAGTTTTTGAAGTTTTAATCGAACAGGATTTGGTAGATGACAAAGATCAAAAACACGAAAAAAGCGCCGAGCAAGAAAAAGATATAGAACGAAAAAAAGGTTTATGATCGAGGAAAATTTACAAAATGATTAATACTACAGTAAAAAAAGTATTGGATATAGATTTAGAAACACAGAAAGCTGAAACAAAAAGCTTCACAGATCTAAACAACTATTTTGGAGGCACAGGACTAGGACTAAAACTACTGGAAATGTATTCGGAAAAAAACCCTCTAATCATATCCACAGGGCCTCTTAATGGATTCTTTCCGTTTGTATCAAAAGCATCAATTGTTTTAATCAACGATGGGGCTGTGGAAGATATTTACTTAGGAGGAAGCATATCAACAAGAATAAAATTTGCGGGGTTGGATTCAATAGTAATTCATGGAACGGCAAAAGAAGAAACTGTAATAGAAATTCAAAACTCAAATGCCTTTTTAAAAGAAGGGGGTACGGATCTAGAATCCCTAGGCCTCCCGGGAAAAAGAACTGTAATAGAATTTGATGGGAAAAAAGTAATTTCAGACCAATACTTCACTACTCCGGAAAATTATTTAGAAAAAAAATTTATTGAAAAAAACATAAAAGGATTGTCAATCACAGGAACGGAAGTATATTCCCCTAAGGACTTTGACGAATACAAAAATTTATATGAAGAAATACTCAATCGAAAAAATGAGCTTAGCGTCGAAATGGGCGGTTATCCTTCATGCTCGGGTTGTCCGATGGGGTGTGGAAAATCCAAAATTGGAGAAATAGGAGGAAATATCTTGTTAAATAGTCTTGTCGCCTGTCAATATGCAGATAAAATATACACAGACATAGGAACGGTTTTTTCATGTTTAAATTCGCTGGGATACGAATACACCCACGAAGACATAGAAAATCTTCCTACTCTTGTGGAACAAACAATTAAAAAAATATGAAATATGTAATCGCAAATTGGAAAATGAATATGGACTCAAAAGACCTCGCCGACTGGGTCGGACCTTTTAGCAGATACTACAAAAAAATAAAAAAAGATTGGAAAAAGAAAAAAATCCCCGAAGAAAGATGGCCTAAAACAATTCTCTGCCCCTCTTTAATATTCGTTCCCGCAATGCGCGAAATTTCCCAAAAAATGGGAGTAGAAATTGGAGTACAGGATGTCTCCCCTTTTGACAGAGGCCCCCACACAGGAGAAACAGGAGCATTTCAAATAAAAAGTTTCTGCAGATATGCAATCATCGGACACAGCGAAAGACAGGAACCGGTTGAAGTAGTCGCAAGAAAAAGAGATGTATGTTTAAGAGAAGGCATAACTCCGATAATTTGCTTCGTAAACCCGGCAGATTTAATAAAACTTTACAAAGAAGGATGCGTAATGGCATGGGAAGACCCCCAGAACATATCAGTAAACGGAGTTTACCGCGCAGAAGATCCGGCAAAAATTTCCGCCATCACCGATGAAATAAGAAAAATAATACCGCCGGAAGCGGCGTTGATATACGGCGGATCGGTCAACGAAAAAAACGCCTCTTCAATATCAAAAATCAACGGGCTAAACGGAGTTCTTGTGGGAAACGCGAGTCTTGATTCGGAAATTTTTGCCGCTATAATTCGTTATTACGTTCAGGATTAAGTTTTCCCTGCGTTTTCAAATAAATGAAATATACTGACATATCAAAACAGAAAAAACTTTCGGAAAAAAACTCTAAGAACAGTAAAAGCAAAGGTGTTGCAAAGCTTTTTATATTATTCGCCGTAATAATTTCGGCCGGCATTCTTTTCTATTTTTTCAGAGATAGAGTAAAAAAAGAGTTCAGTCCCGTATCTATCGTCGGTGGCACGGAAAAAATAAACATAAAACAAACCGACGGAAGGACGAACATTTTAATTCTTGGTTCAGACAAAAGGGATTTCGGTTCCGAGAGTGGTAGAAACTCCTTAACGGATACGATTTTAGTCGCCTCGATAGGTAACGTTGATAATGACGTTGTGCTTATTTCACTTCCCCGCGATCTTTGGATTAACAACTACACTCTTGAAAATGGGTACAATTATTCATCAAAAATAAATGAGGTATATGCCAACGCCGGAATAGAAGAACTTAAAAAGCAGATGGAAGTAGTTTTGGGAATTCCTATTCACTATTATGTCATGGTTACATTTGATTTGTTTGAAAATATTATAGACACGCTCGGAGGAATAGAAGTAAATGTTGAAAATTCTTTCACCGATTACGCCTATCCAGTAGAAGGAAAAGAAAACGACACCTGCGGGAGAACTCAGGAAGAAGCGGACAAAATCATCAAGGAAGAGCAGGAAAAAGGTATAGAGCTTGATGCTTTGGCGGTTTTCCCATGCAGATATGAAATAGTAAAATTCGAACAGGGTCCGCAAACCATGGACGGAAAAACGGCTCTCAAATATGCCCGCTCCCGACACGGTGATAACGGTGAAGGAACGGATTTTGCAAGGTCAAAAAGGCAGCAAAATGTTATTTTGGCGGTAAAAAATAAGGCGCTATCTCTTAAAACTTTGACAAATATTTCAAAATTAAAAGAACTCTATAATCAATATGTAAATAATGTTGAAACAGACATAGACCTTCAGGTGATTCAAAGTTTATATCAACTCTCCCAGCGGCTGGATTTTGAGAAAGTAACTTCAATTGTGATTGATAATAGCGATAATCCCGATGAAGGGGGTTTGTTATACCATCCGACCGACGGTACTTTATACGGAAAAAATTGGGTTTTGGTTCCGCAGGCAGGAGATTATTCCCAGATTCACGCGTACGTTCAAAAATATCTCTTCGGAAATAAGTAGAAAATAAAAAAAGTAATCACAAAATAAACGATCGAAGAAGTAATCTACGCTAACCAAAAAACCGGTGCTAATCAAAATCCGATAAATATATCATCTCCTAACAGCAAATCTTGGGTAAATTTTCTTTTTTAAGTTAAAATAGTTGCATGATATACATAGTTCATGGAAACGATATTTCGAAATCCCGGCTTTTAATACAAAATCAGCAGAAAAAAATGGGTTTGGAATCAAGACTGGAATTAAAAATATCTGAAATCACCCCTACACAATTACTGGAAAAAAGCCGTTCAAAAGACCTTTTCGGAAACCCCCCGTTTATAGTTCTGGATGTATCAGATGCCGGAAGAATGGATTTATCACCTTTTGTTGAAAAAATGAAAGAAATACCGGATTTGGCCACTTTAATAATATTGTCAGAAAAAGAACTCCCTAAAAGCAACATTTTTATTAAAAATCTTCAGAACTTAAAAGCAAAATTAAATCTGAATGAAACCGCTCCCCAAAGCAACATATTCAATCTCGTAGATGCCGTTTTTTACAGACAAAGAGAAAGGGCCTATCGGGAATTGTCAAAGCTACAAAATGACGCCGTTTCCCCATTTGAAATTTTTTCTACTCTACTCTACGGACTAAGAACCATAGCAACGGTAAAGTTCGAATCTCCTTCATACAAAAAATTGTCCGATTTTGTAAAAAGAAAAGCGCAGGCGCAATCAAAACTATTTTCAAAAGAGCAGATAATTGATTTGTTTGAAAAGTTAAGGAAAATTGATATGGAGTCAAAACTAAGCGAAATAGATGAAGATTTATTAATTCCGATGGTGATAGAGACAGTATTAAATTCTTAAATAAAATAAAAAGATAAAAATTAAGCAAAATTTAAAAGATTTTAAAATTCTAAAATATCAGGATCATAAACAGGATTACAAACAGGATTATAAAAATGTCCGCCGAAAACACAAATAAAAAAATTTACTTGAAAGACAAATCCTCCGACCCGATATACAAAACGGTAAATTTTCCTTTTTTCTTTAAAACCAGAATACTTTCGGGACTGCTCATGGCGCTCGGATTTATAGTACTCGGAACTCAGGTGGTTCTTCCTCTGATTTTTTTCAAAACTCAGGACAAGGTGATAAAACCGATGGAACAAACCGTTCTTGGAGTGGCCACGGGATTCAAAAATTTTGATTTTCAGGAAATAAAGGAAAACACTAAATATATTGAGAAAAAAGACAGCATTTCGGAATATTTTTATATCACAATACCGAAGCTCAAGATTAATAACGCGTTGGTTAAAAGTGAATTTGACGGTCCGAGCCCTGATGATTTCTTAGGACATTATAAGGGATCCGCATTGCCGGGAGAAACAGGAAATACATTTATTTACGGGCACTCGGTGCTCCCGTGGTTTTTTAATCCAAAAAATTACAAAACCATATTCTCCACTCTCGGAGACCTGGAAGAAGGAGATAGGTTTTCCATAAATTACAACGGAAAAGAACTTGTTTATGAAGTAAAAGAAAAGAATGTTCTTCCTCCGAACGAAGTAAATCCTCTGGAAATCTGGCGCCCAAAATATCTGAACGAGTCAACGGTTACTCTGATGACATGCTGGCCGGCAGGGACAAAAACGAAAAGGCTTTTGGTAAAAGCTATCTTGCTGGAATAATTTTCCCTGTGATAACGAGATAAAAATGGGAAATGAGTAAAATTTTTATAGACCTTTGGTGGATCTCTTTTCAAACGAACTTAAAGCTATTTTTCTTGGGCCTTTAGATAAAAACAACATTGCAAATATAAAAAGCGAAAGGGAGGCCGCCAAGCCTACCGTTATGCTTGTTACTCCCGTTTCCGGAGCGCTCGATGTGGTCTGATTTACTTCCGTAGTTGACTCTGTGGCAACAGGTGTAGTATTCCCAGCGGCTATTGTAGATCCCGTAGACCCGCCTGTTCCGGTAGAACTAGCGGAAGGAGCAGATGTAGACCCCGCTAAAACCTGTCGGGAAGATGCTCCGGGAGAAACCTTCGCCAGGTCTCCGAAAACGGAACCGTCCCCATCAACCTTATTTTTATTTTCATTTACACTACCTCCGTCTTCACTCGCACCCACAAAGCCTTTATCACCATTTTGAGTACCTTTATCAGCCAAACCGCTGTTTTCTTTAGTAACAGTGCTTCCAGATGTCCCTAACATCAAAGACTCATCCTGCTGAGTAGATTTTGTTGTCATCAAATAATAAATAACACTGAAAATGATAAGGGATATTGACAGCGTCAAAACAAAAGTACCCAGACCTTTTGTTGTCTGATTTTTCACGCTATAACTATTATTGTCTGTTTGGTCCATCGGCAGGTTTACTTAAATCTCTAATAAACTCCACATCAATATTAACATTTAGAGGAGTAGCTTTGTCAAGTACTGAAGAAGGAAGAAAAATGCTCCTGTCAAATTTTGTTACACCGATTATCAGCCACATTAGTAAAACTATTAAAAATATTCCTAAAGCGGTTAAAAAATTTTTCATTCCTCCCCCATTATAAAAGACCTAATACTTAAGTTTAAGTTATCATCCCTGTCCCCGATGGAATATCTAATACTCACAACTTCATTTAATTTTCGGGACTCCTCCAAATTCTTCACGAGGCTTTTTAAATCCCCTTTGCCGGATAAATTAAGCGCTATACCTACCTCCGAATTTTTTACTTCCTCAAATTTAACACTATCTAAACTATACCCTGACTCACTAGCTAAGACAGAAAAGTCAACAAGGTAGTTTTGCGCTACAAACTCGTCCGGAAGAAACTTGTCCAAGACATTTATATCATCACCGACAATATCAATTTTCTCTTTTGCCAGTTTTAACTCCTCTATTTTCTTTTCAAGTTTCAAGTTACTTGTATAAAGGTCGTCCAGTAACTTAGCATTTGAAACAAAAATTTTAGATACCGGATAAAAGCCAAAAACCCCAAACACAATTAGTGTCAAGATACCCCAAACAATGTAAATCTTAGCCGACAATTCTTCATTTGAAAGAATTCTTTTTATGAGATTAATTAACTCTCCAGTTTTTTCTTTCATTTGAAAACCCCCCTTATTCTTACATTGAAGTCATTCTTTGACTTATCAAAATTCGCAGATAATATGACAATTTCTGACAGCATATCTTTATCTAAATATCTGATTATTAAATCCGTGAAACTTAGGGCGGAACTTCCCGAAAGGGACAATTCAAAACCCGATTGATCTAATTGCATATCTTTAAGTTCTACATCGTTACCTATGTTATCCAGAGTATAACTTAGTTTCTCCGATAAAAGCTTTCTTTCGTTGAAAAATTTTTTATATGCAACGGTTTTATCGCTAATTCTCCTGGCCTTCTCCTCTACTCCGGCATAACTGTCAATCTCCGGCAATAACTCGTTCTGCCAGTTTTTTTGAAATCCAATAACATATGAAACAACTATATTAAGTATTAATAAAACACCGAAACCAACACTTACGATAATTATAAATTTTCTTAACAAAGAGATTAGCTTTGAGGCGTATTCCGGGACAATATGAATATTCTGAAACTGGGAGATAAGGTTAAACCCCGGCTCTAAATTGTTTTCCTCGCTATTTCCTTTTTCCGGGTTTTCCTGTTTCTTTATTTTCTGTTCTTTTAATCGAGGCTTTTCCTGGTTTTGCCGGTTTGGTGCCACCTGTCGCCTCCGTTGATTTTGTTCCAATTCGTTCTTCTTTCTGAAGAGCGAGGGCAGAAATTTTTCTAGCATAATTAGATTTTACTCTATTTGCTTTATTTTTATGAATAACTTTTTCTTTAGCCGCTTTATCAAGAGATTTTTGCAGAGCAACAAACTTATCAGAAATTATCTTTAAACTTTCTTTAGCAGATATCGCCTTAGATAAAGACTTTTTTGCATCTTTATATTTCTTCTCCCACATGTCATTGTGTTTTTTCTTCCTTGCGGAAGATCTTATATTCTTTTTTGCCGACTTAGTGTTTGCCATAATCGGGATGTATAATATCATAACTGCCGCTAAGTAAAAAGCACAAGTTGCAACCGCAGAATGAGATAAAAAATGAAATTCAGATTAAAACTTGAACCGAAAAATTTCAACGGATTTTTGTTCAAAACTCAAAATACAATACTATCTGCGGCGCTTATATTAGGACTGGCGAGTGGTATAAGCGCCATACTTGGGCTGGTTAAAACAAGGCTTCTTGCTTCGTATTTCGGAGTATCAAAAGAGCTGGCCATTTTTTACACGGCTGATAAAATCCCAAACTTGGTGTATTCGTTGCTGATAGTCGGGGCGGTCTCCACGGTCTTTATTCCGATGTTTACCGGTCTATTGGTAAAAAATAAAGATTCCGCATTTAAAGTAGCATCATCAATAATAAATGCCACATTTCTTTTTTTTATAATAGTAGGAACTTTTATATTCATCTTTTCCCCGCAAATTATAGACGTTCTATCCGTTCATACATTCACAAAGGAGGAAATAACGCTCGGGTCAAACCTCATGAGAATAATGCTCGTTTCGCAGATTTTTCTTGTGGCAGGTAGTTTATCTACCAGCGTACTGCAATCTTTCAAATACTTTCTTATCCCAGCCCTGGCTCCGATTTTTTACAACATCGGAATGATTTTGGGAATTATTCTTCTGTCGGAAAAAATGGGAATATACGGGCCGGCAATCGGAACGATAATCGGCGCTTTTTTGCACTTTTTTATTCAGGCCCCGCTCCTAAAAAAATCCGGTTTCAAATTTTCCGCCAAGATAGATTTTTCCGATCGGAACTTCAGAAAAACATTTTCGCTCATTCCGCCCAGGCTCACCAGCGTTCTTATAGCCAATTTAATTCAGACAATAAACAATAGTTTAGCCATACTGATATCCACGTCCTCCGTAATTTACTTAAAATTTGCGGATCAGCTTCAGGGCTTTCCTGTAAATTTAATAGGCATATCAATGGCGGCGGCGAGCCTTCCGACATTATCATCACAATCCGCCCCCGAAGAAAAGGAAAAATTCAAAGAGACATTTTCAACATCCCTTCTGCAAATGATGTATTTAGTTATGCCGGTAAGCGCGATATTGTTAGTTCTGAGAGTACCCGCAATAAGACTTGTCTATGGGGTAAGCAATTTTCCATGGGAAGCCACAATCAGAACCGCCCAGACACTTGCTTTCTTCAGCATCTCCATATTTTCACAGAGCGCAAATTACCTAATAACCCGAGCTTTTTATGCGCTGAAAGATACTTCTACTCCGGTAATAATAAACATAATCACCGCCATAATAAACGTTTGTATCTCCTTAATTTTCGTAAAAACGCTGAACTTCGGGGTTTGGTCTGTCGCTTTTTCATACACCATCACATCAATGCTTGACTCAGTGCTTTTAATGACATTTTTAAACAAAAAAGTCGGGGGCTTTAACAAGGAAAAACTAATAATTCCGTTCACAAAAATATGCTGGGCCACGGCTCTTACCGGAATAATGCTGTATATCCCGATGAAAATTCTTGACCAGTTCGTTTTTGATACAACAAGAACGATAAATTTAATAGGCCTTACAGCCATAGCCGGAATAATCGGAATGGCAACATACCTGGTGATAACACACTTTCTGAAAGTGGAGGAAATTGAACTTTTTTACAAACTTTTGGGAAAGTTAAAAATCTCCAAAAACGGTATAAAAGAAATCGAAGCCGAAGCCGTTGATTTAACCGCGACCGAGCAAAAACCGTATAATTCATAAGAAATTGATAACCCATGAGACAGGAAAATATCAGAAATTTTTGCATAATAGCCCACATAGACCATGGTAAATCCACTTTGGCAGATAGATTTCTGGAAATTACGCACGCCATAGACAAAAGAAACATTATTGAACAAACTTTGGACTCAATGGCTTTGGAAAGAGAGAAAGGAATTACCATAAAACTCAAAGCCATAAGAATGAACTACGAAGGCTACCAATTAAATCTGATAGATACTCCCGGACATGTTGATTTTTCGTACGAAGTATCCCGCTCCCTTGCCGCCTGCGAAGGAGCAATACTTTTGGTGGATAAAACGCAGGGAATACAGGCGCAAACGGTCTCCAATTTTTACAAAGCATCGGAAGCGGGGTTAAAAATTATACCGGTTATAAACAAGATTGACTTACCGACCGGAGATATAGAATCCCTTAAAGATGCTATGGGCAAAACATTTGGTTTTAAAAAGGAAGACATTCTGTGCGTTTCGGGAAAAACCGGAGGGGGTGTCGAAAATCTTTTGAAAAAAATAATAAACATTGTCCCCTACCCCGCAGGAGACAGCCAGAAACCTTCACGAGCGCTGGTGTTTGATTCTTCGTACGATGAATATTTGGGTGTAGTTGCAAACATAAAAGTTGTTGATGGGAGGTTTCAACTTGGCAAAAAAAGGAAAATTAAGTTTCTGGCTACGAGTGCGGTTTCAATCCCGGAGGAAGTAGGGTTTACACAAATAAAAAGGGTAAAAACGAACGAATTATCAACAGGAGAAGTCGGATATATTGCCACGGGGCTAAAAGACATTCACGCGGTAAAAGTCGGAGACACACTTACATGGGAAGATGACCCTGCCTCTCCTCTCCCCGGTTATAAAGAAATTAAACCGTTCGTTTTTGTTTCCATCTACCCGATAGATAACTCCAAGTCCCCGCGCCTGAGAGAAGCTTTGGAAAAACTTTCCCTTTCCGACGCCTCACTGACCTTTGAGCCGGAAAACAATACTGCTTTGGGATTCGGCTTCAGATGCGGTTTCTTGGGTCTTCTGCATGCGGAAATAGTCCAGGAAAGACTTGAACGAGAATACGGATTAAATTTAATATCCACAACTCCGGCCGTGAAATATAAAGTAATAAACACAAAAGGAGTACAAAATTACATCACTTCCCCGTCTGACCTTCCGGATACAACATTTGTAAGAGAAATTCAGGAGCCGTGGATACTCTGCAAAATTGTGTGTCCTGCGGTTTATTCAGGCCAGGTAATGAAATTGTGCACAGAAAGAAGAGCGGTTTTGAAAAAAATGGAATATCCCAACGAAAACACCGTCTTTTTTGAATATGAACTTCCGCTGGCCGAACTTGTCTACAACTTCTTTGATGAATTAAAAAGCGTTTCCTCGGGTTTTGCCGGTTTGGATTATGATTTCCTGGATTACAGAAAAGTTGATGCTGTAAAACTAAATGTGCTCATTCACGGAAAAATTGTTGACCCTTTAACAAATATAGTTCTCAGAGATAAGGCTGGGGAAATTGGAAGGTCGCTTCTGAAAAAACTAAAAGGTGTGATACCGAAGCAACAATTTCCTATTTCACTGCAGGCCGCCGTCGGTGGAAAAATTTTGGCAAGAGAAGACATTCCTGCGCTAAGAAAAGATGTTCTGGCAAAAATGTCCGGCGGCCATAGAGAAAGAAAAGACAAACTTTTAGATATTCAGAAGAAGGGGAAAGAAAGAATGAAAAGAATCGGAAAAGTTGATATACCACAGGAAGCCTTCAGACAAATTCTCACTAAATAATAAAACTTAGTCTTGACACTTTTAGCACTCGTGATATATTACTGATAATATGTTGACTGACAGACAAGTAGAATTGCTTCAAGCCATAATAAACGATTACATAAGTACCGCCGAACCGGTGGGTTCTGTAGAAGTTGTAAAAAAACACAACATGAGATACTCTCCCGCTACGGTTAGAAATGAGATGGCGAAACTTATTGACATGGGATTTTTAGAAATGCTTCACACTTCCTCAGGAAGAGTTCCGACAAGGATGGCTTACAAGCTCTATGTGGAACAAATGATGGAAGAAGAGGAACTTCCTGTGCTTCAGGAAATAGCCCTAAAACAAAGACTTTGGTCAAATAGATTTGAACTTGGAAAACTCCTGCGGGAAGCGGCAGAGGCTCTGGCAGATACTACCAAGTGTCTTTCAATAGCGGTTACCGACGACGGGTATGTCACCTATGCCGGAGCCGCAAATATTTTGGAATATAAAGAATATTGGGATATAGATACCGCTAAGGCTGCACTCAAGATTCTTGACGACTACGAAACCTTAAACAGAATATTTCAAAGCGTTATTCCCGGAGAAGAAGTTTACACACTTATAGAAGATGAGATTCCGGTGGAGAATTTGAAAGACAGCGCAATTGTGTTTTCACCTTTTAGGATAAACGACAAAACAGGTGATGTAGCAGTGTTAGGGCCATCAAGATTAAACTATTGCAAAACAATACCCATGATTAAATATACAAAGGGGCTTTTAGAGGAGCTTGGGGGCTCTTGGTAATAAATTACTCGACTATCTAAATTCATCATGAAAGAAGAAAAGATAAAAGAAGATAAATCTTTGAAAAAAACAAAAGAAGAATATGAGGCTGAGATTAAGAAGTTGGAGGAGAAAATAAAAGAGACAGAGGAAAAAGCAAGAGAAATGGAGGAAAAGATAAAAATACTGGACAACAGTTGGAAAAGAGCCCTAGCCGATTATAAAAATCTTGAGAAAAGAACCGCGGAGGAAAAAGAGGGCTTTTTGACTTTTGTAAAAAGCCAAGTGGTTGAAGCCTTCTTACCGTTTTTTGACAATTTGGAAAAACTTGACGAAAACATCAAAGATGAAGGTTTAAACTTAACGCTCAGAGAACTAAAAAAGGTATTAAAAAGCTTAGGCGTAGAGGAAATAGAGGCAGATGGAAAAGAGTTTGACCCGAAGTACATGGATGCTATAGAGGTGCAAAAAGGAGAGAAAAACAAAGTTTTGAAAACCCATCAAAAAGGTTATTTGTTAAACGGAAATTTAATAAGACCGGCAAAAGTAGTTGTCGGTCAGGAATAATTTAGGAGGAAATAATATGGCAAAAATAATAGGAATAGATTTAGGAACCACAAACAGTTGTATGGCGATAATGGAGGGCGGAACCGCAAAGGTAATTCCGAACGCGGAAGGAGCAAACACTACCCCATCAATAGTGGTACCTGATCAAAACATAGTCGGAATACCGGCAAAAAGACAACAGGTGGTAAATCCGAAAAACACGATATTCTCCATCAAGAGATTGATGGGAAGAAAATTCAGCGATCCGGAGGTACAGAAAATAAAACAAACGTATCCGTACGAAATTGTTGAAGGAAAAAACGGATTGGCCTGTGTAGAGGTTGAGGGAAAGGTTTACACACCTCAGGAAATTTCTGCAAAAATACTGGCAAAAATGAAGGCGGACGCAGAAGCTTTTTTGGGTCAAAAACTCACGAAAGCAATAATTACTGTCCCTGCTTATTTTAACGATTCTCAGAGAACAGCAACAAAAGAAGCGGGTCAGATTGCCGGATTTGAAGTAGACAGGATAATTAATGAACCAACGGCATCCTCACTGGCGTACGGATTAGATAAGAAAAAGAACGAGAAAATAGTAGTCTATGATTTGGGCGGAGGCACTTTTGACGTATCGGTTTTGGAAATTGGAGACGGAGTTTTTGAAGTTAAAGCTACCAACGGAGATACATATCTGGGCGGAGACGATTTTGACCAAAAAATCATAGACTGGCTTTTAGAGGAATTTAAGAAAGAAAATGGAATTGATCTATCAAAAGACAGGCAGGCTATGCAGAGATTAAAAGATGCGGCTGAGAAAGCGAAAATTGAATTATCCTCTACTCTGGAAACGGAAATCAACATACCGTTTATCACGGCGGACAGTACCGGCCCGAAGCATTTGAACATAAAACTTACCCGTTCCAAGCTGGAACAGCTGGTTGATGATCTAATACAGAAAACCGTACCACCCATAGAGAACGCTCTAAAAGATTCGGGTTTCAGTAAAAATGAAATAAACGAGATTGTTCTGGTGGGAGGTATGACGAGAATGCCGAAAGTTACACAAACGGTTAAAGATTTCTTTGGCAAAGAGCCCAATAAAAGCATTAATCCTGACGAGGTTGTAGCACTCGGAGCGGCAATACAGGGCGGAGTTTTATCGGGAGATGTCAAAGACGTTTTGCTTTTGGATGTGACACCATTAACTTTAGGGATCGAAACACTCGGTGGTGTATCAACACCTTTGATAGAAAGGAACACTACAATACCGACGCAAAAAAGCCAGATATTCTCCACTGCGGCCGATAATCAAACAAGCGTGGAGATAAATGTACTGCAGGGGGAAAGACACATGGCCGCGGACAACAAGTCTCTCGGGAGGTTTATGCTTGACGGAATACCACCGGCCCCCAGAGGAGTTCCTCAGGTTGAGGTTACCTTTGATATTGACGCGAATGGGATTCTTAATGTAACTGCAAAAGACAAAGCTACTGGAAAAGAGCAAAAAATAACTATCCAAGGTGGCACCGGTTTGTCAAAAGAGGAGGTTGAAAAAATGGTAAAAGAGTCCGAAATGCACGCTGAAGAGGATAAAAAAAGAAAAGAGGAAGCGGAGACAAGAAATCTTGCGGACAGCATGTGTTACACGGCTGAAAAATCTCTAAGAGATGCCGGAGACAAAGTCCCCGAGGATCTGAAAAAGGAAATAGAAGAGAAGGTTAAAAGCATAAGAGATAATCTGCAAACGGACAGTGTGGAAACACTGAAGCAGAAAACACAGGAATTATCGCTTGCTTTGCAAAAGATAGGTGAATACATATACAAACAGGGTGGTCAGCCGGGAACTAACAACACCGGTTCAGCCGGAACGGGAAGCGACAACGGAAATCCGGGCGAGAACAACAAAGGAGAAGGAAAAGACAATAAAGAAGACGAACCGGTAGAAGGTGAGGTTGTGGAATAAAACCTATTCTGTATAAGATTCGACATCCTCATCCAAATCGTACAGACTTTGGATGAGGTTTTTGTTTTCCTTATGAGGCTGCGCGGCGATATTTGAGTAGAAACTTCCACCGCTCCCGCTTGTATCGGCGCTTACATCAGCAATACTGGCGATAGAATCATGTGCCATATCGGTCTTATCGTTACTTTTTACATTTTCATCATCTTCATTTATTTCATTTACGCTCGCTACAGTTTTTGGATTCATGGGTTTAAACCTTATTATTAATGAGTATATCAAAATATTGACGCGGACGGCAAAGAATGATTATATTTAACTACTCAAGTTTACTGCCCACGAACGCGCTTCCGATGCCGTTTTGGGGCGGAAAGGCCTAAAATGGAAACCCTGGAAATAATACTACTAATCGCGCGGATTCTTGTTTGCATATCCTTTACCGGAGTTTTGGTTTATTTCATATTAATTCTAAATGAGGTAAAAAAAATATTTAAAGATTTAGCGGATGTTGCAAAAATCGGTAGGGACATTACTACTTCCATAGCTTCTCCGATAAACTCCATATCCAAAATTTTGGAAGGGGTGTCAAAAGGAGTAAGCGCAATAAAATCTATCACAAATATTTTTAATAATAAGGAGGACAGCGAAGATGACTATGAAGAATACTGATTATAAAAACAAAAATCATAATTTTGAGTACAAAAATGATACACCGTGCAAATGCGATAGCGCCGGTTCGTTTTCAAAAGGTTTTTTATGGGGAGTTGTAATTGGCGGAATAATTGGGGTTCTCTTATCACCTGATAAAGGGACGAACACAAGAAAAAAAATAAGGAAGATAGCAAAAGAATACGAAGATAAAGGTAAGGAAACGCTGGAAAAAGTAAAAACCGAGATAAATAAAACGAAAGAAAAGGTTGAACCCTTTGTAGATATGGCAAAAGAAAAAGCCGAGGAGGTTAAGAATACTGCAGAGGAAGATGCGGAAGAAGGCATGAATGAGACAGATGAAATACTGCACGATGAAATGGCTAATAAGTCAAATAAAACAACCGCGAGAAAATATTTCAAAGGCGTGAAAAAGAGATAAAGAAAAGGAAGATAAAAATATTCGAGCAGGCCCACACTTATAATTTGCAAAAAATGCACCATCTTCTTTTTAAGTTGCTGATTTTACATTTCCAGGTGTTAGAATATTAGTATGACGGATTACAACAGCAATAATGACAAAATTGGTGGCGATCCAAATGGAATAAACAGAATTCACCGCGATTATTACTATCATCCCCCTACCTCGGAAAAACCGACACACACTGGCACGGAAGAAGAAAAAGTAGTAAACAATGAGCCCGTCCGGGAAAACGCAGAAGATAGTGCCGAAAAAATAACAAGTTTGGAACAGAGAGTTGAGACTATCTCTCCAGAAGGACTTACTTCACGACAGCTGAAAGAACAAAGTACCCAACCAGTTGAAGGCATAATACCAGAAAATAAAGGTACAAGGGGCCCCGAAGTCCCACTAAAAGCACCCGTTGGAGAAATTCCGGGAATGCAAGATATAGAATTTATAGACAGTATCTCAGAAGAAGCTCAAAAAAAAGAAGACACATTCACAGAAGGAGTAAAGACTGCCCATGAACAACCAACCAATTGAAGCCACAGACAATACATTCCTCTCAATAATCACCGTAGTTTTCATTCTGTTCTTGTGCGTATTCGTAATTTTAGCTATTTCATCCTGGATTAGAAAAAAAAGAGAAAAAAAAGAACAGTATAAATTAACATTTTTTCAGATACTTCTCCCGAAAGATAACGAGATAGAAACAAAAGCAGCTGAACACATGTTTTCAAATTTAATCGGGTTTAAGAAAAGTCCATTAAAGGCTCTTTTCACCGGACAGTACAGAGTTTCATTTGAAATTATCTCAAAAGAATCGGGAATCGCTTTCTACGCAGCTGTTCCTGATGAAATATCTACTATTGTAGAAAAGCAGATAAATGCCGCCTACCCGGGAGCGGAAATAGACATGGTAGAACCTCCCGAAATATGGGACAGAGGAAAAGTTACAAAAGTAGCAGAATTAAGACTAAAAGGACCGGCGTATTATCCAATAAAAGAATATGAAGATTTAAAAAATGATTCGATGGGCTCAATAACGTCGGCCATGAGCAAAATGAAAGAAAATCAGGTTCTGGCTCTCCAGTACATTATTCAGCCGGCAGATGACAGCTGGCGTTTAGCGGGAAGAAGCTTCATATCAAGAGTGAAAACAAGGAATGCAAACCCGGAAAAAAAGGTAAACATAGACGAGAGCTTTTTGGAAGGAGTGGAAAAGAAAATAAGTCTACCCGGCTTTTTCACAAAAATAAGAATTGTATCTATTGCCGAAGACAAAATACAAGCCGAATCCCAAATTCAGAATCTTATCAGCGCTTTTGAGCAATTTACCGACCTTACCTATAACAGATTTGCAAAAAAACTCATTTTAAGTCCGAAAAAATTTACGGAAGATTTCATTTACAGGAGAATGGGAATGAAAAGAATTGCGCTTCCTTTGCTTGGAACACAAATATTCTCAAATGTTTCGGTTTTAAACATAGCCGAGATGGCAACCATATTTCACTTCCCCAACAAAAACATTGAAACCCCGAACATTGTTTGGCTCGGAGCAAGAAAATCGGCAGCCCCGGTTAATTTACCAGAAGAAAATGAAGGAACATTCTTAGGATGGAGTGTTTTTAGAGGAGTAAAGAAGAAGGTTTTTATCAGGGATGAGGATAGGACAAGACACTTTTACATTATCGGGCAAACCGGCTCAGGAAAATCCGAACTTATGAAGTGGATTGCTTTGCAGGATATAAAAAGAGGAGAAGGTGTCGCGGTAATAGATCCTCACGGAACCGATATAGACGACTTGCTGGAAAAAATACCGCCGGAAAGAAAAGACGATGTAATACTCTTTGATGCCGCGAACCGAGAAAGACCGATGGGATTAAACATGCTTGAAGCAAAAGATGAGACCGAGAGAAACATAGTTATAAATTCATTCATAGCTCTGTTATACAAACTTTACGATCCTAATCACCAAGGAATTATGGGACCACTTTTGGAAAGGGCCATAAGAAATGTAATGCTCACGGCAATGGTTGATCCCGAAGCAACTATGATAGATGTTCTTAGACTCTTTATAGATGAAAAGTATTCCAAAAAGTTTCTTGATAAGGTAACGGATCCCCTTGTAAGAAGATATTGGGCGGACGAAGTGGCTAACACCTCGCAAAGCAGAAAAGGAGAGACAATGGGATATTTTGCTTCAAAATTTGACCGAATAACCACTGACAGCACCATGCGAAACATTATTGGACAAAAAAAGTCCTCATTTAATTTTGACGATATTATGGCCGAAAAGAAAATTCTTTTGGTTGATCTAGCAAAGGGAAAACTAGGCGAGGAAAACTCAAATTTTTTGGGACTTTTACTGGTCCCGAGAATACTGACGGCCGCTTTAAGAAGGCATCAATTAAAAGAAGATTTTCCGAATTTCTTTCTTCATGTGGATGAATTTCAGAACTTTGCCACCCCCGACTTTGCCACCATTCTTTCCGAGGCCAGAAAGTATAAATTAAACCTGACCGTAACGCACCAATTCATAAGCCAACTGCCGGAGGATATAAAAAAGGCGATATTCGGCAATGTTGGAACTATCTGCGCTTTCAGAGTAGGGATAGATGATGCCGAATATTTGGAAACACAGTTTGAACCTACTTTCACAAAACAGGACTTAATAAATCTGCCTGTAGGAAATGCGTACATGAGACTTTTGGTTAAAGGACAGCCTACCCCACCCTTCTCTCTATTTGTAGACTGGGACGATCTGACATCAATCAAAAAAGACCCACAATTGGCACGGGAAATAAGAGAAATGTCCGGGCAAAAATATGGAACGCCGGTGAAGGAAGTTGAAGAATTTATAAACAAAAGGTTTGAAGATGATATATCATCTGAGCCGGAACCTGCAAAAAGGGATTTTCCTTTCTAAAATATGTATAATCAATCCAAATGATAAATCTGCCTTCGTTAAAAAAAGAACACGAAGAACCAAACAAGTTTTTGTCTCTTAATATAAACGCAAGGGATGTGAAATGTCTGTCTTTTTACCCGGATGAAGATGTTTTCAAGATAATTGGGGCATGGTCACAAAAACTTCCGGGCGGGAGCGTAAGAAACGGAATGATTATAGACGAGGATACCGTGGTGGAAGCCGTAAAGAATTCGGTTGATAAAGTTCAAAGCTCCGAATCCGAAACAAAAATAAAAAAGACAATAGTAGGTGTGGATGGGGGCATAACGACAGGGCTTACCACGGTAATCAGAATGAAAAGACCTACAGCGGATCCAATACAATTAACAGAAGTTGAAAATCTATACGAACATGCCGCTGAGGCCGCAATGGTACAGGCAAGAAATAGAATATTGGAAAATACGGGGGACTCAGAGATGCCCATAAATCCCATAACAACATCGGATATATACATAAAAATAGACGGGCAAAAAGTTGCTCTATTGGAAGGACAGCGTGGCCAGAATGTGGAAATAGCTATATTCAATGCATATGTTCCTGTTTTTCATGTTAAATCCCTTCAGAAAGTTACGAAACGCGCCGGATTAATTACACTGGCAATTGGGTCACAAATGTACTCATTAGTCGAATTTATCAAGATGGAACAGCCAGAAACCAAAGACTTTGTCCTTGTAAATATTTCGGAAGACTCTACGGATGTGGGGGCAGTTTTCGGAGGAGGAATAGTCTCTACAAGAACGCTCAATGTCGGGTATATGCATTTCATACAAGATATCGGTTCAAAAATGGCGCTGGAAAAGGAGAATGCTGAATCGGTTCTTAAAATGTACAACAGCGAAAAACTTTCCAAGAGTGAACTTCCGGTAATTAAAAATTGCTTAGGAGAAACTATTGATGTATGGATGGATGGGTTGGAACTCTTATTAGAAGATTTCCCAGGAGTTAAAACATTTCCTCCAAAAGTTTATCTTTCCGGCTGTGGGGCTGATATAAAGGATCTCATGGAGGCGATAAAAGGAAGGACATGGACGAAAACAATACCGTTTATTCAAGAACCGGAATTTAATAATCTGGCATCAATAATAGACGGAAAAATAGTAAATCTAACAGACCAAGAACTTACCTCGGAATGGGCGTATTTGGCTTCAACAGCAATGATTTATAAGGAGATAACGGAAGTCTAATATGATAAGAATAGACCTACAACAATCAGATGACGTTTTAACAACCATAAATAAAATAAAGGCTGTAGACGATTTAAACGTAGAACTGGTTATTCCGGAAGAATCGGTTTTATTCGAAAACATATTAAATCTTAAATTAATCCAACGGGAAGCAGACAAACTGGAAAAAAGCGTTGAAATGGTCACTGACGACGAGTTCGGAAATATACTTCTGGACGCGCTTATGGGAAAGGATATAGAGCACATACCCGAAGAGCCCGAGGAACCGGCTAAATACACAAAAGGAGAAAAACACATAAAAATAAATGTCCCTCACATTAAAGTTCCTATTCTTGGGAGCGCAAAAAAAGGCCCGTTAATAATTATTTTCATACTATTCTTATGTGTAGGCGGTTTTATTTACTATGGAAAAACGGCACCTAAAGCAAAGGTGACAATTACAGTAGGGTCTTTACCATTCACCAGAAGTGTAACCGTAAAAATAAAAACTGATACGGCAACCGATGCAAAGAATTTAGTTCTTCGCGGAACCGCATTAACAACAATTGTTGAGGATACACTTGAAAAAGAAACTACCGGAACAAAAACTGTGGGCGAAAGTGCCAGAGGCGATATAAAAATATACAACTATACAACATCCGAAATAAAACTTGATAAAGGAAAGGAACTCACTTACGAAAGCGATTCTAAAAACCTGAAATATAAACTAAAAGACGGTGTCACGGTACCCCCCAATGCCCTTGAGGATGAAACCGACCCCACTTCCCTTAAACCCGGCGAGATCACCGCAGAAATAGTCGCTACAGATATAGGTAGTGAGTACAACATAGATGATGGAAAAACACTAAAAATATCCGGTTACGATAAAGACGAACTAGTAGCAAAAACCAAAGGAAAACTGACAGGAGGAAAAAGTGAGCAGGTAAGGGTAGCGACTCAAGAGGATAAAACCGCGCTATCCAACGAGCTTAAAACGGCAATTGTGAAAAAGGCGGAAGAAGGCATTAAAAACAAACTCGGCTCTTCTCAAAAGTTGGTTGACGGTTCTATACAGACTACAATATCGTCCGAAAAATTCAGCGTCGATATAGATGAGGAAGCGGATAAAATCTCTCTAACTCAAACAGCAACCGGAGAAGCTCTCACTTATATGGAAAGCGATCTAAACAGACTTATAGATGAGTATTTCAAAGACATAATTCCGGAAGGTTACTATATGCCAGAGAAAGACAAAAGAATAAGTGTAAACGTGCTTGGTCAGTCAACCAATAGTGTATTAAATTCCAAAGAAGCAGACATACAGGTTACTTTAAGCTCAATAGTGATACCAAACATAAAAGAGGACGACATAAAAAATGGTTTGGCGGGAAAAACCTACGATGAAGCAAAGAGGTTTATTGAGAGCCTGAAAAATGTTGAACATTATGAGTTCGGTGTGTCCCCCAACATTCCATTCTTCACCCGAGTACCCAAGGATATAGGTAGAATAGAAGTTATACTGAATAAAGAGGATACGGGTAAAAACCTATAATTAAGCATGAACATAAAAACGAATATAGTAAAATCCGGTATCGTTAACGGGCTTTCTAATGTTCTGGGTTTGGACTATGGTGAAAATTGCATTGGCGCCGCGTTGGGAAACAACGGAATTGTAGTGCCATTAAAAGAAATATCGGCGAAAAACATCAACAGCGCTCTATACGAAATCAACAAACTAATCGTTGAAAACAAAATAGGATTGATAGTATTAGGTATTCCATTGACGGCAGAAGGCCAGGAAACAAAAAAATCCCTGGAGATAAGAAGATTTGCAAAAAACCTAAGGGTTGTAACAAAACGGCCCGTGTTTTTACAAAACGAGTTCGGTACATCAAAAGAAGCATTAAAAGAGGCCGTAGATTTGGACATTCCCAAAAAGAAAAGAAAATCAAACGACAGCCTGGCGGCGGCCTTAATATTAAAAATGTATTTTGACGAACACTACAATGAGCAAAGAAAGTAGTGTGAGAACAGTGCATACTATATTGGTTTGAATACAAATCGGATATAATTAAAAATATGCCGACGTTAAAAATAATTCTGACCATCTATTTAATACTGGGATTTATATATGCGGTTTTCGTTGCCATCAAAGGCCCGGATGAGTGGTACTGGTTTCCCGTAAACTGGCTACTCGGACCTTTGACAGTTTTATATTTATTAATAATAGTGGCCAAAGGAAAAAGACTTCCCACAGATTGGTAAATTCTAGGGAATAAAGAACAGCAAAATAATATGTATAAAAAAATTTTTGAAGGGAAAAAAGCGGTTTTTTTTGAACTAGAGGGTGCTGTTACCAAAGATACAGATGGTATAAAAACACAGGCTTTCAGAAAAACTCTGGAACCGTTGCATTTGGAATATATTGATCCCGATCCTTATTGCAAAAACGGGTACACATTTGAAGAAATATGGAAATCACTTATTTCCGCTAATAGACTTGAGAATAGAAAGCTTAATATAAAAGAATTAACAGAAAAAACACAGGTTGCCTATCTTGAAATAATCAACAACCCGGACTTCAAAATGGAACCATTAGATGGGTTTTGGGAGCTATGCTATGAACTAAAGGAAGAGAAGAACTATAAACTAGGACTTCTAACAAACCTTCCGCAAGAAATAGAAGAGGCTGTTGTCAAAAAATTAGATATCGGGAATGTTTTTGACATAATACTTTGCAAAAATGATGTGAAAAAATTCAAACCCTCTCCGGAAATATACAAAAAAGCACTGAAAAAACTCAAGATTAAAGCCTCGGAAGCGCTTGCTTTTGAAAGCTCGATACCCGGAGTACAGGCGGCAGAAAAAGCGAAGATCGGAGTATTATTGATTTGGGACGAAAAAACCAGAAAATCTTTTTTTGAGGATAAATACCTTGCATTTTCAAGGGACTTTACACCATACCCGGGAAGTCTAGACGAGACCGAAGAAGAATACTTGGCGAAATCAATCAGAGAAGCCGTTGAGGATAAAAAGAAAAATCAAAACAACACACCCTTAATATAATCCACATTGCTTGATAATTGTGGATAACTTGTGTACTCTGAATTTCACTGTTAAGATATGTTTTTGAGAACATTCCCCTGCCAATTAGTGAGTATGTACTTTCGTACAAAAAATGAGTAAAACACAGGTTTAAACACACAGCACACCTATCGCGGAATTTTTGAAATTTAGTGGCTTTAAACTTAGCGGTAAAACTTAAAAAGCAAGGGTACGCAAAATTAAAAGAAAATTAAAAGAAATACGAACAATGAGCCAAAAAAACAGCAGCGATCCAAAAGAAATATGGAAGGCAATACTGGGAAAAGTAGAGCTGGAAATATCTCCGATGATCTTTAAAACGATGATATCACGCACAAAAGGCATATCTCTAGAAAACAATGTTTTGGAAGTTTTCTGCGAAGACAATTTTGTAAAGAAAAATCTGGAAACTAAATACGCAAAAATTGTTGAGGAGGCAATAAGAAGTGTTGGGGGAGGTGAACTACAAGCTAAATTTACCGTGTCAAGTGAAAGGATAAAGAAGGAACCGGAGGGCGGTAATGGTCTTGGCCCTCTTTTTTCACAACAAAAAAACACGGAGACCTTACGTGAAGAAAAACGCACCAGGTCAAACCTCAACCCGAAATTCACCTTTGAAACCTTTGTACTCGGAAAAAATAACAACCTAGCGTACGCTATAGCATCGGCCATATCTGAGAAACCGGGGGAACTCTACAACCCCGTGTTTATATACTCTAAAGTCGGGCTTGGAAAAACGCATTTAATACAGGCGGTGGGGAATAAGATTATAGAAACGAAACCCGGAATGAGAGTTGTTTATACTACGGGAGAAGCTTTTACCAACGAGCTCATTGAGACAATCCAAAGCGGAAAAGGGAAAGGAAAATATACCGCAAACCAGTTTAGGGAAAAATTCAGAAAAGCCGATGTTTTACTGATAGATGATGTTCAGTTTATTATCGGAAGAGAATCAACACAGGAAGAATTTTTTCACACTTTTAATGCTCTATACATGGCGGGAAAGCAAATAGTGATAACGTCGGACCGCCCACCAAAGGATTTTGTAAGTCTTGAGGACAGAATAACATCACGGTTTAGCAGTGGCATAGTGGCCGATATACAAACTCCAGACATAGAGACAAGAATAGCTATTTTAAGAGCAAAGAGAGACACGGATAAAGAAAACGTTCCAAACGATGTACTAAATTTTATAGCTGAAAAAGTGGATACTAACATAAGAGAGTTGGAAGGGGCATATCTGCAAACCGTAACTTATGCAAAAGCCACCGGTTCGGAATTAAATGTAGAAACCGCAGCCAAAGCTCTCGGTGCCACCATTAAGGAAAAGTCCGCCAAAACCGTAAATGTGAATGAAATTTTAAAAGCAGTGTGTCTTTATTATTCCGTAAAAATGCAGGACATTAAAGGAAAAAGGAGAAACAAAGAACTGGTGATACCACGCCAGGTCGCTATGTATTTAATGAAAGAGATGACAGACATGCCTTTTACCTCAATAGGCGATTTTCTTGGGGGCAGGGATCACACAACGGTTATGTACGGAGTGGACAAAGTCCAGGAAGAAGTTGCGGAAACAGGGAAAATAACACAGGACATTGTAAACGTGAAGCAAATAATTTTTAACAGCTAGTTTTTGAGGTATTTTCCGGCATCACGTGGAGACAGTAAAAAACGGGCGGTAGATAGGAGGCAGCAAGTGGCAGGTTTTAAGTATCATATACTAAACACTAAGTTGAGCAACGATAACGAATCCGGCAACTGTGGAAAAAACTTAAAAATGTGGAAATTTTTTTCAGAAAAATCGGTTGTGGATAAATGAGGCTACTTATCCACAAAGTAATCCACAGATTCCTCAGAATTATCAACAAGCGGAAAACGTACTGAGGGAACAGTAAAGTAAGTAAAAAACGAGTGAAAATAAAACAGCAGGGCAAAATGTGCTTATCCACAAGACTGCTACACAAATTATGGTGCAAAATCAATTCAAAAAACAGTTTTTCAACATATCAACACACCCTACTAAGACGTCCTCTTTTATTTAAATAGAAAATCAACGAAATGCAATGTGGAAAAACAGAACCTCTAAAATCACAAAAATTAAAACTTGTTTAAAATATAAGATCACTAAACTAACGCAATTGACAGTTATGGACTATAATCTACTTGTACAGGAAAATAACTAGTAAAATCTGCCCCCAAAGTAGATAATGCCGTTAAAAGAAAAATTATTAAAAATTTCCGAATTTCTTTATCTTCTTTTGATTTTTCTTATTCCTGTCAATTTGGGAAAACATTTTGAAATTGTTGATTCTTATGTTGGTGGGGTTTTAGTCGATTATCTTGTTCCGACCATTTTCGTTCAGGACATTTTAGCAGCTTTAATCATATTCTTTTGGGTGCTCAGCGGCGGTTTAGGGAAATTATTTGATAAAAAAAGTGATTTTTTTGATAGAAAATATGTTCAGTACTCTTCTCTCTTTATTTTTTCACTCCTTCTGTCAACCTTGTCATCTATTAGATTTGTCCCGTCAATCTGCGCATGGGTGCGGGTGCTTCTCTATTTTTTAATATTTATTTATTCTCTGACAGAAATACCTATTGAAGATTATTTTTTTAAAATATTAGACATTTTTTCGGTGTCCGTTCTTTTTTTAGGTATTCTTGGTATCGCTCAGTTTTTAACGAAAGGATCTGTATTTGATAATTACCTTGTATTTGGAGAACAACCCTACTCCGCCGCAACTTACGGTGTTCCTGCCGAATCTTTCTTCGGAGAAAGAGTTGTTCCGGCCTATGGTCTTTTTAGACATCCCAATATTTTTGGCGGTTACCTGAGCATTACATTAGTTTGGCTTTTTTCGTTTTTAAAAAGCCGAAAATTTTATCTACTCCCTTTCCTGCTCGGAGCCGTTGCTTTGCTGTTTACATTTAGCAAAATTTCGTGGGCGGTTTTTCTGTTCGGAATTATTTTGCACCTTATTTTTAGTAAAGAGCCCCGGAAGATAGAAATTAAAAAGAAACAGGCGGTTAGTGTTGCATGTATAGTGATAGTTATTTCCCTTTTGATCCCGCTTTTATTTTTTTCCGGAAGTGGCGGTAGCAGTACTAAAAACGTATTGCTCTATAAAAGAGTACCAGCCGACAAAAGCATTTCCAGAAGACTAAATCTTGCTGTGGCATCATACAGAATGGCTATGGATAATTTTTTGTTCGGAGTGGGTTTTAACAACTCGACCGTTCTCATTGACAAATATAACTACGAAAGTACGGATTTAAGATTTTCCCAACCGGTACACAACATTTTTCTACTCCTTTTTTCCGAGGGAGGCATCTTCTCATTAATTTTGTTCTGTTGTTTTATTTGGCAGTGCCTCAAGAAATTAGTAAATTCCGGTTATTTCCACGTTTATTTAATAGCGTTTCTGCAGATTATTTTGCTGGGGTGTTTTGATCATTATTTCATCACCATTCACCAGACACTACTTTTGTTTTGGATTACTTTAGGTCTTGGGCTGCAGTAACAAATGATATTGGAATTGCTTTTAATGTGTGTATATAATTAACAAGATGAAAAACAAAGCCGCAACTGCCATACTATTATTACTGATTCCGATTTTCCTTACAGCCTGTACCGTTGCAGACATTCCTTTGATAGGAAAGTATCTAACAAAAGGCTCGGGAAGTTCGGGAACTTCATCTAAACCCGTCACCTTAAATATGTGGGGTCTTTGGGAAAGTCCCGATATTATGGATTCCGTTATTAAGGGGTATCAGAGTCAGAATCCTAATGTAACAGTAAATTATGACGACAGGTCGATTACCAAACCGGATCAATACAAAGAAACAGTTATTACGAGATTACAGCAAGGAGGGGCTCCCGACATAATTCTTGTTCATAACAGCTGGGTTCCGTACATTAAAGATTATCTTGAACCAATGCCTTCGGATATGTTGACTCCGCAGGATTATGCTCAGAGATTTTATCCTCTCGCCGTGGAAAGCGGGATTTTCAACTCTCAGATTTACGCTGTTCCCGCTCATTACGACGGTTTGGCGTTGGTTTATAACAAAGATCATTTCAACGAAATAGATCAGGTTGCCCCACCGACTGCATGGGAGGAGTTCAGAAGAATAGCATTGGCGCTCACAGTAAAATCCGGAGAAGGTGATTTTGTCAGGGCCGGGGCTGCTATGGGAGCCGCCGATAATATAGACTTTTTCTCCGATATTCTTGGGTTGATGTTTGCGCAGGCAGGGGTTTCGGTTCCGGCAAATTTAGATAGCAGGTCAGCTCAGGACGCTCTATCTTTTTATGTGCTTTTTCTAAAATCGGACGGTGTCTGGAACACTTCTCTTCCAGAGGCATCTAAAGCATTTTCAGCCGGCAGGGTTTCTATGATTTTTGTTCCGACATGGAATTTGTTAGATATAGTGAGAGCAAATCCGGGAATGAATATAGGTGTTGCGCCTGTTCCTCAGGCTGTCGCCGAAAACCCGGTTTCGTGGGGAAGTTTTTGGATGTATGCCGTTCCTAAATCTTCCGCTGGTGCCAAAGAGGCATGGAAATTCATAAATTTTATTTCCCAAGACAGCCAAGAACTTACTTTATTTAGTGAGGCATCCAAATACAGGCCGTTCGGAGCGCCTTTCGCATCCGTTAGCCTGGCCGCCCAGGCCGGTGCAAGTCCTGCGTCTATGTATATTAAACCTGTTCTTGACACTGCTCCATTTGCAAAAGGAAATTATTTTGCGGCAAGGTCAGGTAATACAAGAGAAGTTGAGGCTCTTAGAACAGCTGTTAACGCGGTTCTTTCAGGTCAGACTTCTGAGGAAGCATTAAAGGTTTGTAAAGCTACCCTTACAGGGCAAAGATAGTGAAAATTTTTGCGATAGAAACATCGTGCGACGAGACAGCGGCTGCTATCGTAAAAGATGGGGTTGATGAGATTTGTAGTGTTGTCGCTTCCTCCAAGGATTTTCATGAGAAAACAGGTGGTATTGTTCCGGAGATTGCTGCCAGGAAGCAAGTTGAGTTTATAACACCTGTTATCTCCCAGTGCTTCGAGAATTACCAACGTGTGATGAGTTATAAAAAAATTGATGATTGTTATAAAGATATAGATGCTGTTGCCGTTACTGTAGGTCCAGGATTAATCGGCTCGTTAATAGTCGGTGTTGAGGCCGCGAAAGCGTTGGCGCTATTTCTTAACAAACCCCTTATCCCCGTTAATCACTTGGTCGGCCACATCTACGGAAACTTTTTAAATGATTTACATGAGATAGATTTTCCAGCTATGGCATTGCTGGTTAGCGGTGGACACACAGATTTAATTGTTGTTCACGGGCATGGTAATTTTGAATATGTGGGAGGAACTTTGGATGATGCTGCCGGAGAATCTTACGACAAGGTTGCACGGCTTCTGGGACTGTCCCAATATTTGGGAGGTGCCGTTCTTTCTCAAAAGGCTCGGGAATGTAAATTTAATTCATTGAAAGGCAAACTCCCGAGACCGATGCTTGATCGGGATAATTTTGATTTTTCCTTTTCCGGACTTAAAACTGCCGTAAAAAAACTTGTAGATGAAAATAAATACCCTGTTGAGGTTATTGCCCGTGAATTTGAAGATTCTATAATAGAGGTTCTTTCTAAGAAAACGATGGGAGCCGCAAAAAAATATAATGTTAAGTCTGTGCTTCTGGGAGGCGGAGTGGCGGCAAACCTATCTCTTAGGGAAGCTGTTTCAAAGGACTGTAGGGAGTTGGGTGTTAATTTTTATGCTCCTCCTTTAAGACTGTGTACCGATAACGCGGTTTATATTGCGAGCGCAGCGTACTTTATGTACGCAAGCGAGCGGGAGAAGTACGAAAATTTGGATTTTGAATCTATTGAGCCAAACCCATCTCTTGGGATTATGGATAAGGCGTAATTTTTTGTAATTGTTTTAAGGGTTTGCGGTTATAGTTTGATTTACGGTCCAGCGCAACATTACTCTTACTTTATTTACTTCCAGAAGTTTCGGGTTTGTTAGAATTATTTTATTATTTTTAGCATTTCTTCCGTAGTTACCAAAGATGCTTCTTTTTCATTTCTCTTTTTAACCTCAACTAAATCCCCTGTTTTCTGAGAAACAACCACTCGATAAGGGATTCCTATCAGGTCGCAGTCCGCAAATTTCTGTCCCGCTGTAATGTTCTCTCTATCGTCGTACAAAATTTCTATTCCTTCGGATGAAAGTTCTTTGTAGATCTCTTCCGTCTGTTTTTTTACATTGAGATCCTCAGGATTTAACCCGATAAGCATTAGTTTGTATGGGGCTACGTTTTCCGGCCACATTATTCCTTTTTCATCATGTTTTAATTCGACTATGGTTGCAAGGACTCTTCCGGGCCCGATTCCATAACTTCCCATTACAACCGGTTTTTTCTTTCCTTCCTCGTCCGTATAATAAAGCCCAAGAGCCTCGGAAAATTTTGTTCCCAAAGGAAAAATATTGCCGACCTCTATTGCCTTGACTTCTTCTAAATCCTCTTTTTTCACATTTAATTCTTTCAAAACTTCCTCGTTGTATACTTCTTTGTTTATGGCTATCTTTTTCTTTCTGTCTAAATATATTGTGTCCTCTCCTGTTTCGCATACTGTCTGGAATTCGTGGCTGAACTTACTGAAACTTCCTCCGCTCGCGAATGTTAAGAATGTATCTTCTCCGATTCCAAGTCTGCTCCATATTTTTATATAAGCCTGTTTTACTCTTTCATAATATTTTTCATGCTCTTCCTTTGTTCTATCAAAAGAATACAGGTCTTTCATTAAAAACTCCCTTACTCTTAGCAAACCACCTTTAGGCCTTATTTCATTTCTGAATTTTGTCTGGAATTGAAAAGCATACACCGGAAGGTCTTTATATGATTCTATTTGCTGTACCATTAAATTTGTCAGTGGTTCTTCGTGGGTAATTGCAAGGCATGTTTCTCCCCCGTTTTTAAATTTTGTTTTGAACCAAATGTCCACAACAGAATCGTCGTATCTTCCGGTCTTTTTCCATATTTCGGGGTTTTGGAGCGCCGTAAGAGACATTTCCTGTCCGTCTATGGCTATCATTTCCTCTCTTATGATTTGCACTATTTTATTTAAAACTCTTAATCCGAGGGGTAGAAATGTATAAACTCCGGCGATTTCTTTGTGTATGAATCCACCTTTTATTAAAAGCCGCGCGCTTATACCCTCCTCGTCTTTCGGTGCATTTTTCTTTGTTTTTCCTATCATTTCGGAATAACGCATACAAGTTGATTTTATCACAGTTAGCGGGTTTGATGTTTTTTCATTGTAATGGTCATATTTTTTTGATATCTTATCTTCGTGGACAAGAAATACGATCATAAAACCACGGAGCCCGAGATAGAAAAAAAGTGGGAAGAATCAGGTGTTTTTGTCGGTAAAATAGATCCGGACAAAAAACCTTTTACAATAGTTCTGCCGCCGCCCAATGCTAATGGTAAACTTCACACCGGTCATGTGTTAATGCTGGCTATAGAGGATATTCTCATCCGTTGGAAAAAAATGCAGGGGTACTCTACTCTCTGGTTACCAGGAACGGACCATGCCGGTTTTGAAACTCAGGTGGTCTTCGAAAGGTCTTTACAAGAAAAAGGCAAATCAAGATTTGATTACGACAGAGATTCCTTATACAAAGAAATTTGGAACTTTGTGGAGGCCAATAAGAAAGTCATAGAAAATCAGGTGAAAAGAATGGGTCCCGGTTTGGATTGGTCGCGTTATACGTACACTTTAGATGACAACGTTGTGAATATTGTTTATTCCACGTTCAGAAAAATGCTTTCGGAGGGTTTGGTGTATAGGGATGATTACATAGTAAATTTTTGTCCTAAATGCGGAACCACTTTTGCGGATTTGGAGATAAGGCACAAGGATAAGATAAGCAGTCTTTATTACATAAAATATGGGCCGTTGGTGGTCGCAACCACGAGACCGGAGACAAAGTTCGGGGATGTTGCTCTAGCGGTTAATCCGAATGACGAGAGGTACAAGGATTACATAGGAAAAGAGATAGAGTACGAGGATCCGCTCGGGAAGTTTTCTATACCGATTATCGCTGATTCTTATGTTGATATGTCTTTTGGAACGGGTGTTTTAAAAGTTACCCCCGCGCATGATAAAAATGATTATGAAATAGGTTTGAGGCATAAACTGCCTGTTGTAAGTGTCATAGGTTTTGATGGAAAAATGAATGAAAATGCCGGCAGGTATCGAGGAATGGAGGTTTCTGCTGCAAGAGATGCTGTTGTTAAAGACCTTGAAGATATGGGGATGATAGAAAAAATTGACAGTAACTACAGAAATTCTGTTGCTGTTTGCTACAAGGGCGGACACGAAATAGAACCCACAGTTTTGCCTAATTGGTTCATAAAAGTTGACTCATTAAAAAAACCTGCTTTGGATGCCGTTTTAAATGGCGATGTGAGAATTTTCCCGAAATGGAGGCAGGTTACCTACACAAAATGGATGGAAGAAATGCGGGACTGGCCTATATCCAGGCAGATAGTTTGGGGAATAAGAATACCGGTTTGGTACGACGTGGATGAAAATCCCGATATTCAGGTGACCTTTTTGGATGCCGGAGGAAACAGGGTTGTTGGAAGGATCGGAGATCTATTGGGTAAATACTCATTTGATGAAATTAAAGCCGGTTTACAGAGTTTGATTGCGCCAAAAGATGCCGATTTCCGGGCCGTGCCCGGAGCCGGGCACGGCCCGGAGAAACGTCTCCTCCAGGAAACCGACACTTTTGATACGTGGTTTTCATCGGGACATTGGCCGTTGGCTACTTTAAGATATCCTGATTCGGAAGATTTTAAATATTTTTATCCGACGTCTGTAATGGAGACCGGTTGGGAAATAATCAGGTTTTGGGTTTCGCGAATGATTATGTTCGGGATCTATTTAACAGGAAAACCTCCTTTTAAAGATGTATATCTCCACGGTTTAGTAAGGGCCTTGGACGGTAAAAAGATGAGTAAGTCCCTCGGGAATGTTATTGACCCTTTGGATTATATTGAGGAGTATGGGGCGGATGCTTTAAGAATGGGTCTGATATCAGGAACGGCAAACGGACGGGATTTTGCTTTTCCTAAGGATAAGGTTATCGCTTACAGAAATTTTGCCAATAAATTATGGAATATGGCTCGGTTTATACTTATGATGATGGGCGACTATGACAACGGCACTGACTTTAGTTTTGACGAAAAGAATGTCGATGCTTTGGGAGATCTTGATAAGCTTATGTTGGAAAAGATGAAAAAGCTAACGGTAGGTGTGACAGCTTCTCTGGAAAGGTATCGCTTTGCCGACTCTGCCGAAATGATCTACCAGTTTATGTGGCACGAAGTAGCTGATAAGTATATTGAGTATGTTAAGGGATTGGACGGAGAGCAGAAAATAGCATCTCTGTCGGTTTTAAGATATGTTTTTGTAAAAGGATTGATGCTTTTGCACCCTTTTATGCCGTTTGTTACCGAAGCTATTTGGGAGAACATCCCAAAATTTGACGGGGAATCGGACCTCTTGATTAGAGAGAAGTGGCCGGAGTAATTATTTTGCTTCTTTTCCCCTTTTCTCGGGTTTTTCCTGCTCCTCTGTACTTCCTACTTCTCCCTCTTCTTCGGATTTTTCTGCAGTTGCCTCCATACCGGCAATAGCTTCTTCTTCCGAAATTGCTGCCGCCTCTTCCAACTCTTCCTCCTGCACTTTTGTCTCCTCAATTCTCACAACTGTCTCATCCGGGCTAAGTTCGGGGATGGAGACTTTCTCTCTATCATAATTTAGTTGAGATACCGATACGCCACTGCCTATTTCATTAAGATCGGAAACATCAATAATAAAACTGTGTGGAATATCTTCCGGAAGCGCCTCTACTTTTATTTCCTGTATCAACTGAAGGGCGAGCGCCGTGCCTGATTTTATCAGCTCATTGTTTTCTTCTCCCACTACTTCCACTGGAACCTGAGCTTCGGTTTTTACTGTTAAGTCCGGTTTGTAAAATCCTACATGAGATACTCTCCCACTTACGGGATCAAACCGAACATCTTTTATCAGAACTTTGGTTTTTTCATTCCCGATTTTTATATCCACAAGATCGGTTTCTCCCGATTCTTTATAAACCTTGTTAAAACTATTGTAGTCAAGAGTCAGATTAACCGAATCCATACCTTTTCCGAATATCACGGCCGGAACTTTTCCTTCTTTTCTTATTTTTTTTGTTTTTTTACCGAGAATTTCTCTCTTTTGTGCCTCTAATTGCATATTTTTGTCGTTTCAGCTTAAATCATTAACCGACTGTGATATTTTAGCAGAAAAATCAAATAAGTTAAGTTTCTATTCAACACTTAATTTGTATATTTTGCTTGTGTCAAGTACAAAAACTGTTTTTTCGTCCGATGAAACCGCAATGTTTCTGATATCCCCCCACAGAGAGTCGTCGTTGTTTTTATATTGTTTGATAAGCTCACCATCTTTATTTAATACCACTATCCTTTTGTTTCCGGAATCGGCAACATAGATATTGGAAAAATCAATTGTAGTGAAAACATCTGTGGGATTTTTAAAAGGCTTTTCAAGACCCGATACTTCAAAGTCTGTTTTTAACCCATTTGAATAGCTAACCAGATTTCCATCTTCTTTTAATATATATATGCTATATGCTATCGTCATAGACTTGGCGTTTTTGAAGTCCTGATTCTGACTCCAAAGAATACTGTCTAAAGTGCCGTCATCTTTGACTGAGCTTCTGTTTAGAATATCGTCGGATATAGTGTAGATGTACCCATAGTAAGGATACGCAAGTGTAATGTTTTCCATCTTAAAAGAATCTTTGACCTGGGAATTTTTTGTGTCGTATGTTTTGTAACCTTCGTTGTCAAGAAAGGATAAGAAACCATTGGATTCAGCCAGGGATCTGATGCCGTTGAAGGTGTTTTTGTCTGCAGAGAAATTAGGAGCATTTATATCGGAGTAATATATTTTTCCGGTATTTTTATCTGTTACCACCAAAACATCTTCGACTATCTGTATTTCATTCGGGTCGGCGTCGGGATCAGTAATTTTCATGTCATAAAAGACTTCAGGTTTAACCCTGTTTATTTTGTATTCTTCGTCCTTGGTTCTATCCTCCGTAATAAACGCTTCCTCAGCGGTTTTTACTGTTTCTTCCACTATTTCTTCCCTTTCTTCTTTCTCGGCCTTTTTACCCTCTTTGAAGATTTTTGGTTTTAGCGCAAAGAAAATTGATATTGCCAGCAAAACCGTTATCATGCTTAAAAAGAGCCACCCTTTTGTTTTCTTATTTCCAGCTTCGCCTATTTGGGTTACTTTTCTTGTAAGTAATACTGCCTTTCGCTTTTTAAAAACACTTCTTGTTACTCGCTCCACCGCAGTTTTAATTTTTTCCCACACAGGTTTTAATAAAGTGCCTACCTTTCCGATAACAGATAAAATAACACTCCAAATATTTTTTAGCACTTCTGAGATTTTATCTATCGTTTCCCTCTGCTGACTTTTGGACAGGGCGTTGCCTAAACCAAGGTCAATTTCCTCTTTTTGAGGAATTTTTGTATCCATTAGCAATTTTATAAGCAAGCAGCTTTGATTTGGATTCAGGGCTCCCTCAGGAATGCTTGCGCTTAGAAGTTTATCCGGGGGAAATCCGTCAAAAAAAGGCTTCGTGCAGAAAACAAATATTTCATCTTCGTCTACCAGTTTAGAAAATGAAGAAAAATTTCCCTCGGATATCGTTTCCAAAGGAATTGCCCCGCCGTCCCTTATTGTGAACGCTTCAATTTCCCCGTATTTGACGACGTAGAGAACATTTCCCCACAAAACAGCTGCAAGGAAATTTAGTGTAACATTGCCGGAATCCTCTATTAAGGTATCGCTTGATAACTGAAGTATTCTCTCTCTAATGCCGGAAATGGTTTTTTCCATGGATTGAATGGGTGATATATTTTCCGATTGATAATATGAGTCACGTAAAATATCGTTGATAACCTTATTAACGAATTCCGTGTTGAAATTTGAGTCGCCGGTTATTTCAAACACTGCATAAACCGTTCCTTTTTTAAGTAAAATCTCCTGCGTTTCCGGTTCAATGTTTATGCACCCGGAGAGAATGTTGCTAAATTGCGGCAACTTGGGATTAAGTTTTTGAATTTTGGCGGTTAATTTTTTTGCCATTTTGAAATCCCTAAATAGAAAGCACGGTTATTATAATAGTTGCGATAGACGCTATTATGTGAAGCCGCGATAATCTGATGAAATTCTTTTTATAAGGAGTTTCCAGGTTTTGATTCATTATTTTCAGTCTTCGTGAGAGAGTGAGAGCGTAAATCAAATAGATTCCCATCATTATAATTATGAAAATCTTTATTCCGGTAACACCAAAGCCGATTAAATTTTCCAAGGAGAAACTATATGTTTGCATATTTTCCTCCTTGTCTATTTGTAATAATGTCGGAAATTGTATCTCTTAGCATAGATGGGTTGTCCACGCTATTGAACTCAAAATAATCCCGCTCCCCGGCCGTCTGTATAATTATTGAGCCTATATTAAATATCTGACCTATAACGGAAGGTATTTTTGATGTAACATCTTGGATATTACTAAGGGGAGCTTCGGAAATGACCACGGCTCCCTTGTCGATATCAATCATTCTCTTGTTCGTAACTATAAGGGCTTCAAAATACCAATCCAAAAAATGTTTGAAAGCAAAGCCAAAAACCACAACATACCAAAAAACGGTTAAACCGAGTGTGAATAAACTATCAAAGACAAGATTTCCGTCTATTTGCAGTTTTGCCAAATAGGGTATAAGAAAAATAGGAATTATCAATAGCACAACAGTGGCAAGAACCCACCAAAATGTTGATATCAAGCTTTGCCTGATTAAGAAAATAACTCTTTCGTCTTCGTCCCTTCCTTCAAAAGATGTGTCGGGCGGATATTTAATAAAAGAATCCAGGTAACGAGGTTTTTTCATTGCTCTAATTATATCATGGGGAAAACTGTCATTTCTTTTTCAGGATTACACTTATATCATCCTCGTATACGGCTTCCCACTCTTCACTGCGGTTTTCCCTGAGATATTTCACTAAACTGCTATCCGTTTTCCCCACAACAAATCCGATTTCATATTCTTTTACATATTTTTCCAGCAAATCAACGTTTTCCTCGGTCTGATAATATATTTTTTTATAATCATCCATAAAATAGCCCCCGTTCTTTCTCCACGCGGCCATTCTCCCATCAATGAAGGTTTTGTATTCCGGGAGTCTCCAAATCATATAACCTCCCCAACCATAGTCGTTTAGCATATTCCCGTTAATGGGGTTTTTCTTTAGATAATTTACCGCTTCGTAAGGGTATCTCTTTTCCGCCCAAAGTTTGTCATCTGCCGCCACGGGAGTTTTATTAAGAAAATTTGAGGCCGTTGTTAAGAGAATCAGTCCTAAAAGTCCGTTTCCAAACCATCTGGGAACGTTCAAGAGCGGTTTTTGATAGGATTTGCACACTTGTAGTTTTAGATCTGCTATTTCATCAATTATGGGGAAAAGCGAGGTTGTTATCATTATCCTCACAAAATAAACGGATTTTATTGAAAAAAGGTAAAAGAAGATTATCAGAAAAATATACCAATTTCCGTATTTCTCCCTACGGACGTTTTTTTGCAAAATTGCTGAAACGAGGCCGGCGGCGGTAAAAGTGCTTAGAAAGATGTTTCCTACACTTAGTTTGCTCATCGGTTGCCATTCCATAACAAAGGCTTTTGTCGGCTGTGTTAATTCTTTAAGAAGTGTGGACCAAAGGGATATTCCGAACGGATTTATTAAGGTGAAAATGGCGGAGATAAAGAAAATATCGAACGATTGAGTAAATTTTTTGAACATTTCAAACTTAGTTCTCGTGGTGCCAGTTTTTTTAAAAAAGTCGGATAAGCAGTAAATTCCTACAATAAACAGGCCTATGACAAAATCAGCATGCATGTTTGCCCAGATAAGGAAAAGCAAGGGAACAAGTTTGAGGCGCTTTTTTTGTAAAAGCGTGTGAATAAGCAAAAACATGAGAATTGTGCTGTAGTATAGAGGCCTGACCGTTGTGTAAAAAGAGTTTAGAGCAATCATTGCCGATATGTGTGTGAGAGAAATCACAAATTTGTCATCTGTGTGATCTTTTATTATCAATAGAAAAACAAGGCTCATGGAAAGACCTAGTATCAATGATGGTATTACATTTCCCAGAAAGTGATACGACATGTACATTATTAATTCCGGAATCCAATAGGAATTTGCCCATTTATACCCGGTGTTTGTATATGAAAAAACATTATCTCTTAGGATTTTTCCGTTTTGGAATAGATATTCTCCGTACTTATAGTGCCACCCAAAGTCCGGGTCTACGGGAGGATTAAAAAGTATGAAAGTTCCGGTTAAAATTAAAAGCAGATAAGTTAGGTTCTTGCCGGAGAGGAAGGAGGATATGGAATGCGTTTTACTTTTCACAGAATTATTATACCCGAATTCTACTTTTCTACTTTGAAGTCAAACAATTTGCTTCTTATAGCCACATAGCCGGGGGATCTTAAGTTGAAAACTGTTTTGAATGTTGGTCCGTCAAACGATGTTTCTCCGCGGTTTGTTTTGAATGTTACTTTTGATGTATAGCCGGAATTGCTTATTTCTACGTCAACGCCGGAAACGCTCTTGTATGGCTCCCCATCAAGGTATTTGTCGGCTCTTTTAGCCATTTCGTCAAGCGAGTAAGGATCCCCTCCCCAGCAGTCGGAGCGCGGAGTTATATGTCCTTTTTCTCCCGAAGTTCCTTTTGTATAAACCACATACGCATTCAGAATGTCCGCCATTTCTTTCTCCGAAAGCCAGGGGTGGGGATGGTTGCATGTGCTTCCGTCACTGTAACTTTTTGTGTACCAGGCCTTGTAAAACCAAGGAGAGCCAGCCTTTTTTTCGTATGCTCCATCGGGCCATTTTCCACTTACATCCCACCCCACATTATTTATGTATCCTCCGGTGGTAGACGAATACCATCCGTAACCGGTCCTATTTATGTCTCCGCCTATTATTCTTTTTTCCGTTTCATTTACTGCTTTTTTCCAGCTATCCGGTGGATTTTTTGATTTACTGCTTGAGAACACCTGACACGACTGAGTTGTACATATACACCCCCCGTTTTTTGTTCTTCTGTAGGCATACGACCTTGCCGCTATCGCCTGAGCTTTAAGAGCATTCATGTTCCAGGTACTTGGCATCTCGGCAATTCCATAGAGATATTTTTGAAAGCTCATGTTCCCGATGCCTTCCACACATATTTCATCCGGAAAATTGTCTTTTTTTGTTGATTTTTCGCCGTAATAAAATTTGAGAATATCGTCATAGTTTTTACCGCTGTCTGCTCTTCCTTTTGCCCCGTACTGACTCATTCCGCTGTAGTGTGTGTATGCGCCGTAAGAGAAAACTGCAAAAGCCGGTCTGTCGAGTCCTGATGGGGGATCGGGTGTTTTTGCTGAAGGCGAATCATAATCCCCGACTGTCCCCCCTTCTTCGCTGTATTTTAAAGCTAATATCTTATTTTGAAGTTCTTCCAGCTCCCGTTCATACCCGCTCTCTTTTTCTTCAAGTTCTTTTTTCTCTTCTTCTTCCGATATCTTTTTAATTGCCAGATCATTTCTAATTGCAAGAAGATTCGCCTGCGCCTTTTCCAGCTGATTTTTTAACTCCTCTGATTCTTTTTTATTTTCCTCAAATTGTTTTATCTCAGAATTCAACGCTCCTATTATGTTTAAGGTTTCTTTACTGGTTGCTTTATTAAACGCGTAAATAAAAGCAGATAGCTGGAATCCGGTTAGGTTGCTTTCGTTGCTTCCGAAGAAAAGTTCGAGTTCGTTCACGATATTTTTCTTTGAATAATTTCTTAGAAGGTTGTTTCTAAATGATATTTTGTCGGCCAGTTTTTGATACCTATCTTTTAAATTTTCATTTATCTCATCTAGGGATTTTTGGGTGTCATTTATGTCGTTTTGAATACCATCCAGCTGTGATTGAGTTACGCTCAGCTGAGAAGAAATTTGGTTTAGCGTGTTTAAAGTTTCTTCTATTTTTGATCTGGTAGATTCAAGTTTTTTCCTTGTTTCTTCTTCTTTTTTTGCGTAACACTTGAGCTGATCATCTTTATCGTCTATTTCCTTGCACTCGTCTTTTGCGTATACCTCCGTTTTTGCCGGGTTAAAAAGTGTAAAAAGTATGAGAAAAAATGATGCT
>DAOPPB010000007.1:0-35682 GCA_035358315.1 bacterium
AAGGGAATAGTGAAAATAAAATTGAAACGGAAAGCAAAACCCTTTTTTACTTTCCGGGATGCTCAAAAACAGGTATTCCGCAGACCTACGAAGTAGAGTTTGACACTCCTTATATCGATTCGGACTATTTGTTTGTTAAATTGAGGGATATTTTACCCGAAGACATAGAAAGTATAAAAATAATTAACGGATATGAAATTATTAATCCCGTATATTTTGTATCTAAAGACGGATACGGCGTTCTGGATTCCCAAGAAATAACGACCTCTCCAAATACGCCTATTGTGAACTACATTTTTGGAGATTCCTACGATTTTTCATTTGACATGGTTTTGGATGAAGAAGGAAAATTTGACATGTCAAAGCCGATAAACGAGCTGGTTAAGGAAGGGGAATTAAAAGACAGGTTTTTTATATGGTCCACAAAGAAGTATCTTCCGGTTAGACTTCCGTAATTCCCGGGCTCAGCCCGGAACGGGCTGAGCCCTCAAGAGTGTAGTAGAATATAAACATGCAGACAGAAGAAAAATCAGGAAGCTTTTTTTACATAGTTCTCGCGTCCTTTTTCCTTTTCCTTTCCTCCTGGATTTTTGTTTACACAACAGGGATAAACAAACTGGCAGTTCAGTCCGAAGACACAGTTCCGGCAATGTTTCTTCCTGTGGCCATAATAAAAGAAAAAACTCTATATCTTAATTCCTACGTGGATATGATGATGGAGAGATATCCACATCCTGACGACAAAAACGGTGTTCGCGGCTTAACTCCCTTTTACTTAAAGAAAATAGGAAACAACTATGCTTCGGCTTTTCCTATAATTACGCCTCTTGTTTCGCTTCCGGTGTACTTTTTGCCCATTAAGCTCGGGATGGAGATAACATGGGAAAATCTCATAATTCTTTCAAAAATATCTGCCGCCCTTATTATGTCCCTTTCGGGAGGATTCTTTTATCTTCTGCTAAAAAAACAGTTTTCCTTAGACGAAGAAAAATCCGTCAAAATTACCATGATTTATCTTTTCGGAAGCGTAAACTTTGCTATGCTGTCGCAATCTATGTGGCAACATGGGACATTACAGCTGTTTTCCATTCTCGGACTCTACTTTATGCTGGATTTTCTAAAAAGTTCAAATTTTAAGCCTTTTAGCGCCTTCTTGGGGGGTTTATTCTACGGGTTGGCCGTACTTTCAAGACCGACCGCGGGCCTCGCGCTTCTTTTCATTCTCCTGTATATGCTATTCAAAATCCGCTACATAAAGCCATTTCTAAAAGCAATGATTCCCGTAGCGCTTGGTCTTCTTCTAAATGTAGCCTTTTTTCTTTGGTATAACAACAAATATTATATCGGTATACAGAATCAGGGTTACGCCTCACAACTTTTTGGGAGCTGGATTTCTTCCTTTCCCGAAGGCTTTTTAGGTGTCTGGTTTTCTCCGAGCAAGGGAATTTTAGTCTATTCGCCGATTTTCATTCTTTCATTTTTCGGATTCTTTATTGCGATGAAAAAGGGCTGGAAAGAAAACTCCCTGTTTCTGACCTTTTTCCTGATTGTTATTTTTCATACTCTGATAATAAGCTTTTGGAAACATTGGTATGGAGGATATTCTTTCGGGTACAGAATGAGTTCCGATATTATTCCGTATCTTACTTTGCTTTTGGTGCCTTTTGCGGAGTCCGTTTGGTATGAAAAAACCCGCTTTTTGTTTACGTTTTTAGCGGTTATTTCGGTTTTAACCCAAGTGTTCGGAATAATATTTTTTGATGGAATATGGCATGCGGCTTACGATACCGGTTTTAAAGATACTTCGTGGCTTTGGTCAATTAAAAATTCGGAGTTTATGTTTAATATAAGAAGAATAATGGTGAAGTTTAATTTGCTTGATAGGGCTTGCCCGACGTGCACTCCGGGCTCAGCCCGTCCCGGGCTGAGCCCGGGGCCCGTCCCGGAAAAATTATGAAAATTATCTGTCTATCCAATCAGCTGTGGGATTTTCCGCTCTGGACTAACAAAAAACATGTTATGAGCAGGCTCCCAAATCTGGGTCATGAGGTTTTATTTGTAGATCCGCCCATAAATGTCGGAAGGGTCTTTTTCAGGTATTTATCCAAAGGAAAGTGGCCTTTAAGCCGTATTATTACGCAGACAAAAAAGACGGAAGAAAATGTAACGGTTTTTTCGCCTCTTAATTTTCCTCCTTTTAAAAAAGATTATTCCGTAAAACATGCTAAGAGAATAAATATGTTAGCGCAGGAAGTTTTTGGCAACTCCACAGGGAAAAATAAAACGAAGCAAAAAGAATCCGTACAGCCAAACCCCGGGCAATCGGATGAAAAAACTATTCTTTGGGTTTACCACGTTGAACTGGAGGGTTTAGAAAATTATTTAAAATATATTAAGCACGATTTTCTTATTTACGATTGTGTGGACAACTATGAAGCTTTTCCAAAATATGATACTCCGGAAAAGAAAAAGCGTATCGCTGATCAGGAAAAACTTTTGGCTTCAAGAGCGAATATAGTTTTTGCCACTACGCCCGGGCTTGTTGAGAAATTGGGAAAGTATAATCCGAAAACATATTTCACCCCGAACGTCGGTGATTTCAATAGATTTTTTGACATAAAAAACAAAGGTTTTGAAGTTCCCGAAGATTTAAAAAACATTTCCCACCCGATTGTCGGATATACAGGTGCTATAGATGAATATAAATTTGATAAAAAGCTTCTTAGGAAAATTGCCGAAGATTATCCTTCATATTCGTTTGTGGTAATCGGCCCGCTGGCTTTAAAAGACAGAGAATCCACAAAAGAAGCTTTAGGTTTCGGGGATCTGAAAAATGTTTTTTTCCTCGGGAGCAAAGATTTCACTGAAATTCCCAAATATGTCGCCTTTTTTGATGTCATGATAATTCCTTACCAGCTGAATGATTATACTGTCGGCGGTTGTTTTCCGGTGAAATTTTTTGAACCTTTGGCGGCGGGAATTCCGCTTGTGGTTACCGATCTTCCTTCGTATTATCCATTTTCTGATGTCTGCTATATTTCCAAAAATGAAAATGAATTTTCAAATAATATCAGAAGAGCTTTAGAGGAGGATTCTCCTGAAAAAGCAAAACAAAGACAGGAATCCGCCAGAAAAAATACGTGGGAAGGAAAAATTTCCGCAATGCTCGGTTTTATAAATGAAAATATAAAATGAAAATTCTTTATGTTTTGAATTCATCAAAATACGGAGGAATGGAAACTCATGTTCTTGATCTTGTAAGGGAGATGAAAAAAAGAGGTCATGATGTTTTCGTTTGGTGTCCTAAAGGAGAGATGTTTGGAAAATATGAAAATGACGGAGCTTTGGTTACGGAGGCATACATAAGAAAGGATGTGGATTTGGAGTTTATTAAAAATCTTAGAAAATTTGTGAATGAAAACGAAATTGATATTGTTCACGCCCATGAATTAAAAGCGGTTTGCAATTCTCTTTTAGCCTGCAGGAAAAGCAAGGTAAAAGCGGTTATCACCCATACTCATACCCCCATATCCGAATGGCAGATAAATTCTTTGAAAAAGTTTTTTGATGTAAAAATATATTCTTATTTGGTAAACAAATATTCCGATGCCGAAATAGCCCTGACCGAATCAAAGAAAAAAGTGAAAATAAAAGAGGGAATAAGCGAGGAGAAATTAGTAGTAATTCCCAACGGTCTGGATATGTCCGGATTTGAAATTTCGGATGAAAAAAGAGCGGAGTATAAAAAAGAAATAAAGAGCAGATTTAACATTCCCGAAGATGCTTTTATTTTTGGAAACATGGGAAGGATTACGAGAGAAAAGGGACACGAGATATTAGTAAAAGCGTTTGCGTATTTTCTTAATTTTGAAATTTCGAATGAGAAAGGTAATTGGAAAGGTAAGGAGAATTTCTATCTTCTTATCGCCGGCGGGGGAGCCCTGGAGGATGAAATCCGCTTTTTAGCTAAAAAATTCGGGGTAGAAAAAAATGTTGTAATTACCGGAAGATTTGAAGACAGCGAAAAAATAAAATACCTTTCGGCTTTTGATATTTTTGTTTTTCCAACACTGGCTGAGGGGTTTGGAATAGTTCTGACGGAATCATTGAGTATGGAAATCCCTACGATTTGCTCCGATTTGGAAGTTTTAAAAGAAGTCGGGGACGGTTTTGTTTCATTTTTCAAAACAGGAGATGAAAAAGAATTGGCGGACAAAATGCTAAATGAGTACAATAAAAGCAGAGGAAACGATAGATTTTTTGTTTCCGGCGCTAAAGAGTATGTAAGGGAGAATTATTCAATGGAGAAGTTTGCGGAAAGTTACGAATCTTTGTACGTAAAGCTTTTGGAGAAAAAAAGATGAAAGTATTAATGCTGGGAAGAATAGGTTTATTAGATGCCCGCGGCGGGGACAGAATTCAGGTTGAAAATACCGCCGCAGAGTTGAGAAAGCTTGGGGTTGAAGTTGATATCAGAACGGATATGAAATTTAAACCGTGGGAGTACGATCTTATTCATGTCTTTCAGCTTGACTGGGTTCCTGAAACATATTTCTACGCTAAAAAGGCCAAAAAATTCAAAGTTCCGTTGGTTTTATCACCGATTCATCACGATGTAAGAGAGGTTAAAAAATTTGACGATGAATTCGCATTTGATTTCAGAAGAATTTCAAAGTTTTTGTTTCGGGACCAGTTTAGGAGGGATACGTTCAAAAATTTGTACAGATGCATATTTGAGCCTCGCATGATAAAACCGACTATTTACAGCGTTTTCCATGGATTTAAGAGAATGCAGAAAGAAACCTTGGAGATGGCAGATGCAGTTTTAGTTCAGACCGTTAAAGAAGCAGAGGATTTAAAAAGAACCTTCGGAGTTGATTTTGAATGGTATAAAATTTTGAACGGGGTGGGAAAAGCTTTTATTGACCCCAAACCTTTTAAAAATCCCTTTGATTTTGAAAATTATATTATGTGTGTGGGCAGAATAGAGCCGAGAAAAAATCAGCTAAACATAATAAAAGCCGTGGAAAAGTTCAGAGAAGAAAGCGGGGAAGATGTAAAATTGGTTTTGATAGGAAAGGAAAGTCCTACTAAACATTTTGAGTACAACTTTTTGATAAACAAACTTTTGAAAAAGCATAAATGGATTTACAGAATTGACAACAACATAAATTATGCCGATCTTCCTTCTTATTATCATTTTGCTAAAGTATGTGTTTCGGCCAGCTGGTTTGAAACAACAGGTCTTACCAGTTTAGAAGCTTTATTCTGCGGGGCAAACACTGTAGCGTCGGGTTTAAGAGCCAAAGAATATTTAGGCGGATACGCTTCTTTTTGTGAACCCGATAATGTAGATTCAATTAAAGAGGCCATAAAAAGGGAGTATTATTCTCCAAGGCCTGTTTTAGATGAAAAAGTCCGTGAGGAATACACATGGAAAAATGCAGCCGAAAAAACTTTGGATGTTTACAAAGAGGTGCTGATGAGAAAATCTGATAATGTACTGTCGGGGAAAAACAAGTCCGGAAAATCTGATTCGGAAAAACCGAGTCGGAAAAAGAAAGTTTTAATTAGAAATAATTACCGAATATGAATTATCTTATTCCGATTATTTTAATATTTTTAGCTTCTTATTTTTTGATTTATAGAAATTTCAAATTGTCCATTTATGTTCTGATTGTGTTATCGGTTCTTCTTCATAAAGAGCTTTTCAGTTTTTACAGGTGGGATTTGATGCCCATACGAATATTTATGTTAGCTCTTTTATGCTCGGGAATAACCAAAGTTTATCTTTACATGTCTAAAAACGGTGGCATCAAATCCCTGCTTCCCTTTTTAAAAGATCCGTTTATAGCGGTAATTCTTCTGGTTTGGCTTACTAGAGGACTTTCAATTATTTTTTCAAAAAATCTTCAGGCAAGCTTGCTGCTTTTCGGATTTCTGACCACCGTCGTTGCTTTGGGAATTTATCTTTATCTTACATTCCGGGAAGACCCTTCCGGACTTTTGAAATATCTTAAGTTTCTGACAATAATAGCTTTTGCCCTCTCGCTTTTTGGCTTTTTTCAGCTTTTTTATTTTTACAAAGCGGGAAATATTATCGGCTCTTTGTGGCCTGTTCCGGGAAAAGTTCCTCGGGTAGGTTCCCTTTTTTGGGATGTAAATCACTACGGGGCTTTTCTGGCGGCTCTTCTGCCCGTTATTTTCTATTTCTTGATTTCGGAAAAAGGCGTTAAACATAAGATTTTAAATATTTTTATGCTTCTTACCTGTCTTTCATCTTTATTTTTAACAAATTCCCGAACTGCGTGGATGATTGCCGGTTTTTCCTTTTTATTTTTCACTACTATAGTTTTGATAAGAAAGTTCGGTGCGAGAGGAATTTTATATGTTATTGCGGCTCTGGTTTTAATTTCCGCACCTCTCGTTGTTGAGTATAGTGATAAAAAAAGCAATTTTAGAAAATATGTGCGGGATGCTTTTAATTACAGATTGGATTCGTTTGATTCCCACTTTATGCTTTTAAACGGAGCTTACCAGATTTTTGAAAAATATCCTTATTTGGGTGGAGGATACGGTTCTTTTTTTGAACATTTCAGCAAAACGGAAATAGCCCCCACGTTTTTTTCCCGTGATACTGCGGCTCTTACTAACAGAGTTCCCGCTCATACAATATGGGGAGAATCATTGGCGGAAACGGGTGTTATCGGCTCTGTTCCTCTTTTCACCTTTTACCTATTCGCTTTGTTTGCCCCTCTTTATGTTTTTTTTACAGAGAAAGATAAAAGTAAAAGGTTGATGGGTGGAGTTTTGGCATCGGTAATTTTCGGCTGGTATGTGGCCGGAATTTTCTACTCTTACAATTCGGAATTTTTCTGGATTTTGGTTTTTTCTTATTTTGTTTGGGCGGTAGGTATAATCGGGAAAGATTGGTTTGAAAAAGTATTTTCCCATTTTTTTACCGACGGAAAAATTTTGTTCTCCTTAATTGCTGTTTTAGCGTTTCTTTTGGTATTTGTCGGATTGGGAAAAAATCATCTTATTCCTTGGGATGAAGCAATTTACGCAAAGGTGGCAAAAAACATGGTAGTCAGCAATGATTATCTTGTTCCCCATTGGGATAGTTTATCCAAAGGATGGTTTGAGAAACCCCCTTTGTATATGTGGATGACAGCTGGGTTTATGAAAATAATAGGATTTAATTCGTGGGCTGCCAGACTCCCAAGCGCCATATTCGGTTTCCTTACTATATTGCTGGTTTATATGATAGGAAAGAAATTTTTTAGTAAAACATCTGCTTTTATCTCGTCTTTAGCGCTCATGACCACTGTTCACTTTTTGTATTACTCCCGCGCTTCAATGCTTGATGTCACAACTACATTTTTTATCACGTTGTCTTTGTATTTTTACTGGCAGGCAAAAAGTTCCGAAAAAAATCATTTCTATATTTTGTCAGGTCTATCCATAGGTTTGGCCGTGATGACCAAAGGTGTTGTCGGGCTTCTTCCTTTTTTAGTAATAGCTCTCTATGAGATTTATCTTTTTATTTTTTACAAACAGAAATTTTCCGGAAAACTTATTCTTAGATATTTTTTCATAATTCTCCCTGCTTTTTTAATAGTGTTTCCGTGGCACTATTTTATGTTTAAGACATTTGGAAAATCTTTTGTTGATAAATATTTTCTTTACCATGTGTGGGACAGAGCCACTTCCGTAATAGAGGATAAAGGAAACCCGTTCTTTTGGTATCTTGTGGTTATGAAAGTGAGTATGAGAATCTGGTTTGTGGCTTTGCTTGGGGCTTTTCCTTACTCTGTTTTTAAAGCTTTCAAAAAAGACAAAAAATTTGTATTTTTAACAATCTGGGCGGTAAGTATATTTTTATTTTTCTCAGTAGCCAAATCAAAACTGGTTTGGTACATAATTCCCGTTTATCCCGCGGTTTGTCTGATGGTGGGAAATTTTGCCGAAAAATGTCTGGAGTTTGTTATGAAAAAGGTGAAAAAACTGAACAGTTGGTCGTTTAAGTTTGCCGCCGTTTATATTCTTGTTATATTCTCTTTGTTCTATCTTTTTCTGAATAGGGAGATGGTTTATACATCGGATTTAAACGGACCTCAGGCGTCTTTGCTGGAATTAAAAGATGAAGTTTTTGGTACGGAGAAGAACGTTTACCTATCCGGAATGGAAATTCCTACGGCTCTTTTTTACACCGATGGGCCGTTTGAAGTAATTGATTTTGATGCTTCCGATCCGAAAAGAGTACCTGATGTTTCCGAAGATGAACCTTTGATAATAATAAGTAAAAAAGGAAGATACAGCGAAAATGTAGCCGGTTACAGCGGAAAATCCAAAGTAGTGAAGGAAGATGATCCGTGGGTTTTGTGGTATGTTCCCGCTGAGTCGGAGACCGCTAAATCGGTTCAAAGTCCGGTATCAGGTGTCCCGGATTTGCCACAGAAGTAGGTTTGAACTTTTGAATAATTTTCCTAAATTAATTTGGTCTAATCTAATTAGATAAAGTTTTAGTTTGATTCGTTCTGACGAAAATTATCGTAGCTGCCACGGCTGCCACAGCAGATATTAAACTTGCCAGCGATAAACCTTCCAGCGACAAAATCGGAACCAATATGTACGATAAAATTAGAAATAGCGCCAGTTTTCCAACATTTATATACATGATATATTTTGTAACTTCCTCTATAAAAAAGTAGTGTTCCATAAAAGTGTGAATTGAAGTAAAAGCGCTCGCGAATATTAAAAGTCCCAAAAGCGGTAAAGACCCCGCAAACTTATCTCCGAAGAATCTCGCGACAAATATTCTCGCAATAATGGTGCCAAAAAACGCCAAAACTATAATAAGGGCTGATATTATGAAAACTTCTCTAAAATCAAATTTTTCCTTCCTTTTTTTGGCGTAAGCGTTTTTTGGCAGAAGAACGGTAAAAATAGATATTGAGCCTAAAAGCATAATATTGGCAATTTTTTCAGCTATTGAGAAAATACCGACATTTGAAAAGTCTTTGGATATTTTTGCAATTGAGTTTGCTATTGAAGGCCACCCCTCGTATATGAGAAGAGAAATTCCTGCGGGAGCACATTTTGCCAGGTATTTTTTTATTTCCGAAAAATCGGGTTTGAATTTTTTGTATTCTTCCGGAAGAAAAAGTATCAGCGCTATGTCGGAAAAAACCGAAAGAGAGAATACCATGAAGGCCTGCTCCAGGTTTAATTTTGTTAACCCTGAAAGCATTAAGAATGCAAATACTCCTTTGATTAACGCCGGCAATGTATTTAATAAAACCAAATGGACAAATTTTTCGTTTTTCTGAAAAAAAGCATTTAAAGTATAGTTTATGGCGTAAGCAACAAGCCCAAGTACGAAGTACAGAATTATTTTTTCCGTGTTGAGTTTTAAAATTACCAGGAGAATGAGCGATATAGGAATTGAAACCGTCAGAAGCAGTAATTTTTGCGTATAAAATTTGTTTGTGAGAGATTTATCTTCTGTAGATATTGATTCCGCAACATAAACCGAGTTGGTTCCGAAGTCTATTATTTTTGAAACAGCCACTAAAAGTGTGGTTACAAGAGCATATTTTCCAAATGACTCGAGGTCCAGTGTTTTCGCCGCCGCTGAAAGAAAGGCAAAACCAAGAACGGCGTTGAGCACATTTCCGAATCCTACAAGAAGTATTTTCTTAAATGATTTTTTCACTATGTATATGTTAGCAGATTGAAGCCTTTTCGGATGATTGTTATAATCTTGGAGCTTACATGAATCAAAAGAAACTCTCATTTATTATCGTAAATTACGCGACCAAAGGTTTAATAGAAAAGAACATAACCAACCTATTGGATTCGTGGAATAACTGCGAAGTGATATTTGTGGATAATGATTCTCCCGATGGCTCTGCGGATTATGTAGAAGAAAGGTTCGGAAAAGATAGTCGTGTGATTTTGATAAGAAGCCAAAACAACGGATTATCGGCAGGATATAACTTAGGTTTAAAACGCGCTTCCGGAGATTATTATGTTTACTTAGGAACCGATGCCTTCCCGACAAAAGAAGCTTTGCAGGAGCTTGTAAAATTTATGGATGAAAATCCCGATGTCGGTATTGCTACTCCCAAGCTTTTTACCCGCGATGGAAAAATAGATTTGGACGCACACAGAGGTTTCCCGACTCCATGGGCTTCAATAACTCATTTTTTATATCTTGATAGGTTATTTCCGAAATCAAAAGTTTTTAATCAGTATACAAAAGGGTATGAGAACTTTGATTCGGTTCATGAAATAGATGTTTGTATATCGCACTTTATGTTTGTAAGACCCGATGTACACAAAAAAATAGGAGAATGGGATGAGGATTACTTTCTCTACGGTGAAGACATTGATTTTTGCTACAGGGCAAAAAAGGCCGGTTTCAAAATAATGTATTTGGGAAATGTTGCTGTTCTTCATTACAAAGGAGCTTCGGTTGGGAGAGATACGGCAAAAGATATTGAAAATGCTATGAACACTGATTTTAAGAAGATATCTTTTAAAGGCCAGGTTTTTGACGAAAAATCTGCTGAAAAATCAAATACAAAAGAATGGATGAAAATGAAAATTTCAAAGGAATCAACTTCGGCGATGAAAACTTTTTATTTGAAACATATGGCTGAAAACTATCCCTTTTATGTAAATTGGTTTGTTTTAGGAGGAATATGGTTAAACCAGCAATTGAGATGCCTGAAGGTAAAATTAAGAAATTTTCTTTGAAGAAAGATTGAGATTAAATGAGTGACAAAGATGAAAATCAGAGAGAAAAATTTAAGAGAATCGGGATTGATGCGAGATTTTACGGGAAAGCCGGTCCGGGCCGATACACAAAAAACATCATAAAACACCTTGAAAAAATAGATAAGACAAACAGATATTTTATTCTTTTGAGAAAAGATAATTTCGAACAATATATCCCGCAAAATCCCAATTTTCAGAAAGTTTTGGCGGATTATCCCTGGTATTCATGGTCCGAGCAAACTTCCTTTCTTTTTAAAGTTCTTAGTCTGCATCTGGATCTTTTCTATGTTCCGCACTTTAACATTCCGGTTTTGTACCCGGGAAAAATAGTTACCGCAATCCCCGATATGATTATGCATACTTTTAGCACGGAACAAGGGACAACACTTTGGAAACCATACTTCAGATTCAAAAAATTAATTTATAGATTGGTTTTCAGATGGTCGGTGGCAAGATCCTATAAAGTTATAGTTCCGACCAGAGAAGTTTTTAACGAATTTAAATCTGTCTACCCAAATATTCCCAACGAAAAGTTTGTTATCGCTACGGAAGGGATAGACCCTGATCTTATGAGTATCGAAGTTGAGGATACGGAAAAGGTATTGGAAAAGTACGGAATAAAAAAGCCGTTTTTATTGTATTTAAGCAGTATGTATGAGCACAAAAATGTCCCCCGGCTTTTGGAAGCTTTTAAAATTCTTGTTGAAAAATATGATTTTGACGGAAATTTAGTTTTAGTTGGAAAAAAAGATAAATTCTCCGAGCGCATACAGAATTTAATCGGAGAAATGCACTTGGAGGAAAGAGTACTGATGCCCGGAATGAGCGGATTTGTTTCGGATGAGGAAACGGTTGCTTTGAGGAAAGAAGCTGAATTGTACGTTTTTCCTGCTTTAAAAGAAGGTTTTAGTTTAACTCCTCTTGAAGCTCAGTATTTCGGACTTCCATGCGTTATTTCCGATATTCCCTGCCACAAAGAAGTTTACGGAGATTCGGTTTTATATTTTAATCCTTATGATGTTGAGGATATTGCCGCAAAAATTATCCGTGTTTTGCACGATGACGACCTGCGGGAAGAATTGGTAAAAAGAGGGTACGAGAGAACGAAAGTTTATAGCTGGAATAATACTGCGGAAAAAACTTTGGATGTTTTTAATCAGGCGCTGGGTGTGAAAATGTCCGCAAAATAATTTCTATTTTTCCTTCAAAGTTTTGGCCAATATCTCCAAAGTTTTTTCCGCTGTGTTTCTCCACGAAAAAATCTTAGATCTTTCCATGAATTCTTCTTTGTCAAAAGATTTTGTCATTATTTCAAAAATTCCGTCTTTTATATTTTCAATATTATGCGGGTCAACATATATCGGAAGATAATCTCCTATTTCTCTATGAGCCGGTATGTTAGAAACGACACCCGGTATCCCGCATGCCATTGATTCCAGCAAAGGAAGACCAAATCCCTCTTCAAAGGAGACATTTATATACCCTCTTGCTCCCGAATATAACACCGGTAAATCTTCCTCCGGAACTCTGCCTAAAAATTTTACATTTTCTTCAATCCCGTACTTTTGTGGTGCCTTCAAAGATTCTTCGCAGTCCCAGCCTTTTTTTCCGACAATCAGCAAAAGTGTGTTTTTCATGTTTTTGTTCTCGTTTATGAACTGACCGAACGCTCTTACCATACCCGGTATGTTTTTCCTCGGTTGTATAGTTGAGACAAAAATAAGATACGGATTTTCTTCTATTCCATATTTTTTTCTGATTTTATCTATTTCTGCTTTGTCTCTCGGACAAAATTCTTCTGATACTCCTTCATAAACTACTTCAATTTTTTCATCTTTTGCCCCCCATCTTTTTTTTAGTATTTCTTCTTTTGTGGCAAAACTGGGTGCGATTATTTTGTCGGAATTTTTTACCGCGTATTTAATCGGTCTTTCGATGAAAAATCTGTTCAGCGGATTTTTATATCCCGGAGCATATTTATATTCCAATCCGTGAACCATTACTGCATATTTTGTTTTTTTATTTCTTATCATCGGTATCGTGTGTATCGCAGTAAAAAAAACATCAACCGGATTTTTTATCAGTTCTCTTGTCAGTCCGTATTGCGTCCAGAACTTTTTGCAATTTATAACTCTGAAGTGAAAGTTTTTATTATTTTGTGTAATTTTATCCACGAAACTTTTCTCGGGCTCTTTTGTGGTGTATATAAAGTATTCGTTTTCCTTATCAATTTCAGCCAGGTTTTTAAAAAGGTTTATTGTGAATATTTCCGGTCCCGCGGGGTTTTCGTCCAAAATTTTCTGACCGTTCAATCCTATTTTCATCTTAGGGATATTATATAGGTATAATGTAAGTAAATGAAATTGGCTATAGTTTGTGATGACTTAATTCAAAAAGGCGGTGCGGAGAAAGTTGTGGAGGAATTTTCCGATATGTTTCCCGATTCCCCGATATATACAAGTGTTGCTTCTAAAGAATGGCAGTCAAAGTTTAAAAAGAAAAATCGGGTTGTGAAAACTTCTTTTCTTCAGAAGTTTCCCTTTTCGGTAAGATTGAACAGATATTATTCTCCGTTTCTTCTTCACGCGCTTGCTTTTCAGAGTTTTGATTTTTCGGATTTTGACGTTGTTTTATCATCTTCTTCCAGATTTGCTCATTTTGTTTTGACGAAGCCAGATACAAAACATTTTTGTTATATGCACTCTCCCGGAAGGATGTTTTGGGAACCTTTTGATTATTTTGAGAATGAAAATTTCGGTGCTTTAAGACCTTTTAAGCCTCTTTCGGGGAAGTTTTTAAGATCTTCTCTTTCGTATCTGCGCATGATAGATTTCGAAGCTTCCAAAAAAGTAGATTTTTTTATTGCAAATTCCAAAGTGTCTCAGGCGCGAATTAAAAAATATTACGGGAGAGATTCGCAGATAATACATCCTTTTATTGATTATGGAAAATTTGAAAAAGTGGAGCCGGAAGAAGGAAAATATTTTTTGGTTCTGACCCGTCTGGTTTCCTGGAAAAGGGTGGATGTTGCCATTAAAGCCTGTAAAGATCTTGGGTTTAAATTAAAAATAATCGGAGTCGGGCCGGACCTGGGGAGGTTAAAGTCAATTTCTAATTCTTCTGTAGATTTCTTGGGATATGTGAGTGAAGATAGAAAAATTGAAGAAATAAGAAAGTGCAAGGCGTTGATAGTTACCCAAAAAGAAGATTTTGGAATTGTTCCTCTTGAAGCTATGGCCTGCGGAAAGCCTGTTGTAGCTTTAGGGAAAGGAGGAGTTTTGGAAACCGTCGTTCCGGGGAAAACGGGAGAGTTTTTTGAAGAGCAAAATTTTCTTTCCTTGGAAAATGTGCTAAAGAATTTTGATCCCTTCGGTTATTCTACGAAGGATTGCAAAGAGCAGGCAAGGAAGTTTGACAGAAAAATTTTTGATATGGAAATTAAAAAGGCAATTAATGTATAATGAACTTCAACCTAAGCCCGAGTTATGATTTACAAAAAATACATAAAAAGGATTGTTGACATATTCGGATCGATACTCGGGATTATTTTATTTTCTCCGATAATGCTCCTTGCTTCTATTTGGATAAAGATAGTTTCTCCCGACGGTCCTATTCTCGCCGATATTCCGAACAGAGTAGGGAAAGGCAGGAAACCTTTTAGATTTTACAAGTTCAGATCAATGTATCCCAATGCGCACGAATTATTAAAAAAAGATCCCAAGCTTTATGAAAAATATGTAAAAAACAATTATAAATTAAGTTCCGATGAGGACCCGCGGCTGATAAAAGGCGGAAAGTTTTTAAGAAAATCAAGCATTGATGAAATTCCACAATTTTTTAATGTTTTAAAGGGGGAAATGAGTATAGTAGGTCCGAGGGCATATTATTTTGATGAAGTTGAAGAGCAACTGAAGAGATTTCCTGAGGCGCAAAAATATATAGATGAAGTAATGACGATAAAGCCGGGTATAACGGGTTTATGGCAGGTAAGCGGGAGGTCGGATATAGGTTTTGTTGACAGAGTAAAGCTAGATGCAGAGTATGCAAAAAATATGTCTTTGTTGTATGATTTACAGATAGTAGTAAAAACGCCGTATGTAGTTTTAACAGGAAAAGGAGCTATCTAAAATGGCAAATTCTAAATTTTGGGGTGCGTCTTCTGCAAACGGTAATTTAAGTGGCAGCGACGGCACTAAAAAAAATAAGTCAAAATCGGGAAAGAAAATTAAAATCGGTTCTCTGGTGATTCTTTCTGTCGTTATTTTACTGGTAGGTTTGGTTTATTTTCTTGTTGCTAGGCCGGTCTTGGATGTTTATTCTAAGGCAAAAGTTTTGAAAACTGATATTTCTTCGGTAGGGGAAGCATTTAAGAGCCGTGATCTTGTTGCTCTGGGTGAGGTATTGGACAAGAGCGAAAGAGATATTAACGAGTTGAGATCGGAGAAGGATGTAAAGCTTTCCTGGGCGAAAGATTTGAAGCTTTTTAAAGCCAACGAGTATTATTCCGATTTTGACAGATTTGCCAATGCCGGTCTTTACGCGATAGACGCAATGAGAGAAGTTTCAAAAATAATAACCCCGTTTTCGGAAGCCGCTGGGTTAAAAGTTTCCCCCGATCAGGAAGTACCTAAGTCAGAAGGTTTGATGGAGGCATTTCAAGGATGGGTATCGGTGATGCCGCAGGTGGCCGATCAGATGGATGGTGTAATAGAAAAAGTAAGTAAAATAGGAGAGGAGCTGGAGCCCGTAAATGTTGACAAGTATCCCGAGAAGATAGGTAATTTTGAGGTAAAATCCAACATTTTAATGGTTAAAAACAGTCTTTCGCAAGCTGATGAATATGCTCCGGATATAAAGAAAGCTCTTCAGATCGTCCCAAAGATTCTTGCAGTCGGAACCCCCACAAAAAGATACATGATCATAATGCAAAATGATAAGGAAATAAGGCCCACCGGAGGTTTTATGACTAATTACGCTACTTTTAAAATGACAAACGGGCTTCTGGATTCGGATTTTACGTCTAAAGACATGTACAGCGTAGATTTGGAACTGGATAAGATAGATGCGTATACCGATTTTCCCGATCCTCCGGCGCCATACGGTGATTTACTTAAGGTCGAGAGGTGGTACGCAAGAGATATGAACTTTTCCCCCGATTTTGTAACTTCAATGGACCAGTTCATGAATTACTACAATTTGGCGGGAAGGGTAAATGGGTATGTGGAGATTAAACCCGTAGACGGAATTTTTGCAATTGATACTTATGTAATTTCCGAGCTTTTGGATGTAACCGGGCCTGTAACCGTAAACGGCACTACTTACACCAAAGATAATGTCGTTTTAGAGCTGGAAAAGATTGCGTCCCTTGCCTTAGCCGAACAATCCAACAGAAAAAGAGTTCTCGGGGATTTAATGGAAGGAATGCTGAAAAATGTTTTTGAGTCCGAGAGCAACTTATGGCCCAAGTTGATTGACAAAGGTGTGGATTTAGCTCTTAGAAAGCATATTTCGATTTATGTATTTGATCCCGAAGCCCAGGCTTTAATTGAAGAATATAATCTGGGAGGAAGAATAAAAGAAAACGTTGACGGGGACTATTCAATGATTGTTTCTACAAATCTTGGCGGAGATAAAACTAATTGGTTTACGACAAAGAAAGTATCTCACACTTTAGAGAAGCAGAATGATAAGTGGCTCAGAACCGTGAAAATTGAATATCACTACACAGAACCTGATTCTGAATACAGCGCTTTGGTGAAAAGATTTAAAGATTGGGTAAGAGTTTATGCTCCTGTAGGTTCTGAGCTTGTTTCCGTGGAAGGCTCTGAAGCTCCCGCCTATAATCTCAGCGACCAGGAGAGAAACAAAATTTGGTTTAGCGGCTATCTCGAGCTTGGTCCGGGAGAATCAAAAGAAATTATATTTAAGTACCATATTCCTGCAGAAGCAGTTGGAACTGATGCCTACAAGTTGAATATTCAAAAACAGGCAGGAATAGACAAAGAGAAACATACTGTTACCTACGGAAATGAAACAAAAGAGATAGAGCTGAGTAAAGATACTGTTGTTGAGATAAAGAAGCAGTGATAGCGGGATGAAAAAGTACAATACAAAGGCGGTAGTTTTAAAAAGTGTTAGGTATAAAGATTCCGATAAAATATTTACCCTCTTTACAAAGGACTATGGAAAAATTACCGCTATTGCCCGAGGCGTCAGAAAAATAAATTCCCGAAGAAGCGGAAGTTTGGATACTCTGAATTACGCAACAGTAAATATACACGAGGACAGGCTTGAGTTTAAGAATATCGAGGAAGTAAAAGTTATAGAATCGTTCAAAACTCTGAAAGGAAATCTCGGAAAATCGGCAAAGGCGTATTATATTATTGAACTTGTCCACAAAGCCACCGGGGAAGGGGAGCATTCACCTGAGATTTTTGATTTGTTGTTGAAGTGTCTTAGGGCTCTTGATAGGAATGGTTATTCTGGGGATCTTTTCATCAGCTATTTTGAAATGAATCTAATGAAACTTATCGGTTATCAAATGAGTCTTAATAAATGTGAAAAATGTCAAAGAGTTTTGGATGATTCGTGGGGGAGATATTATTTTGATGTTGAAAACGGAGGCCTAGAATGTGAACGCTGCACCGGAAATACCGGAATAGAAATATCCGTGAAAACGGCTTTGTATTTACAGCAGATCTTTGACGGAAAAATACTTCGGGAAATGAAAAAGTCTGTCCCCGAGATAGATGAGTTGATGAAAATGTATATCGGTAGAAAACTTGAAAGAAAGTTTAAAAGTTTGGAAATTGAAGGTTGAAGAATTTGATATACTTCTCGTATGAGGGAAATTGATGATTTACAACAGAAAATAGTTTCCTTGTGTAAAAGAAGAGGGTTTGTTTATCCCGGCTCGGAGATTTATGGCGGATTAGCTAATACCTATGATTACGGCCCTTTGGGTGCGTTAATGATGAGAAATATTCAGAATCTTTGGTGGGAGAATTTTGTGACGAAAAGACCCGATATTTACGGATTAGACACTGCCATTCTTATGGCGCCCGAAGTTTGGGTTGCTTCCGGTCACACGGTGAATTTCAATGAAGTTTTGGTAGACTGCAAAAGTTGCAAACAAAGAACCGGAGCAGAAAAGCTTATAGAAGAATTTTTTGAAAAGTTGGGAAAAACAGTTATTGTTGACGGAAAAACTCCTGAAGAATTAGAAAAAATAATTCTGGAAAATAAAATTCCTTGCCCGGAATGCGGAAAAGTGGATTGGACAAGTCCCAGAAAATTTAACAATCTGTTTGAAACCCACATCGGAATTGTTCCCGAAAATCAATCTTCGGTTTATTTAAGAGGGGAATTAGCTCAGGGAATGTTTGTTAATTTCAAGAATGTTTTGGATTCGCAAAGACCAAAACTTCCCTTCGGACTTGCTCAGGTCGGGAAAGTTTTTAGAAATGAGATTACCAAGGGAAATTTCATTTTCAGAACATTGGAATTTACTCTTATGGAGTTTGAGTATTTTTTTAATCCGGATTCTCAAAAGTGGGAAGAACTGTTTGATTATTGGAAGGATGAAATGAAAAAATGGATATTATCTTTAGGTGTTTCTGAGAGCAGATTAAGATGGAGAACCCACACCGATGAAGAAAGAGCTCATTATTCAAAAAAGACGGAAGATTTGGATTTTGAATTTGCGGTCGGTTTTAAAGAAATGTTCGGGATAGCCTACAGGACGGATTTTGATCTGAGAAATCACATGGAAAAGTCGGGGGCGGATTTGAGATATACGGATCCGGAAACGGGGGAAAAATTTATTCCTCATGTTGTAGAACCCACTTTCGGGTCTTCCAGAATATTTTTAGCACTCTTAACCGAAGGTTACACGGAGGAAAAGGACAGAATAGTTTTAAAATTAGATAAAAGAGTGGCTCCATATAGGGTTGCGGTATTTCCGCTTGTTAAAAATAAAGAGGAATTGGTGAAAAAAGCAAAAAGTATTTACGAAAGTCTTTTAGAAAAGGGCTTCTCGGTTGATTGGGACGACAGGGGAAACATCGGAAAGAGGTACTTTGCTCAGGATGAAATCGGAACCCCCTATTGTATAACTGTGGACTATGAAACCATAGAGAATGACACCGTAACAATCAGAGATAGGGATACTATGGAGCAGGAAAGAGTAAAGATAGAGGAAATTCCTTACAACATATAAGTCTCCGTGTTCTTTTTATTATCTTCTTCTTCTTCGATTTTCCTTTTCTCCTTTTTCATCCACTTTTTGATACTTCTTTTTCAACTATATCTTTCATTTTTTCCTTGATTGCACATTATCGCTTCGGGTTTTATTTGTATTGACAATGGATACTAAATGGTGGATATTGGATACAACATGGTGAAGCATGGTGAATCCATGGGAATACAGATTTAAAAAGGAGAATCACATGAAAATGTTTCTTGGGGAATACCAACCCAACATCACTGAAGGATCAAGAATATCATTGCCCAAGAAACTTCGTGACCAAATAGAAGGAGACGATGTAATTCTTTCCAAGGGCTTTGAGAGGTGCATTTTCGTCTACGATAAAGAAGATTGGTTGAATGAGGCACAGAAGCAGGTTGAAAATCCTATAACCGATTCCAAAACAAGAGAGCTTAAAAGATACATGTTCTCGGGAGCCTCCGAGACAACAATAGATTCGCAGGGAAGAATAGTCCTGCCCGGGAATTTAAAAGATTATGCAAAGATAGATAAGAAAGCAGTAGTAATCGGAGCCGGTGATCACATAGAAATATGGGATTTGGATACCTGGGGCGACTATTCGCAAAGAATTTCGCAAATTTTGTCTGCCTGAGGGAGACGGATGCAGTACCACGAACCTGTACTTTTAAAAGAAACTACGGAGAACTTAAATGTTAAAGCGGGAGGCAGGTACATAGATGCTACATTAGGAGACGGGGGCCACACGTTAGAAATATTGAAAAGAGGCGGGCATGTACTCGGAATAGATGTTAATGAGGACTCCTTAAAAAGAGCGGAGTTCAGGATAGAAGAAGCGGGTTTGAGTGAAAGTTTTAAAGGAATTTTAGGGAACTTTAAAAACATAGAGGAAATAGGAAAGGAAAATGGTTTTGAAAAAGTAAATGGTATTGTCTACGACCTAGGTTACAGCTCTTACGAATTAGAAGAATCCGGTTTGGGTTTGAGTTTTCAGGCTGATGAGCCTCTGGATATGAGATTGAGCAAGTCTTTAGGTGTTACAGCTGCAGATTTGCTCAATTCTCTTAACGGGAAGGACATTGCAAATTTGATATATGAATACTCGGGTGAAAGATTATCAGGGAGAATAGCCCGGGAAATAGTAAAAGCTCGTAGTTTGAAGAGAATACAGACCACAAAAGATCTTGTGGAAATAATAAACTCTGTTTCTTCTCCAGGCTACGAACGGGGTAGGATAAATCCTGCCACAAGAACCTTTCAGGCTCTTCGAATCGCGGTGAACGATGAGATAGAGAACCTGAAAAAATCACTGCCTCAGGCCGCGCGCCTATTGCTGCCTGGTAGTGTGATCGTACTGATCACCTTCCACTCGTTGGAAGATAAAGTGGCCAAGGAATTTGGTCGCCGCGCGCGGCCTAGTATAACAGAGGTTTACAAAAAACCTCTCAGACCTTCGAAAGAGGAAATAGAAAAGAATCCTCGCAGTAGAAGCGCAAAGTTAAGGGTTTTTAAAAAGATAGATAAAAATGCTTAAGAAAAAATCGGAAAAAAAGCTTAAATTAATTTTCTTGTTCTCCTTATTTGTTTTTATTCTAAGCGTCGGATTTAAATTTTATCTGTGCAGCAGCGTTACCGTGAGAAACGGAGAGTTTGAGCAGGCTTTCTTGAGAAAAAAGGAATTAGAAGAGGATATCAACAGGTTGAGATCACAAAGCTTCTATCTTTCGAGTATTTCTTCCATTGAAAAAAGGGCCAGAGAGCTGGGATTTGTTGATATGAGTGAAAGATTAATTTCATTAGATTTGTCTGCTCCCGATCAAGTTGCCGTTTTACACTGACTTTATAAATTTTAACCGGTGTTTTTACGCAGGCTCTTGTCGTTTTTTTGGTTTCCCGTTTTTAATTTTCATGTTTTTGTAAAACGCTTTATTTAAATAATGTAAAATGAAAATATGAGCCCTAGGAGAAAAAAAGGAAAATTATCCGGAGAGCGACGTACAGAGATTTGTTTTCTGTTTTTTATGTTTTGTTTCTCTTTGGTAATTTTAAGGCTTTTTCAGATCCAGGTATTACAGCATGGTAATTATAAAGCTTTAGCTGAAAATCAGTATTCCTATCAATCGGAAATACCGGCTAAGAGGGGAGATATTTTAAGTTCGGATGGATACGTTTTGGCCGGAGCTAGGAGTAACTATTTGTTATTCGCCGAGCCGAAAAAAATAAAAGACTCCAAAAAAACTGCGGAAGAACTGGCTAGTTTGTTTGTTTCTATGAGATTTAAAGATGTTAATAATACGGGAGATGGGGCAAGTGAGTCGGATCAAAACGTTGCCGTTGGGGAGGTTTTAGAGAAAGAAAACCAGGAAAGCACCTTTAAGATGAGTAAAGAGGAGATGTTTAAAAATTACTTTGAGGATTTTTATGATGCTCTATCCGCGGAGTTATTTTGGGTTCCGGTAATAAGAGATGTTACATCGGAAGAGAAAATTATGATCGAAAACAGTGGTCTGGAAGGATTGGGTTTTGAGGAGTATCCCGTTAGATTTTATCCTGAAGGAACTTTGGCCAGTCATGTCCTCGGCTTTGTCGGAAGTAATGAGAAGGGGGAAAAAGTCGGTTATTCCGGAATTGAAGGTGAGCTGGATGAGGATTTAAGGGGGAAACCGGGCAAATTGATGGAGGAAACGGATGCTTTAGGGAACCCTATTTTAATGGGTAAGTATAAAAGAATTCCCCCGGTTCACGGAAGAGATGTTGTGCTTACGATAAATAGAGCTATTCAGTACATGGCCGAAAAGAAATTAAAAGAAGGTGTTGAGGAGTATAACGCGCTGTCAGGAACTTTGATAATAATGAATCCTTCTACAGGTGAGGTTATTGCCATGGCTAATTATCCCACTTATAACCCGGCCAAATTTAATGAGGAAGAAAAAACCGATGAAAAAACGAGCAGAAAAAATATAGAAAAGAGAAATCTGGCTATCGCAGATACTTACGAACCTGGGTCAGTTATGAAACCTTTAACGATATCGGGTGCTGTAGATTTGAAAATCATTACTCCCGAGACAACTTTTGTAGATAGTGGCCCTGTAAATTATTCAGGATATTACATAGATAACTGGGATCACAAGCACTATGGTGTTCAGACCATAGTTCAGCTTCTTCAGAAGTCAAATAACATTGGGGCGGCGTGGGTAGGTCATCAGGTTGGGAAAGATAATTTATATAAATACTTTTCCGATTTCGGAATCGGTTCCAAGACCGGGATTGACCTGCAGGGAGAGGACACCGGAATATTGAGGGATAAAAAAGAATGGACGGATATAGATTTGGCGAATATTTCTTTTGGTCAGGGAGTTTCCGCCACACCTTTGCAGGTTCTTAACGCCTTTAACGCTATCGCTAACGGAGGATATCTTATAAAACCAAAAATAATTTCAAAAATAATTGATGAAAAAGGTGAAATTGAAATTCCTGTTAAAAGTGTTAGAAAAGTTATCTCTAAGGAGACCTCTGATACAATGGTAAGTCTTCTTGAGGAAGCAGCAGCGGGGGGAGAAGCCAAATTTTTTATTTTGAAAGATTACAGAATTTCGGGAAAGACCGGAACTGCCCAGATTCCTGAAGAAGGAAAATATTCCGAAAGTAGAACCATCGCTACTTTTGCAGGTTTTCCTACCGTATCAAAGGCCTTTTCAATGCTGGTGAGATTGGAGGAGCCCAAAGAATCTATATACGCTTCGGAAACTGCTGTTCCTTTATGGATGAATATAGCATCGGAATTAATGAAATTTTACGGCGTAACCCCTGACAATAGGATAGAACTCGCCCCCCAGCCTGAGCCTGTTTCTCAGGAATAGGCCTCTCGGAAATCGGAAATAAAAATAAATTTCCCTGAGAAGGAAATTTCTACTCGGAATAGAAGTTACCGTCTTGTTTTGCCCTGCGTTTGTAATATCTTTATTTTGTGAACACGAGAGAGATAGGCAAGGAAGCGGAACGATACGCTGTTAAATACCTCAAAAGCAGGGGCTACAAAATCTTATGCACCAATTGGACATGTTACGCCGGTGAAATAGACATTGTGGCTTACAAGGAAAGGCTCATCTTTGTTGAAGTCAAGTCCGCTTTCAGCGGACTTTGTAGCCCCTGCGAACAGTTTAATTCTCGAAAAAGAAGAATTCTCCTGCGAACTATAAATAATTTTCTATCTAAGAATTTTGCCCCCGAGTCCCAAATTCCCGAATATCAGATTGATCTTATATGTATAAGCGGAAATTCAAACATAAATAAAAAGATTTTTATTTCCCACTACCGGGATGTTTTTGACGATATTTGAAAAATCTTCCTTTCTGTCTTATGATTTACTTGTTTATTTACATTTTGTAATATTATTAGTATATGGCTAAAAAGATTTTATTCGTGGAGGATGACGAGGGTTTCTATAATATATTTTCTGTTCCCCTGAAAATGAAAGGTTACGATGTTGTGCGGGTTGTTGATGGTAATTACGCAGTTGAGAAAATTATAGTTGAAAAACCCGACTTGGTTCTTTTGGATATAGTCTTGCCCGGAACCAGCGGACTGGAAATTCTAAAAGAGCTCAGAGAAAGGGAAGAAACCCAATCCGTAGTTGTTGTAATGCTTACAAATTTTGGGAGCGATGAGAATATTTCGAAAGCTATGGAATACGGTGCCAATGATTGTCTGATGAAATATAACATAGTCCCTTCCGAGCTTCCGGATAAAATAGCGTCTCTTTTGGGTGAAAGCCAAAACTTCAATGTCAAAGTGATGGAATCTTAACTGCCCTTATGGAACAAACAACTTTATTAAATATTTTGGTGATTTTGGAGTCTGTTCTCCTCCTTGTTATATCAGTTATTCTTTTTTCTAAAACCAGAAATCTCACAAAATTAAAGAAATATGAGGAAGAAATTATAAAAATAAAGGCAAAAAAAGAAGCTACTATGGGGGATTTTCTGCCTATTCTTGTTCACGAATTAAGATCTCCCATATCTGTTATTAGAGGTGCTGCCGATCTTCTGATGAAAGAAGCAAATGGTCTTTCCGCTGACCAAATTCACACTCTTTTAAATCAAATAAAATCCTCCTCCAACACCCTTCTGGATTTGGTAGGGAATATTCTTGACGTGTCAAAAATGGAGAGCGGAAGATTTGAAATTAATAAATCCTTTAACAATATAGGTACTGTTTTGAAAGAAGAATGTTCTTATTTTGAACCATTGGCCAAGATAAAAAATTTAACTATAAATTGCAGCATTGATGAAAATATTATGAATTTTAGCTTTGACGCAGAGAGAGTAAAGCAGGTGCTTAGTAATCTGATTTCAAATGCAATAAAGTTTAGTCCGGATGGGGGTATTATTACTGTGGAGTCAAAGAAAGTAGATTCCTATTGTCAGGTTTCTGTTTCCGATGTGGGTGTGGGTATAAAGGATGTTGAAAAACCCCTTTTATTTCAGAAATTTTATCAGGCCTCCAATCAAAATGGAATCAAAAGGGGAACGGGACTGGGTCTTTTCATTTCAAAAGGTATTATTGAAGCTCACGGTGGAAAAATATGGGTGGAAAATAATTCCCCAAAAGGTTCCAGATTCATTTTTACTCTTCCGATGAACTAGATTCGAATTAAATTTCAGATAGATTGTTGCCCCGAAAAATTATAAGTGTTAACATTTTTATCATGAACAGAAAAACTGCCCGTGCTCTCTGGTTTAAAGATATTGATAAAAATGACATTCCCTTGGTCGGTGGAAAAGGTGCTAATCTGGGAGAATTAGTTAAAGCCGGAATACCTGTTCCCGATGGTTTTGTTGTTACCGCAAAGGCATATTTTGATTTCATCAATTCTACGTCCATAAAACGAAAAATAATGACTGAGCTGGAGGGATTGGACGTTGACGACTCCGATAAATTAATGAATGCTTCAGAAAAAATTAAACTTGCTATTATGCAGGCTGAAATTCCCAGAGATATTGTTGAAGAGATTAAGAGTTTTTATCTGGAATTGTGCGGCGAGAGCGATAAATATGTTGCTGTTAGATCTTCCGCCACAGCTGAAGATCTAGCCGAAGCTTCGTTTGCCGGTCAGCAGGAGTCTTTTTTGGAAATTAAAGGTTGGAAAAGTGTTGTTAATCATGTACAAAGGTGTTGGGCTTCTCTTTTTACAGCCCGGGCAATATTTTACAGGACGGAGAATAAATTTTCCCACTTGAAAGTCGGAATAGCTGTTCCGGTGCAATTAATGTGTCAGTCCGATGTGTCGGGAATTATGTTTACCGTTAATCCGGTTACCAATAACAGGGACGAGATTTCAATTGAAGCAGCGTATGGTCTTGGACAGCCGATTGTTTCCGGTGAAATAACACCCGATCAGTATGTTGTAAGTAAAAAAACAGGAAAAATAGTTTCAAGAATTGTAGTTCCCCAGGATTGGCAGCTTACTATTGAGGGAAAAACTCCGATATCCGAAAAGTATAAGAAAAAGCAGAAACTTACCAATAAGCAGATAGTTGACCTGGCGGAAATCGGAGAAAAGATAGAAAAACATTACGGAGCTCCTCAGGATATAGAATATGGTGTTGAAAAAGGAAGAATATTAATAGTTCAATCCCGACCGGTTACAACCTTAATTCAAAAAACTCATAATGTAGTGATTGACGAAGATAAAAAGTCCAAATTTTTGTTGGAAGGCTTATCTGCCTCACCCGGCGTTTTTGCGGGAAAAGTGCAGATAGTGAAAAATCCCAAGGAAATAGGCAAAGTAAAAGAAGGAGATGTTCTGGTCACGGAAATGACTAATCCCGATTATGTCCCTGCAATGAAGAGAGCGGGGGCCATAGTTACGGACTTAGGAGGCAGAACGAGCCACGCGGCTATTGTAAGTAGAGAACTTGGAGTGCCGGCGATTGTAGGAACATTAAATGCTACAAAACTCCTTTCCAACGGGGAGATTATTACGGTGGACGGTAATCTTGGTAGAGTATACGAAGGAGATATAACGGCTGTTGTCCATACGACAGAGAAATCAAATGTTGATCTGACGAAAATAAAAACAGCGACCAAGGTTTATGTTAATTTAGCCGAACCGGAGCTTGCAAAGGAAATGGCCGCCAGAAATATTGATGGTGTTGGTCTTTTAAGAGCAGAATTCATAATTGCTAATATAGGAACCCATCCTAAGAAATTTATTAAAGACGGTAAAAAGAAAGAATTTATTGCCGCCCTTTCCGACGGGCTTGAGAAATTTGCCGGTGCATTTTATCCCCGACCGGTTGTTTACAGATTTACGGATTTTAAGAGCAACGAATATGCCAATCTAAAAGGTGGGAAGGAATTTGAAACCGATGAGCCTAATCCTATGCTAGGCTATAGAGGTGTTTCAAGATATATTAAAGATATTGATGTTTTTGAAATGGAGTTAGAGGCCATAAAAACAGTAAGAAATAAGAAAGGGTTGAAAAATCTCTGGGTGATGATGCCTTTTGTCAGAACGGTAGGTGAGTTGAGGGAAGTTAAGAAGATTGTTTCGGCTTCCGGTTTGAGAAGAAGCGGGACATTTAAATTTTGGATGATGGTTGAGATACCATCAAACGTAATATTGCTGGATGATTTTATTGATGAGGGTATAGATGGTGTTTCTATCGGTACAAACGACCTTACAATGCTGATTTTGGGTGTTGATAGAGACAACGAGAAGGTTGCCGGAATTTATGATGAGATGAATCCCGCCGTTTTGAAATCGTTGGAGAAAATTATAAAAACATGTAAAAAAAGAGGTATTACTTGTTCGGTTTGCGGACAGGCTCCGTCGGTTTTTCCGGAGCTTGTGGAAATGATGGTTGAATGGGGTGTTACATCGGTTTCTGTCAGTCCGGATGTAATAGAGAAAACCAGAGGTATAGTTTACGAGGCAGAAGAAAAAGTTTTGAACGGAAAAAAGAAATAATTTAAGATTTGAGATTGTTGAGAGAGTTTAAGAAAAAATGGGAAAAATAGAAAATATCAGATGTCAAAAAATTTTGGATTCCAGAGGAAACTGGACGATAGAGACTAAAGTAGTTCTTGATGATGGTTCCGTGGGTGTGCAACCTGTGCCATCTGGAGCTTCGGTTGGGGAAAATGAGGCTGTATATATAGATGTGGATAAAGCATCGGATTTTGTTTCCACCGCAATAAATGATATTTTGGTTGGAAAGGATCCTGCCGAACAGGAATTGGTTGATAAAACTCTGATTAAATTTGACGGAACTTTAAACAAAGGAAGGGTGGGGGCCAACAGTACAATTTCAGTTTCACTGGCTTGCGCCCGAGCGGCAGCTGAATCTTCCGGCTTGGAATTATACCAATATTTAAGCCTTCTTTTCACGGGTAAGCAAAAATTAAGCGGGGAGCTAAAATTTCCTACGCCCATTTTTAATATTATAAACGGCGGACAACACGCTAAGAATAAACTTTCGTTTCAGGAATTCATGGTTATACCTGCTTTAAATACCCCCTATAATAAAGCTATTCAGATGGGTGCCAATATATACGCTGATTTGAAAGATCTTTTATTGAGCGAAGATTTTGAGACAGGTGTAGGTGATGAAGGAGGTTTTGAGCCAAGAGAGCTTTCTGCAAGAACAGCTCTTGATTTTTTGGAAAAAGCAGCGTTGGTTCACTATGAGCCCGGGAATGATGTGTTTTTCGGGTTGGATATAGCAGCCGGTTCATTTTATAAAAATGGAAAATATCGTATTGGCGAGGAGAATTTGGATTTGAACTCTGATGAAGTTATAGATTATTACGAAAATTTGTTTTCCGATTATAAAATTATATACTTGGAAGACCCTATGTTTGAGAGGGATGAGTTCGGTTGGAATAAGTTTTTTAAGAGAAATTCGGGGAAATATATGATAGTGGCTGATGATTTAGTTGTGACTAACCCGAAAATTCTGGAAAGAATTTCAAAGGAAAAGATGGCTAGTGCTGTTATTGTGAAACCTAATCAGATAGGGACTCTCACGGAAACCTTTGAATTTATAAAAATAGCAAAAAAAGCAAAAATGGATGTTGTTATTTCTCATAGAAGCGGGGACAATCCCGATTCTTTTATATCCGATCTTGCGGTGGCAGTAGATGCAGATTTTATTAAATCCGGAGCTCCTGCCAGAGGAGAGCGTGTGGCCAAATACAACAGACTTTTGGAAATTTTTTACGGGTTTTAAATCCGATAATTTTTTCTTCCTTCAATAATCTTTTTACAGTTGGTCTCTTATCACATAGGCTGCATAATCTTGTCCAAGTGGAGTTTCCAGTTTCGCGGTTGTTTCGTCATCCAATTTTTCAAAATACTTCCTGAATCCTCTTATGGAATTTCCATGGCAGGATATTGCTACCTTTAAGTTTTTATCCCTTAGTTCTCGGACCAGATCATCACAAAAATCTGCAACCCTTTTGCATACCATTTCTATACTTTCTCCGTTCGGCGGGACATAATTGTAGCTTCTTCTAATTTTCATTAATTCCTCGGGATCTTTCAATTGAATATCCATTTTACTTTTTCCGGTTAAATCACCGTATGACCTCTCTCTGAGTCTCTCGTCAATTTCAATGGGCAGATCCCGGGAAAGTTTATTTTTTGACATCACTATCTTCATCGTTTCTACCGCTCTAATTTGAGGGGAAGATATGAGTCTGTCAAATTTTACGTCCTTTAATTTTTCCCCGAGCACTTCGGCTTGTTTTTTCCCTTCTTTTGTTAACTTGGATTCTCTTGCTCCGCTGAATATAAAATCTGCATTATCCTTGGTTTGGCCGTGTCTGAAGATGTATATAGTGGAATATTCGTCCGATTCTTCTTTAGGCATCTCGTCTACCTCTTTGTAGCTTAGAAGATCTTTCGCTTCTTTTATTTTGTTATTACCTTTCTTATTGTTATCTCCTGATTTATCATTTCCGTTTTCTCCGTTTGAGAAAAATTTGTTTCTTTGCTTGTATCCCCACAAAAGAGCTACTATTATTAGAATGATTACTACTATTTCCCCTATGGTCTCCGACTTATTGAGCCCGTTTATGATTTCTTCAGAAGCTGCTAGTCCCGTATACCCCAGATATAAATAGCATAAATTTCTTATTATAGTGCCGAGAAAGGTAGAAATTATGAAAGTTTTCATGTTTATCTTTATCAAACCCGATGTTATTGATATAGGGGAGCTCGGAACTATGGGAAGTGATCTCATAATAAACAAAATTACTCCGTCTCTTTTTGTGCCGTTAAAGTAACCTCCTATTTTTTCGATATCGCCGCTGTTTACACCAATAAATTTTCCTACCTTTGAAGTAAAGAAATCCTCAAGTTTGTCCGTTATTTTGTAAAGGATCCAGCCTCCGAAAGTTTTGCTTATCGCGGCTAAAACGGATATAAAAAGTATATATCCGAGTGCTTTTCCCTGCGCCTTTGTTATAGTTCCGGCTGTAGTTAAAACAAAGGGTGAGGGTAGGGGAGCGATTAATTCTTCCAGAAAAGTTCCGACAACTGTAAAAACCTCCAACGGTACATGCTGGGACAGTCTTTCAAATTGCATTAACATTGACTCTATAAGATTGGACATAATAGCCTTAAAATTCTACATCAGGTGAACTGTTAAAACAACTTTTTAGAGAAATTTTCACCGAGAAAAATTCCCATACTTGAGTTTATCTGAATTTTTATGTTTATTTGAATAGATTTGCGCGGGTGATTAGTTTTTGTATCTTCTAACAATTCCGGTTACTACCCCCTGAATTTTCACCTGGTTTGAATTAACAACTATCGGATCCATGTTATCGTTTGCTGGTTGGAGTCTGATTTTTCCGTCCTTTTCTTTGTAAAATTTTTTCAGTGTGGCAAAATCGTTGTCTATCAAAGCCACTACTATTTGTCCATTCTCAGCGGTTTCCTGTTGTTTTAAGACTACATAGTCCCCATCCATTATTCCCTCGTTAATCATGGAGGAGCCCTTTACCTGTAGCACAAAACATCTTTTTGATTTTGACACCATATCTGAGGAAATCATCACTGTTGTAAGTTCGTTTTCTATTGCTTCTATGGGTTCCCCGGCCGCTATGTATCCTACCAGAGGAAGTTCTACTGCCGTTAGACTTGCATTTATGGAACTATCTACTACCTCTATTCCTCTCACAGCCCCGTCATATCTTTTTATTATCCCTTTCCTTTCCAATGCCTGTAAATGCTCGTGAACTGTTGCTAATGAAGATAAGTTCATTGCATCAGCTATTTCCTGTAAAGTTGGGGAACATCCGTTTGTTTGTATGTACTGAGAAATAAAATCCAAAATTTGTTTTTGTTTCTTATAGAGTGTTACGGGGCTCATTTTTCCTCCTTTAAATAAATTAAAAGTAAAATAACTTACGTATTTTCTTCGTGTTTTTATAATACCGAAAAATATCCGAAGATGTCAAGAGTTTTATGATATTATTTTTACATGTTTAAACTTGTTTCGCCGTTTAAGCCTACGGGTGATCAACCTCAGGCAATAGAAAGATTAACTGAAAATATAAAATCCGGGCTTAGGGATCAGGTTCTCTTGGGTGTTACGGGTTCCGGAAAAACTTTTGTTATGGCGAATGTAATAAAAAATATGAACAAACCGGCGCTGGTAATTTCTCATAATAAAACTTTGGCGGCCCAGCTTTATCAGGAGTTTAGAGATTTTTTCCCTGAAAACGCAGTCGAATACTTTGTCAGCTATTATGATTATTACCAGCCCGAAAGCTATATTCCCTCCACCGATACCTACATAGAAAAAGATTCTGCAATAAATGAAAAAATAGATAAACTCAGACTTTCCGCTACCACATCTCTTATGACCAGAAAAGATGTAATAGTGGTTTCTTCCGTTTCCTGTATATATAACTTAGGTTCTCCTGTTGAATATGGAAAAGTTGCCATAGAGCTTCGCACCGGAATGAGGTTAAGAAAGAACGATCTCCTTAAAAGACTTGAGCAGACTTACTATGAACGTTCGGATTATGATTTCAAAAGAGGTACTTACAGGGTTGTCGGAGAAGTTATTGATGTTTTTCCTGCATACCAGAATAGTGGCTTGAGGCTGGAAATATTTGATGATGTTTTGATAAAAATAAGTCATTTTGATCCCCTTACAGGTCAATATATCGCTAAAGAAGATTACCATGAGAGATTTACGGATAAGTCGGACGATGGGGATGTAGAAGAAAATGAAAATGAAAATGAATACGTAGCGGAAAGTGGTTCCCATGAGGATTATGCGGTTATTTTTCCCGCTAAACATTACGTTACTTCGGAAGAGATGAGAGAGGGAGCTCTTAATCAAATAGAAAATGACTTAGAAGTAAGATTAGCGGAATTGCGAAAAGAAGGGAAACAAGTAGAGGCCTATAGATTGGAGCAAAGAACCAAATATGATTTGGAAATAATAAGGGAGATCGGATATTGCAAAGGGATAGAGAATTACTCCCGATATTTTGACGGAAGAAAACCCGGAGATGCGCCTTATTCTTTAATGGATTATTTTCCAAAGGACTACATAACTATAATTGATGAGTCACACATGACGATCCCCCAGATTAGGGGTATGTTCAATGGTGACAGGTCAAGAAAAGAGACACTTATAGAGTATGGTTTCAGGCTTCCTTCAGCGTTGGATAACAGACCATTAAATTTTGATGAGTTTATGAAAAGACGAGGTACCAGTATTTACGTTAGTGCTACGCCCGACGAATGGGAAATAAAACAGTCCAGAGGAAATGTTGTGGAACTTCTTTTAAGGCCGACGGGCATTACCGACCCGGAAATAAAGATTTTACCCACAAAAGGGCAGATAAACGATTTGGTTTCGAGAATTGAAGAAAAGGTGTCCAAAGGGCAAAGAGTTTTGGTAACTACATTAACTAAAAGGATGGCCGAAGAGTTATCTGGTTACTTAGCGGATAAAGATATTAAAGTAACCTATCTGCATTCCGATGTGGATACTCTTGAAAGAACTGATATTTTGGATGATTTAAGAAGGGGGGAATATGATGTTTTGGTTGGTATAAATCTGCTTAGAGAAGGTTTGGATCTTCCCGAGGTAGGTTTGGTAGCTATTTTGGACGCGGATAAAGAGGGGTTTTTAAGATCCGAAACTTCCCTGATACAAACGATGGGAAGGGCCGCCAGACATGTTCAGGGAGAAGTAGTGATGTACGCCGATAACATAACGGGAAGCATGAAAAGAGCGGTATTGGAAGTTGAGAGAAGAAGAAATATTCAATTGGAATACAACAAAAAACATGGTATATCGCCTCAGCAGATAGTAAAACCTATAAGAGAAAAACTGATTGATCAGGAAATTGAAGAGCAAATAAGTAATAAGAGGGAGATATGGGAAGATGTAGATTATAGACAACTTCCGCCGCCGGAATTGAAGAAGGAGATTAAAAAACTGGAGAGTCTGATGAGATATGAAGCTGACGCTTTAAATTTTGAGAAAGCGGCTGTTTTAAGGGATAGAATCAGGGACATGAGGAGGAGTTTGTAAGTGCGGTTTGCTTATTGTATTTAAATATTTTAGACACTAAGACACCAATGCTAGGAAGTTGATTACAGAAGCCTATTTTTTATCCTGTAGTATTTGACTAATACTCTAATTTATGTTACCATTCAGCCGAATTGCCAATCCCCATTGGGAAATTATGGGGCTTAGGGGCATCTTGCACGTTAAAAAAAAATAAAAATATATAAAAAATATATAAAAGGAGACTGAAATGTTTAAGCGTAATAGACTGTACAAGCTGGTTTTGACGCTGGCTATTGCTAGCGTCATTGTGTCGGGATGTTCTTCCCCTAAGAAAGAAGGGGTTGCAACATCTAAACCTGAAGTTCCAACGGTAAGTACGGAAGTAACTGAGCCGGTTGAGGAAACTTCTACCGCTTCCTTCGATGAAATCACTCCGGAGGCGGCTCCGATAGAAACCCAACAGGAAATACAACCTCCAGTTGCGGAAACTAAGGTACTGTCCTTGATGAAGGTGCATTTTTACGGATCAAAATACGCTTCGGGCCTGGAAATTCTGGAGCTTGGGGATGTAGTCGAGGATTGTCAAAGCATCTCTGTTGAATTTCTCCTAGCGGGAGAAGATATCGTAAACGAGTCTTTGGAGATAGATTATGTGCTGTCTTCATCTCAGTACAGGGCACTTAGGGATGCTTTTGTATCCGAAGGTTTATCTTCCTCTGATGATCCTGATGATATCTGGTATAACAGCATCCGTCTTGCAAATCTCGGATATAAGATGGAAATCTCTTCGGTAGAATCGGAAAATTCTCCGTTGTATAAGATAATTTCTCCATTAGGAGCAGTTATCTGGGATTCAAATATGAAAGTTGCTCCAAGGCAACTTAATGACGTTGAGTTAGCGTATTTGAAGCTCGAGCTTAATCGAAGCTATAACCCGAATTACACAATTGGGGACATTCTTGATCCAAGTTTCGGGTGGTATGAGGGGGATATTGAAAAAGCGTGTGAGGACGTGTGGAGAGATGAAGGTAGAAATCTACTGAATACGTTCTCTCCAATCGAGGTGCGGGCTAGGAAGTTGGCATTTTTGTCCTACATGATCCAAAATACCGAAGTATTTTTGGTCTATGATTGGTCTCCGAATGAATACGGTAAACTTATTATCAGCGATACAAGCGGTGTATTAACACCATTTGCGTCTGATGATGGATCCAGGTTTTTCTTCAGGACTAAAGATAACTTTGTTACTATCGAGTTCTCGGAAAATAAGGATGTAGCTTATACGTTCAACCCACGTATATTCGGTGTTGTAATTCTGGATTACACAGAGACGGATTATTACGAGGGTAAAGGAGATGAGATTGTTCCGGATTTTCGTTTTCTGGGAAGAGCTGATGAGGCAGCTTTAAGAAGAATAGAAATGGAAGATGAGAATCATGATTTAAGTTGGGAGTTTGTTGCGACGTCACCGTTGGTTTTGACCGACAGCGATGTCGTAGACATATTAAATAGCAAAATGTCCGAAAATTAATTTCCCTTTAAGGGGTACGTTTTAACAAAAATGTACCCTTTTTTTGTTTTTAATTGTCCTAGTATAGGTATAGACACCCTGTAGTATTTGACTAATACTCTAATTTATGTTACCATTCAGCCGAATTGCCAATCCCCATTGGGAAATTATGGGGCTTAGGGGCATCTTGCACGTTAAAAAAAAATAAAAATATATAAAAAATATATAAAAGGAGACTGAAATGTTTAAGCGTAATAGACTGTACAAGCTGGTTTTGACGCTGGCTATTGCTAGCGTCATTGTGTCGGGATGTTCTTCCCCTAAGAAAGAAGGGGTTGCAACATCTAAACCTGAAGTTCCAACGGTAAGTACGGAAGTAACTGAGCCGGTTGAGGAAACTTCTACCGCTTCCTTCGATGAAATCACTCCGGAGGCGGCTCCGATAGAAACCCAACAGGAAATACAACCTCCAGTTGCGGAAACTAAGGTACTGTCCTTGATGAAGGTGCATTTGGAGGGTTACTATATGCCTGGTTTTGAGTATTTGGAGTTAGGTGACGTGGCGGAAGATTGCCCGGCGTCAATGTTTTGGGGATTAGAACTTACGCTATACGTAACTGGAGAAGATGTTATTAACGACTACGCGCAGATTAGGTACAAACTCTCCTCACCTCAGTACCGGGCGCTCCGCAGTAGCCTTATATCCGAGGGCATCGTTACTTCTAATAGCGATTTAGACGAATATTTTGTGGATATTAATTTACCACTTGGATATAATTTGGGGGTAGCATCCTTAGAATCTCAGGAATCTCCTCTATATAAGATAATTTCTCCATCAGGAGCAGTTGTCTGGGATTCAAATATGAAAATCGCCCCCCGTCAGCTCAATGATATTGAACTGGTATATCTAAAGCTTAGATTTCTGGGTGGCCTCAATCCAAAGTATTTTTTAGATTTGGGTGATGCTTATGTGAATGATCCGGAGGAGGCATGCTACTCCGTTATTCGTGGTAAGAACTACAACTACAGAGAGATTTCCATTATCGAAGCTAACGCGAGGGAACTAGCTCTTGACTATTACATGATGGAAAACCCGGATGTTTTCCTGGTTATTAATCACTACGATTGGTTTTCTGAGTATGCAGAGCGCGGAAGGATAGTAGTTAGCGATGTAAATGGTATAATGACGCCACTTGTGTCGGACGATCTGTATTATTTCTTTAGGACTAGTAGTAGCTCTGTGGATATTAAATTCTCCGAGGACGTTGATATTAGGCGATTAGAATTTTCCCCTGCCGCATTCGGTGTTGTATTTCTTGAATACACCGCTGAACATCCTGGCATTCAATCTAGCTACTATTTTAATTTTCTCAGGAGAGATGAGATGCTGGAGATATATGATACAGAAAATCGTATTTCCAAGCACCTGATTACGGCATCCTCATTGATTCTAACAGATAATGATATCGTGGATATCTTGAATAGCAAAATGTCTGAAAATTAATTTCCCTTTAAGGGGTATGTTTTAACAAAAATGTACCCCTTTTTTTGTTTTGCTTTCATACCCAAATAAAACCCGTAGACACAAACTTGATATATCCTGTACAATAATCTCC